>JALWZT010000336.1 GCA_027002405.1 Anaerolineae bacterium | reverse complement strand
CCGGCGATGAAGTCGCCGGGCTATAAAACGGCGCCGGATGATGAACGTTTACAAAACAATCTGGTAATAGAATGAGGCCTATGACCCGTTTAATTTGTAAAACTCCATAATCCGGCTAGCCCCGCAGTGCTGTTTCTAGCATCGGCGCTACTGAACACTGAACACTGAATACTGATTACTCTACTTTCAAGGCAGGTTGTCACTATCATGAAACACTGGTTTCCACGCATTCTCATTGGGCTTTTCGTCATCCTGCTCATCCTCCTGGCTGGGGGATATCTCTACATGCTCCCTGTCTTCAAGGTGGCGACGGGCTACACGGCCAAGGTCATCTGCTCCAATCATTATCTCACGGGGCAGAGCGTGGACACAGCCATGGCCGAGTTGCCCGACAATCCCCTGGTTCCTTTCCTGCGGGTTCGTCTGGATGAGACCAGAAGGGAGGTTTCCGCCACCCTGTGGGGGTGGGCGGCGAAGCAAAGGGCCATCTACCGGCCGGGCCTGGGCTGCACCCTGCTGGCCGGTAAAGGGCCCTTCGAAACCCGGGCGCCCGACCTGCCCCCGCTCGCGCCTGTGGATCCCAACCAACCCTGGCCTTATGGCGAAGCTGTCTCCTATGAGCCCAACCCCGCGCTGGAAGCGGTGCTAGACGATGCCTTTGCCGAGCCTGATCCCACCCATCCCCAGCGACGCACCCGTGCCATTGTGATCGTGAAGGATGGCCACATCATTGCCGAACGCTACGCAGAGGGTTACGGCCCGGATACGCCTTTCCTGGGTTGGTCCATGACCAAAAGCGTCACCCATGCGCTGTTGGGGGTGTTGGTGCAAACGGGCGTCTTGCAGGGAGACCTGGAGATTCATCAGCCCGCGCCCGTGCCCGAATGGGCCTCGCCCGACGATCCCCGTCACACTATCACCATTGACCAACTCATGCGCATGAGCAGCGGCCTGGCATTCAATGAAGACTACGGTGACCTGCGCACAGGCGTCACCCAAATGCTCTACAATACCAGCGACATGGGGGCTTATGCTGCATCCATGCCCCTGGCCGCCCCGCCCGATACCGTGTGGAACTACTCCAGCGGCACGGCCAACATCCTTTCCCGCATCATCCGCCATGTTATCGGTGGCGATGTCCAGACCTACTGGGCTTTTCCTCGCCAAGCTCTCTTCAATCGTATTGGCATGAGCAGCGCGGTGCTCGAGCCTGACGCTTCGGGAACCTTTGTGGGGTCCTCCTACATGTATGCCACCGCCCGCGACTGGGCCCGGTTCGGGCTTTTGTATCTGCAAGATGGCGTTTGGAATGGTCAGCGTATCTTGCCCGAAGGCTGGGTAGACTACGCACGCACGCCCACGTCTCCCTCTCAGGGACAATATGGCGCGCTATGGTGGCTGAACCGCGGCGTGGGGGAGCATAAGGAATGGGAGGGTGTCCCTAATGATGCCTACGCGGCCGAAGGGCATGATGGCCAATATGTCGTGGTCATCCCATCTCGGAACATGGTCATTGTCCGCCTGGGCGTCAGCCGCCATGGGGCCTGGGACCAGGCCGCGTTCCTGCGCGAGGTGCTGGCTTTATATCCACCCGGGGGTTGACGAAATGCCAAACTATCGTTATAATTAAAGGGCATGCGGGTGTAGTTCAGTGGTAGAACGACAGCTTCCCAAGCTGTATGTCGTCGGTTCGAATCCGATCACCCGCTCTGATAAGGTGTCGGGCTATGGCATATGGCCTGGCGCCTTCTTCATGTCTTGGAGAGGTCGCATAGTCTGGCCGAGTGCGCGCGTCTCGAAAACGCGTAGGGTTCACCGCCCTCGAGGGTTCGAATCCCTCCCTCTCCGCCTTTGGGCGGCGGGTTATCCCGCCCTCAATTCAGGATAAAAATGGAAAAAGGAACACTGATTGGCACTGATTCCTATGGAGAGGTCGCATAGTCCGGTCTAGTGCGCGCGCCTGGAGAGCGCGTATCCCCCCTGGGGATCGTGGGTTCGAATCCCACCCTCTCCGCCTTTCCCCAAGCCCCGGCGGTATTTATCCGCTCGGGGTTTTATTTTGAGGTGGATAGGTTGAGCCCGAGGTCGGGAGGGAAGAGATCGGGGGCGTCGATTCTTCGATAGAGACGCCATCCGGGCCAGTGGGCCGAAAGTACAAAGCCCCTGGGTGGGGTTCGGAGGTAGGACGCGGAAATCGCATCCTGAGGAGGGGGATTTTCTGCGATCAGGATATAGGAAACAAAGGCAGGAGGATACACCATGGCTTCTTTGAAGTTCGCGTCCTCGGGCAGGAGAAATGGACGAGAGGTACCTGCTCGGGCGATGTAGCGGTAGATGGTTCGATGGTCTGCCAAAATGCTGGCGGGATGAGCTCGAGCCATGGCCCGGGCCACTTGTTCCTCCAGGATGTCTTGGGGTCTGGGGGTGAGGGTGAGGATCGCGGTATGCCAGGCTTGGACGTCGGCCGAAGGGATGGTAAAAGTGGGGGTGAGTACCAGTTGGACCATCGCGGCCGCGGTGAGAAAGAATCGCCAGGGGCGGCTCAGGCGCGGGGGGATAGCCATCAACGCAAGGATGGCGAAAACCGCGATGGCCAGCGGCTCGGTATAGAGGACCAACCCCAGGCCCCGGAAAAGGGTAATGCTGGAAAAAGCAATGGCCAGCGCGGCCAACCAAAGGGCATTGCTGGCAATGAGCACACTGAAGATGGCCAAAACCAGGGGCTGATAAAACATTTCTCCCAAGGTGATGAAGGCCGCCTCCTTCATGGTGAAGACCGGTTCTCCGGGCGCCTTCAGATATCCCTGGACGGGCAGGATGGAATTGCCTAGAAAAGCCCAGATGTCCCCAAAGCGGATCCAGCTTAAATAGAGCCAGGAAAAGAAAATGTAGAGGACCGGGAAAGCAATGATCATGGCCATGCCATAGCTGGCCCCCGGATGTTTGCTCTGGGGCAGGCGATGAGAGAATTGGATGAGGCCAAACACCCCCGCACTAAACGCGACACCCCAGACAATGGCATTGAGATTGAAAAAGAGGGTGAGCCCGAGTATCAGGCCCGAAGCAAAGCCCGCCCAGGTGATACGCCCCAAAAAGAATCGGAGGAATGCCCGCCAGGCAAAGGCGAAAAGCATCAGGGCCAGGGCATCGGGCAGAGATTGGGTGAAGAGATAGAGGATGGGGATGGTAAAGAGAAATGTGATGGTAAACAGGACTCGGGAAAGGGTGGACAAGGTGCCTCGATACAAATGACGCCAAATCATCCATACCGTGACACCTCCGGCCAATGCCCCCATGACGGACAGGCCCAAAGGGGAAGGCGCCAGCGCAGCCAGAAGCACCAAAAGGTTTGGGTAAACAAACCCGATGGTGTCGAAGGGTTTGTGTTGAATGAGAATAAGGGCTTCGGCCAGAATCCGCGCGTTGATATCCCCGATAAAATGCGCGCGAGACGCGGCCCAGGCTAAATAAAGCAATGGGCACGCGAAGATCAGGATCAATGGGGAGGACTTGGGGAAGATGCGTAGCATCCTGCGTTGCATGGAGTCACTTCGTAACGTATTCAGGGCGGGGTGGTGCCATCAGTATACTGGGTGATGCCATGGAAGGTTTTTTCCCAATAATGAGGCCGGGTTACCAGTTGGACTAAAGCTTTGTAGGCGGCCAGGGAATGCAGGATCCAATAGATGGGATTGAGCAATGCGTAGGGCAACAGACGGTAGAACCGTCGTTTGACCACGGCCAGCATGTTGAGGTAAATCATAAGTCCGTTGCCGATCAAGAAGTTCGCCAATCCAATGTAGAGGATGCCCATAGGGAACAAAAACGCGAAAGCATGGACCGAGAGGAAAGCCCAACTGGTAAAAATGAACCACATGATCACATTGCTGAGGAAAATAACCGGAGTCCCGCCGACCAAAAGGAGAAACCCCAGGGAGCCGCGCCATCCTAGCTGTCGGGCCAGGCGACGAGGATGACGGAAGTGCACCAGCGTGGTTTGCATGTATCCTTTGACCCACCGAGAGCGTTGGCGAATCCAATTGTACACCCGGCTATTGGCTTCTTCGTACGTGGTTGAATTCACAATACCCACCGTGTAGCCATGGGCCGCGGCTCGAATTCCTAAATCCGCATCCTCGGTGACGTTGAATGGGTCCCAACCTCCCAGTTGTCGCAGGATTTGGGTGCGGAAATGATTGCTGGTGCCGCCCAGGGGAATGGGCAATCGGAGCCGATCTAAGCCAGGAAGCATGTAATCAAACCAGTAAGAATATTCCAGAGTGAACATCTTGGTCAGGAAATTCTCATAAGCATTGAAGTAATTCAGCGCAGCCTGGACACAGACCAGGCTCTCTTCCCCTTTCTTAAAGGCTACAACCGCTTTTTTTAGCTGATCCGGTTCGGGACGGTCCTCGGCGTCATAGATCACCAGATAATCCCCACTGGCCAGGAAGAGCCCCACATTACAGGCTTTGGGTTTGGTCTTGGGTTGGGCGTCGGGGATGATAACAAAGGTGATAAGATTCGGGGGCCTGGCTGCTTTGGCGGCTGCGATGGTTTCTTCATCGTTTTCTTCCATCAAAAGCAGAATTTCCAATTTTTCCGGCGGATAATCCAGAGAAAGCAGGTTGTCTAACAGCTTGGCGATGATGTTGGCTTCCTGGTAGACAGGGACCAGGATGGTGTAGCGAGGAAGTTCTTCATCCCGCAAGGCTTCCACCTCTTGTCGCGTAACCGGTTCTTTGGTTTCGATTTTGGCCCCTGCCAGAGAAACCACGAACTTAAAAAGGATCCCTACCAAAAAGCTCACGTTGACGATGAGGTTCAATAGGATCAAGGCAAGTTTGGTTTGGAAAAAGAGACAAGAGACCAGTATCAGTAAAATACCTACAAAGACGAGGTATTGGTTTCGAGTCAATGTGGTATACGCGGACTCTTGGGGTGCGCGTTGAAAAAGCCCAAAGGTGGCTTTATCCAGAAGATGGCCTCGGAAGAAAGTCAATAACGCTCGCTCAATATCCCATTGCGTGGTGGCCAAAAAATGGATGGGTTTATCGCCCAATACGGCCCGGAGTTGGGCTTCGATCTCCGGACCAGGCGGCTCGGCCACCGCGACGGTCACAGCCTCTTCGGTTTGATGGAGTGGAAAAAAGCGGAATTTGGCAATGATTTCGGGGTCAAACTGTTGGGCAAGTTGTGGGTCCGGCGTGGTTTTGTCAAGTTCGATATATGGAATCCCCCAAACTTGAGAAAGGGCGCGGTAAAGTTGCCGACGCGTCACATACCCCCGGGCCAGGAGAATCTCGCCGAGACGAGCTCCCGAGCGTTGCTGAATCTCCAAGGCTTCCTGCAATAGCTCCGGGGTGATGGCCCCTGCGGCTATCAATGCTTCTCCCAGACGTAGGCGACCTTCGTCCATCAGTCATTTTGTTTAGGAGAGCGAATCAGGCGTGGGTAAAGCCACGCGGCCAGGAAGAGGATGGCAAGCAGCAAGAAGGGATAGATGAAGGGGCGCCATTGTTGCCATAAGGTCTCTGCACTGGGTTCCAAGGGTTCAACATGAATACCATCGCCCTGGGTCAGCAGCGTGACCGGTTGGCCTTCGTGGGGGACCAGGAGAAAGTCGCCCTGCAAATCATACCAGCCGTGGGGCAGGGTAGAGACGGCTTGCGCTATCTCTTCTACATCCATCTCAGGGGTGACAGAGAGGGCGATAAGGGGGCGTTCCTGATAGGGGAAGATTTGGAGCACCCCATAGGTGGCGTTTTTTTCATAGCGAAAGCGTTCCTGGCCCGTCGCGTCGATAATCCGGAAAGGCTTGAGTTGCACGGGCGCGTTTAGCTGTTGAAGGGTTTGGGGATCATCGGTCAGGAAAAGGAGAGGCGTTGTCGATGTCTCGGCTTTAGGGTTCCATGACACCACCTGGGGGTGCAACAGGGCCCGGGTAAGCTGTTGCCAGGATGTGGTCAATTGCACGGCCGCATCCAGATGGGAAAGGTCCAGGGTGGTAAAAGCAATCTGGAAATTCGGCACGAGGATTTGGGGCAAATGGGAGAACTGCCAGGGAGGCGATGCGCCGAAGTCCAGGTCAAGATAAGAACCCTGGTGTAAGGAGGCGGCAAAGGGATGAGCATCCAAGGCGCATCCAGGACTTGGGGGCGTGTAGGTTAAAAGCACTCGGAGTAAATTGTCCCGTTGGAGCAAGTGATGAGGAACATGTGCGTAGATATCGAATGCGCCGCTGCTATCCAGGGGCATGGCAAAGAAGAGGCTTTCATTGAAATAAAGGGAAAGGGTGGCTTGAGCTTCCCGGGGAGGGGGCGTGTAGTTTCCGGCGAGTCGGAGATAAAGGTCCTGGACGGGGCCTCCCAGGTCGGCCTGGGCAAAGGGGACGGATATATTGAGCTCCCCCACTCCCGAAACTTGCCAACTGGATACGTTCAGGTCTGCCAAAAGGACTTGTTTTGTTCTGTTTTGGGAAGAGGGGGTATAAATGAGATCATGAACCACCTCATCCTGGGCAGTAAGCACCCACGGGCTGATCAACCACTGGACCTGGTTGTTCAGATCAGAGGCTGGCGCCATGATTTCCAACAAGGGGATGGCGTCAGGGGCATGGGTTGCCACGCGGATCTGGTTTTGATCGCTTTCGCGAAGATAGATGGCTCGGGTGATGCGTTCGGGGTTGGCCGCGAGTTGAGAATAGGTACGGCCTCCCTGCCAGGGCTGGAGGGTGAGTTGGAAGGGCTTGATCCCGCGATAGCGACGCTGCAGGCCCGCGGCCAGGGTTAAGGCCGCCTGGGCTTCGGCAGGGGTGGGAGGCTCGGAAACAAAGATATAGAGGGTGTGCGCGATAGGGGGCAAAAATTCACTGACTTTTTGAGGGGGAACAGGGGCTCCCGAAAAGGCCACGACCGGATCTTCCAGCTCTATCCATGCCCCAATTCGGCTGGTAATACAGGGCGATTCCTGGCTGCGCAAACGCGCTTTGAGGGTGAGGGGCAATGTGTGGCCTTCGATGGGGGCTGAGGCCAGAGGAATCACCCATTCCTTGCCTTGTTGGCCTGGCTCCAAACGAAAGGTTCCCAGCAAGTGGTCTCGGCTACGGACCTCCAGATAGCCATCTTCAATATCGGGCGAGATGCGAAGGACCCCCGAGAGCTGGGAGGGTTTGAGCCCCTTGGGGACAGGAATAAAGAGATCCCGAGAGGCAATCTGGCCCTCAAGGCGCACATTTTGCCCTAATCCCAGCGCTTGCCAGGATAGATGCCATGTATTCCCTGGCTCTGCCCGGACAGGAAGGCTTCCCCAAAATGAAGCCAACGCAATCCACGCAACCCAAAGAAACCAATTGCGTATAAATTTCACAGGATTTCTCCTTGGGGGATGAGGAGAAGAAATGGACGGGGGACAGTAATGTGGGGATCGTACTTATGTAGACGGTCGGCATGTCGAGAAGTTACGAAGCGAAGGACCAATTTTTGCGAATTCGTTTTTGCTCGGTACAATGAGAAGCAAGATGAGTAAGATGCGATCCATTCAAGCCCTTCCTCGAGGTTTCCGTTATGCAGGCGTGGCTTGCGGTATCAAGGCCCATGCCGAGCTCGATTTGGCCCTGATTTTTTCAGAAACTCCAGCGGTCGCGGCCGCGGTTTTCACGCAGAACCGCTATGCTGCCGCGCCCGTGGTGTATGATCGGAAGTTATTGGCGCTGAATCGGGAAGGGGTGCAGGCGGTGGTCGTCAATAGCGGCAATGCCAACGCAGTGACCGGACCCCAAGGCCTGGCCCATGCCCGACGGATGGCCGAGGCTGTGGAACGCACGTTGGGGCTGAGCCCCTGGTCCACCCTGGTCATGTCTACCGGGGTGATAGGGGTGCCATTGCCTGTGGAACGCATCGAGGAGGCCATGCCGCGGCTTTTTCAGGCCCTCAGAGCCGATGTCGGGGGGTTTATGGATGCAGCTCGGGCCATGATGACCACGGACACACGGCCCAAAGTGGCTGCGACCCAGATACAAGGGGAGGAGGGATGGATCACATTGGCCGGGATGAGCAAAGGCGCGGGGATGATTCATCCGAAGATGGCGACCATGTTGGCGGTTTTGGTCACCGACGCGGCATTAACGCCCGAAGCAGCCCAGGAGGCATTGAGCCGGGCCACCGAGCGTTCTTTTAATCGCATCAGTGTGGATGGGGATACAAGCACCAATGATACAGTGGCCCTGTTGGCCAATGGCCGGGCAGGGGGGAAATGGATCGAGCCTGGAACGCCTGAATTTGAGCGCTTTACAGAATCGTTGACCCAGATGAGCATCCAGTTGGCCCAAGCCATTGTGCGTGATGGCGAAGGAGCCACCCGTTTTGTGACGTTGCATGTCAGAGGGCTGGCTACCGAACAGGAGGCCCATCGGGTGGCGGAGGAGATTGCCACTTCCCCCCTGGTCAAGACAGCCATCTATGGTGGGGACGCGAATTGGGGGCGTATCTTGGCCGCAGCCGGGAATAGTGGGGTGGTCTTTGATCCTGAGCAAGCCGAGCTGTGGATCACGGGCGGACCGGACGCAAAACATTATCTCCCCTTACTTCATCTGGTTTCCCAAGGCATGCCTCTGGATTATGCCGAAGCGGAAGCCTCGGAGCGGTTTGCCCAACCCGAGCTGCTTATTGAGCTGCAATTGGGCCAGGGCCCGGGCGAGGTGACGATGTGGACTTGCGATTTGAGCCATGATTACGTCACCATCAATGGGGCGTATCGCACCTGATTTGCCAGCATCATGGCCGCCCTTATTTTGGAGGCGGTGGGATATGCCCGCCAGGGTCAGGGATGGCGTTTGGCTCAGGAGATGCGCGTTGCGCTGAATGGGGACATCCCCATTGCCACCATGGGCGGGCTCAAAGCCCGGGGGCATCCGGTGGGAGCAACGGCTTTGTACCAGGTTTGCGAGATTGTCTTGCAATTGACGGGCCGTGCGGGCCCCAATCAATTGCCCGGGCCTGAAGTTGCGATGATGCAGAGTGTGGGAGGGGCAGGCACCACGGTGATCACCCACATCTTTGGGCTTTGAAAACAGTCACCACGAACGGCAGTTCGCCGATACGGATGAAAACATCTCGCGGCCACGTTGGCGCGGGAAGCCGAGCACGTGATGCGTAATGCGTGATGCGTAAGGCTCTCACGTTTTACGTTTCACGCATCACGTCCGTTGTCGCCTCGCTCAACGTTGTCCTGACGATCCTCAATCCTAATCCTGATCCGAATCTTATTTACAAAGCAGTCACCCCGAACGGCAGCTCGCCGATACGGATGAAAACATCTCGCGGCCACGTTGGGGCGGGAAGCCGAGCCCGGGATGCGTAATGCGTGATGCGTAAGGCTCTCACGTTTTACGTTTCACGCATCACGCCCGTTGGTGCCTCGCTCAACGTGGACCTGGCGATCCTCAATCCTAATCCTGATCCGAATCCTATTTACATAGCGGGCGCCACGCGCGGCCGCGCGCCGATACCGAGGAAAATAGGGACGCTGATTTTCGCCGATGCGACGCAGATTTCCGCAGATGTTCGTCATGCTGAGCGACCGAAGGGAGCGAAAGCCTGCCCTGAGGAATCGAAGGGCATCTAGCGAGCGAAGCGAGCGCCATGCCGTGGTTTTTGCGCTTCGCTAGAACCTGTTATGAACTTATCGCCAATTTCACGCGATTTTGTGGATGGCGAGCGCTTCAATTCGCCACGGATGACGCTGATGCGACGGATCGACACGGATTTTTGGGGAAAAAGCATGGCATCTGTTTGAAAAATCCGCGAAAATCTGCTTTATCCGCGTTATCCGCGGCCAATTCCAACCTCCGATGCGGCGATCCTGAACTTTGAGGGAAGCAAAGGAGCTAAACCTCCGAGCTACGGATACGAAGCCCTTCGGGCTGGCGACGTGAAGCCCCGAAGGGGCTTTGTACGCGTAGCCTGAGGGTTCAGCCTCGGGCGCTAAGGAACGGCGCCGGATAATTCCGGCTGCTCCCGCAGGGGCGTTGTTTCTAGCCTCGGCGCTACTGAACACTGAAGACTGAACACTGATTACTGATAACTGATCACTGATTACTCGTGCCCGCGCCTAACCTCGGCCTGACAATCCTCAATCCTAATCCTGATCCTAATTTACGGAACAGTCACCATGAGCGATGGCTCACCACATAACGATGAAAATAGGCGGCGTTGGCGACACTGGCGGCGTTGGCGGTGATGATGAGTTGAAGCATTTTTGAGAAGGTTGTATCATAGGC
>JALWZT010000335.1 GCA_027002405.1 Anaerolineae bacterium | reverse complement strand
GCACCACGGGGAGGACCACCTTTGTCTACGAACTCCATCCGGGCTGGAACGCCTTTTCCACGCCCCTCGTCCCCCTCATCCCCCATCTTCCCGACCTCCTCTACAGCATCTCGGGCCGCTACGACCTGGTGCGCTGGTTCGACAACAGCGTGACCCCACCCCGCTGGCGGGTCTACAACCCGGCCCAGGGTGGCAACGACCTTTCCGCCATCACCCCCGAGATGAGCGTTTGGATCCTGATGAACGCGCCCGCGGTCCTGGAAATCCCGGGCGAGCGGCCCCAAACCACCACCATCTCCCTCCGGCCTGGCTGGAACCAGGTGGGGTTCCCCTCCCTCGCGCCTCAGTCGGTCGATGAGGCCCTGGCAGGGGTGATCCATGTGGTAGACCAGGTCGCGGTATGGGACAATGCCCAATATCGCTGGCGCACCTGGCGCCCGGGCCAGTCCTCCGACCTCACCACCCTGCATCCAGGGGACAGCCTGTGGATTCACGCCACCCAGACCGTGGATTGGGTGGTGGTCAATAGTGGCTAAGGAATTATCCCCCGGCGCTGGCTCACGGCCCCTGGATGCGGCAGTAGAGGGGGACCAGAACCTGGTCATCCACTGAAAGCAAAAGCTGGTCCCTCTTCTGGGCCCGGTGCAAACGGAGATAGCTTTCGATGGTGGGTTGGGCCTTCGTCCCCCTATGGGCATAGAGATAGGCCTGGCCCGGACACAAAGCAAACACAGGCGCGAGGGTCTCCCCAGTGAGAATGGGGAAAAGCAATTGGACTTCGTCGGGATGATCCCAATCCACCGCGGCGACCCAGGACTTCCCTTCCGAGCGACGCAACAGGAAATAGAAGCGGGTTTCTGGCCCTCCCAATCCCAGCAATGACATTCCCACCTGCTCATCTTGTCGGGCATGATAGAGGATGCGTGTCTCATGGATGAAAGGGTCCTCTACCACGAACGCGTCGGAGCGCCCCTGAAGCGGTTGCCAGCGCTGGATGACGGGGGCCTTCTCCAGGACCTGGAGCCGGGTCTCCTCAGGCATCCGTTCCAGTCGATGCTCAGGCCCTGAACGATAGATCAACGCCCCTTGCTCCTGCTGGACGACCTGGAAGAAAAAGTGATCTCCAATATGCCAGGCCCGGAGCAAGCGCTGCACCCCGGTTGGGGCCAACCATGCGCCCACCACCCCCTCTTCGGGCTGATAGACCAAAATCCAGGGACGATCACAGGTGGAGGATGACATCCAGGCCAAAAGGGGCCCGGTGGGGTCCGCCACCACCAGGGTGGTATCCAGGGAAACCAGGGTTTTCTCGATGCCGCCGGGCATGAGCTGCATCAGACGAGCCTGGGCTTGCTGGCCCGGCTTCATGGGCCGCATGTGCATGATCAAAGCCTGGGCCTGGGGGTCCAAAGCCGGGGTTTGCACCGACAGGGGCAATACAGCCCGTTCCAGGATGAGCCCGGTCACCTCCACGCGCAGGCCCTGGTCCAACCAGCGACCGGCCAGGCGCAGTTGCGACCCCGAGGCCACACACGAAGTCTCCAGATGTGAACCATCAGCCAGGGTCATGGCACCATCCGGGGGCAGATGCAGCAGCAGGGCTTCTCCCTGGGGGGCGCGCGCTATCAAGGTGTGCTCATCCCCCGCGAGTCCCAGATAGGTGACCATTTGGGGTGGCGGTTGGGAAGCAGGGGCTGGCCACGGAGGCAGTGGGCCGGTAGGGTCCTGGAGCATCTGGCGGGTTGCTTCCTCCACCTGGAATGCGGTCTGCCCCACGGCCTGGGCATAGGCCTCATCCCAGGTGGTTGCATGGCGCATGGCTTCGTGTAACGCAACCAGGGCATCGACCCCTTCGCGGCGGAGCAAATAGGTCATCATCAAGCGAGCCGCCACGTCCGGGGCTTCGGGCTGAAGTTCGGTGATGAGATCAGGGGGCAGGCCCGTGACCGGGGAAACCCAATGCCCTTTGAGCTTCCGGGCCCAGGTCAACACGGCCGCGTCGTTGACCTCACCTACAGCCCATTGCCAGGCCAAAAGATGATGGATCGCGGTTTGAACCCGGGTCGCGCCGGGCAAGGAGGGGGTAGCACCGCTTTCGTCGCGGGCCTGAGAGAACAGCAGTTGGGCCAAAGCCAGGCGCAGTTCTTGCTCGTAGGAAAGCTCTCCCGGAGCCTGGGGGATCCAATCCACATGGGGGGAATTGATGATAAGGGCCTGAACTTTTTCGCCCGGCCGGGCCAGGCTGCCAAATTCTTTGGGAATGATAACCACCCGATGTGCGGACCGGCTTAAAGGCAACCCCAACGCCTGGAGCATCCCCAGCAAATCGGGCAGGTCCTGGCTGAGTACCTGCGCAAAATCAGCATCCTCTTGCCAGGATACCAGCGTGACGCCCTGGGGAAGTTGGCTCTCTTGCTTTTCGCCCCAGTTGGTCGCTTCGAAGGGCACACGATACCAGCGGGCGTCTTCCAGGCGGTATTGGCGCTGTTGTTCAAGCCCATCCACCTCAAGGTGTACCCGAGCCGTGCGGTCATGATAGGTGACCCGTTTCAGAACCAGGTCGGGGATGGCGCGACCACGGCGGGCCCGGATGCTGGATTGGTAGCGGAAGCGCCACGGGCGAGATACATCGGGGGGGACCAGTTCATCGACCGCGTCCACTCCTCCCAAAGCCCGCAGTTCTTCCTCATGCCCGATGAAAATGGCCAGGTCCTTTTTGACCTGCCGTTGCACGGCATAGTAGCGCCAGGCCATGCCCCCGGCAATCAACAGCGCCAGCACCAGGAGGAGGGCGAGGATTTTAAGAAAAAGCAACAACCATCGCGGCCAGGGTTGGCGAGTACTCAGAACCAGGACTTCTTCTTCATCCTGAAAGGGGAGTTCTGTCATAAGTGGATCGATTTTCCTACTTTTTGCCACGAAGGCACGAAGGGGGAAGGTGGCAGGTGGAGGGAACGCTGATTTCCACTGATTACTGATAACTGATCACTGATTACTTTATTTTCATAGCAGTCACCACGAACGGCAGTTCGCCGATACGGATGAAAACATCTCGCGGCCACGTTGGCGCGGGAAGCCGATTTCGTCAAGCGTCAAACGTCATGCGTCATGACCTGACGT
>JALWZT010000334.1 GCA_027002405.1 Anaerolineae bacterium | reverse complement strand
TAGACGGTGGCATCAATGCCAGGTTCCCCGTACCAATGGACTACGTAGCCATGAGCCCATCGTTCCACGGTGGGGAATCCGCCAAAAAAGGACGCTCGGAAGATGGTGGTGCTCACCTGGCACACCACACCCCCCACCCCCACCGCGGTGCGATCCCCCGCGATGATCAGGGAATCTTCAAACCCATTGGCTGCGGTCACATCCCCCACATAGTTGTTGAAGGAAAACACCCCATCCGGGGGGATGACAACGCCCACAAATTTGGAGGCCGCCACCTCGATGTTTTTCACCCGGGCTTTGCTGGACCCCGCGAATTGGGTGACCCCTCGGGCCACCAGCTCCTTGATGCCAAATTGATCCGCGTCTTCGGAGGCCACCGCGGGCTTGATGGCCCGTACCGGCAGGGTGGCCTCCTTCTCGCCCGATTCAATGGCCGCCACAATGGCCTGGATGGTGGCATCGACATCGAGCTCATACCCGTAGGCGCTGGGAGCCAGCTCGATAAGTTGCCCCCGTTTGGGATCAAAGTCAAAGCGCGCGTCCAGAGGGGGGCGGTAGACCTGTTTGGCCCAGTTTTCCACGATGGGCCGCAGCCGTTCCACATCTACTTCGGGCTTCACCTGGCCCACGTGGTCGCTGTCATGAATCCAGGTGATTAGAGAAGCCAGGGTGGCCGGATCCAAGGAGAACTGAAACTCCCCCTGTGGGTCTGTGAGCAAAATGGGCTGGCTCAGGGTGGCTTCCATGGTCGCCTTGCTGGCCGCGGGGATAGCACCGGCTGGGGCCAGGTGCTTCACCTGCACATCCACCACGCCCCCCATGCCTTGTTCAATCCGCTGGATGATGGCTTTGCTGGTCGCGTTCACATCCACCTTTTGCCCCGGCCGCGAGGCAACGATGACCACCTGGAGTTCACTCAGTTCGACCTGGGATTCAACGACCGAACGATTCAGGGGCGCGGTGAGCTCCATCACGGTCTGGGCCACCAGGCCCGGGTTCACCGTGATGGTGGGCTTCAGAACTACGCCCTGCCAGAACGCGTGCCACTGTTCCAAAAGGTTTTGGAAAAAGCCCCCCCGGCGCCCCCAGGCATAGGCCCGGTTGATGCTGGGTTGCACATCCACCTCCAGGCCCAGGCTTCGGAGGTCCAACGGCCAAACCTGGTCCTCGAACCGCAAGACCAGAGGGGGCGGCGCGTACGTTTGCGCGGCCAGGGTCACCGCGGCCTGGGCTTCATCCCGGGTCATGCCGCCCAAATCGATGCCCATCACCTGCACACCGGGGTAGATGCGGTCGCGATACGTCCATTCGAAGCGCAACAAAAGAAATCCTACGGCCAGGGCTGGGATCAGCACCCAAAGCAGGATGAGGGGGACGACCGAGGACGTCCGATGAAAGGGGCGGGCATGAGGGGACTCGACAGCCGTCGAAAGCCTTTCGGTGTGTGCCATCTTCATTTCATTTGGGGAAGGATCATGGCCCCCAGGTGCGCAGGAGCTGGACCAGCAAGCGCACGCCAAAGCCGGTGGGACCCTTGGGGTACATGGGACGGGCTTTTTCGGTCCAGGCCATGTTGGCGATGTCGAGATGGGCCCAGGCATCCTGTTCGACGAAATGTTGCAGGAATTTGGCGCTGGTGCTCACCCCCGCGCCCCGTTCGGGCATGGTCGAATTTTTCACATCCGCGATATCGCTCTTGATGGCTTCTTTGTATTCATCATACATGGGCATGGGCCACAAGCGTTCGCCCGTGGCCTGGGCCGCGGCCAGCAAGCGGGCCTTCAAGGTCTCATCTTCGGTGAAGAGCCCCGCGGCTTGCTTGCCCAAGGCGATGCTGATAGCCCCGGTGAGGGTGGCCTGATCGATCACCGCCTCCGCCTGATAACGCCCGGCATACGCCAGCGCGTCGGCCAGGATCATGCGCCCTTCCGCATCGGTGGATATGACCTCCATGGTCTTCCCTGTCATGCCCCGATACACATCCCCCGGCTTTTGGGCATGACCATTGATCATGTTTTCCACCAGGGGCGTCAATCCCACCACATGCAGGGGGAGATCCAACAGCGCGGCAGCTCGCAAGATGCCCAGCACATTGGCCGCTCCGCTCATGTCGTACTTCATTTTCCACATGCCCTCAGCCCGTTTCAGCGAATACCCACCTGTATCGAAAGTGACCCCCTTGCCTACAAGCACCAGGGTAGGCAGCTCTTGGGCTCGGTCCTTGTTATGTTCCAGGATCACGAACTTGGGCGGGCTATCGCTTCCTTTGGCCACGGCCAGCAGAATATGCATCCCCAGGGCCTCCATCTCCTCTTGTTCTAGAATCTGGATACTCAGCCCCACCTCTGCGGCCATGGCTTCGGCCTGTTGTGCGATGTAGCTGGGGGTGGCGATGTTGGATGGCGTGGCGGCCAGGTCTCGGGCGAAGACCGCGCTTTCGGCCACGATGCGGCCCAATCGCGCCCCTTGTTCCAGTAAGGGGATGTGGGATGCCTGGAATTCCACGACGGTCAGGGATGTCACCCGGGGTTCTGTTTCGGTTTCACTGCGATAGGTGGGGGTTTGGTGCATCTCCAGAAGAGAAGCCTCCACCAGGGCCTGGGCCGCGTCGACAGGATCCATGCCGCCAATGCCCGCGCCATGGGTGATGGTGGCCACATGACGGGCTTTGGCCTGCTGCGCGGCACGGATCGCCTTGGCCGCGGCCACTCGAGCCTGATGCCCATCAAACTCCGCGGCCGGGCCCAGCCCCACCACGAGCACCCGAGGCGTGGGCAACCGCCCCAGGGTGTAAAGCAGGGTGGTTTCCCCTAATTTCCCGGTGCATTCCCCCAGCGCGATGACCTGGCGGATGGCGCCGTCCAAGGCTTTGTCCACCGCGCCGGTGGCGCCACCGGGCGCTTGCACGCCTTCAAAAAGATTGACAATGAGCAAATCTGCCTGAACATCCAGGATGTTGCCGTGTTGGATTGTGATGTTCATAAGAGACTCCGGAGAGGGATAAGGTGATCAGGCGGCGGGCGACTGTCCTGTGAATAGGATCAGGATTAGGATTGAGGATTGTCAGGCCGAGGTTAGGCGCGAGCAGGAGTAAGTCAGTTATCAGTTATCAGTAATCAGTGGAAATCTGCGAAGCATCTGCGAAAATCTGCGTTCTCTCCACTTGCGACTTGGCGTGAGCTTTTCCTCGGTATCGGCGCGGGCGAGCCCGCCGTTGGACTGCATTGTAGCAGTTTCCTGCCCAGGTGACAAGTGCAGGAAAATTTCAAAACCTTTCCAGGCTTCTGTTACAATATCGGTATAATCTAGAGTCTGGCGAAAAGCATTTTGGCTTCTCAAAACGCCATGTTTATCCACAGATTACGCAGATTGTACAGATTTTTGTTTGATTTTCTTCTCTCAGACGATCCCATCCCATTCATGAGGCCATTCTCTTGAGTGCTGGTGCTTTTTCCGCAGAAAGGGTGCAAACCACCTCTCAGAGCTTGACTGCCTTTGGGTTGGAGACCCTGGGGTATTTCACCCAACCTGTACGTATTCTGCGCGCGTATCGGCTATCCGACCTGCGTTTCGATCTGGTGGCCGGGCTCACGGTGTCTGCCATCATGTTGCCCCAGGCCATGGTCTTCGCGTTCATTGCTGGGATGCCACCGGTCACAGGGCTCTACACCGCGATCTTGGGTTCCATTGTGGCAGCTCTGTGGGGCTCTTCCCGTCAGGCACAATCCGGGCCTACCAACACCCACTCGCTGCTCACCCTATCGGTGACCATGACCGTGGCGCAGGTGGGGACCCCGGAATTTCTGGCCGCGGCCGGCTTGCTCACTCTGATGGTCGGGATCTTCCGGCTTTTGGTGGGGGTTACCCGGCTGGGGTTGCTGGCCAATTTTGTGTCCGATTCTGTGATTGTGGGCTTTACCGCAGGGGCAGGGGTGCTCATTGCGGTCAATCAATTGGCTCCCCTGCTGGGCATTACCATCCCCCGAGGCGGGGGCTTTGTGGGGAAAATGGAACAAGTGACGTTGCATTTAGGGCAAACCCATCCGGCCAGTGCCCTGCTGGGCGTGGCCGCGATTGGGATCATCGTCCTGCTCAGCCGCATCGATAACCGCATACCCGGCCCGCTCATCGCCATTGTGCTTTCCGCGGGCGCGGTGGCCCTGTTGGGGCTGGACCGCCAGGGCGTTCAAGTCATTGGCGAACTGCCTCGGGGCCTGCCTCCCTTGGCCCATCTCCCCCTTACTGATTGGGACCTTATCGGCAAACTTTCGACAGGGGCCCTGGCGGTGGGGGCCATCGGCCTGGTCCAGACCACCTCCATCACTCGCTCCATCTCCAGCATCACCCGTCAACGGGTGAATAGCAATCAGGAATTTGTGGCTCAGGGCCTGGCCAATATCGCGTCCGCGTTTTTCTCAGGGTTCTTGGTCACCACGTCCTTCAATCGTTCTGCGTTGAACCTGCAATCGGGGGCCCGCACCCAATTGGCCGCGGTCTTTTCGGGGCTCTTCGTGCTCGTGGGCATGCTTCTGCTGGCCCCTTATGCCGCGTTCATCCCCAACGCGGCCCTGGCCGGTGTACTCATGGTCATTGCCTATCGCATGGTGGATATCCCCGAAATCCAACGCTTGTTGCATGGCGGCCGAGGCGACGCGGTGGTGATGGCCGCGACCCTCATCGCCACCCTGCTTCTGCCCCTGGAATTTGCCGTGCTTTTGGGCATTGCCATGTCCCTGGGCCGTTACATCCTGCGCACCAGCACCCCCCAGGTCCTTCCTGTGGTCCCCGATGAGACGTTTGAGCATTTAGACTATCAACCCGATAAACCCCTTTGTTTCCAACTCGCGGTCATAGAAATCCGGGGAGACCTGTACTTTGGCGCGGTGGACCATGTGGAACGCCAGATCATGGCCCATATGCGTCAGCATCCCGAACAACGCTTCCTGCTTTTGCGGATGCAAAATGTGCAATTCATCGATATCAGCGGCATCCACATGCTGGAATTTCTCCTGGCCGCAACCCGGGAAGCCGGGGGGGACATGTACCTGGTCAAGGTGCGAGAACATATTTATCAGCGCATGAAGGATTTAGGTTTTGTCCACCGTCTGGGCGAAGGACATTTTTTGAAAGAAAATGAGGCGATCTCCTATCTTTTCTACCATGTATTGGACCCCGTGAGCTGCATTTACGAATGCGATGTACGGGTTTTTGCCGAATGCCAAAATCTGCCTCGTCCCACCGAGCATCTTGCCATCTCCCTGGGGCCTTTGGAAGACGTGCCATTGCCGGCCACGCCGCCCCGGGAACTTTATCAGGAACTGCGGGGGCCGAACCCACCACAGGTTATCGATGTGCGGGAACCTCGGGAATTCCATCGCAGCCATATCCCTCAGGCCCTCAATGTGCCCCTTTCTCATCTGATGGAGCGCTTGGATACCCTTCCCCGAGACCGAGAGCTGGTGCTGGTGGCCCGCACCGAACGCCGGGCCCGACGCGCGGCCGCGGCCTTAAAGAAAGCGGGTTTTCAACATCTGCGTTTGCTGCAAGGTGGGATGATCGCGTGGGAGAATGCCCATTTGCTCACCGCGGTGGACCTTCCAGCTTCGGTACCTCTTCCAGAATAACCGGCACGGCCCGCTGCAAGGTGATGGTTTGCAGGGTCACCTGGCAGGTATAGGCCCGCACCTCCACCCCTGCTGCTGCCACTTGGGCCAGGGTCTGGGCGAATTCGGGGTCCACCTGGGCCGCGGGGGCAAAGGCTTTGGCGTCCTCCCTTTGGATGATAAACACCACGGCCGCGCGATGCCCTGCCCGGGCAAGCTGCAGCAACTCGCGCAGGTGACGAGTGCCGCGGGCCGTGGGTGCATCAGGAAAATAGGCCATACCCTGGTCATTCACCAAAGTGACGGACTTGGTTTCCACCCAGCAGACCCCTTCCGGCCCTTCTAAACGAAAGTCCAAACGGCTTTCCCCATAGCGGACTTCGGGCCGGACCGTATGGCAGGGGAATTCAGGCAAGCGCCCCGCGGTGACTGCTTCGGCAAAGATGGGGTTGGGTAGGCGCGCGTCGATGGAAACCAAGGCCCGGGGCATACGCACCAGTTGCAGGTCATAAGGGGTTTTGCGCCGCGAGTGCCCGGCTGGATGCAGATAAATAGGGCGCCCCGGGATGAAAAGATCATGCAAACGCCCCGAATTTGGCACATGGGCCCAGGCTTCCTCTCCTTCTACCTCCACGGTGGCCCTGAATCGATTATCCCGACGCACAAATCGGGCCGGAATCAGGGGCTGGGGAAGATTCATGCCAGGGTATCCAAAAATTGGAGCAGGGCCTCCGGGTCCTGAGGTAACGGTTCCACCTGACGCCCGGCCTGGGCCAGCAGGTCCAGGGTCTCTTGCGGATGGTCCCCCACCAGCAGGACATGCAGAGCCTGGCTGGCATCCATGGGGTCGAATCCAAAGGGGAGCCGCCCTTTTGTCAGCATGTCCGAAAGCAGGGAAAGGTAAACCTGGGTTTGAGGGGACTGGGGCGACTCAAAAAGCACAAAGCGTTCAAAAACCGCGTCCTGGGGCAAGGCCCCGGGCAGATCCAAGATCGCTTCATCCCGCCCATTGAGGGCAACAGGGCCCGCGATGCGGAGGTCGTTGTCGTCTCGCACCAGATAGATGCCCGCGGGAAGTCCCACGAAGCGATATCGTTCATCTTCGCCCACCACCAGGGATTGCACCACCTGATTTTCATCGAGCAGGGAGAGGGTATGACCCTGACCCCCGGGCACACGCCCGCGTAGGATGCTGGATGCCGGGTGTTCTTCCTCCCGAGCGACGGCGCGCTGAAAGGTGATGGCAAAGGAATGATGGAAGAGGGCATTGCCTGGAGGTTCTTCCGGATGCGCGGTGTGGAGATGGACGACCCGGTCCGAGGGCGCGCCCATGACCTCGACACGGCATATCTGCCACTTCCACATGGGATAATTGGCGCCCAGCACACTTCCATCTTCCTCGAGGATCACGATTTCATTGCCTCCGTCCCATGCCACGGTGAACAAACTGCCGTAAAGACGATGGCCTTCTTCATCGACCGCGTCCAGAAAAAGATGATGACGGAGGTTGTTTTCCTGGGGAGTGAGATGATGTACCCGGATGGCTTTCCAGTATACCTGGCCGGGTTCGACTTCGGCAGGGATGATCGCTACGCCGTATGCTTCGGCATCGTGATAGATTGAGGTCATGAGGTTTCCTCCAGGCGTCGGGCCAGGGTCAAAAGGTCTCCACGCATATCGACGATCTCGCACTGGGCCTCCTGCAGCAATGCGATGGCGCTGGCAGGGATGCCATCCCCCAAAAGAACGACGGTTTGCGCGAATTGGGCCTCGCGCAGGCTAAAGCCGACCGGGCCCGGGGGCTGCTGGGTGAGCCAGGGAAGAACCAGGCGCAACAGCGCGGGGGTGAGGCGGGGATGAGCCGCATGCAAAAGGTAGTAGCGAGCCAACCGTTTGGTGGGCGCCTGGGCCAGGGGCGTGTAGAGAAGGTCCACCTCCACCGACTGGGTACCATCCAAAACGATATCGCTGACATCCACCCCATTTTGGAGGGCGATCTCGTATACCCCGGGGCCGAGATGATCAAAAACATATTGGCCTTGAGAATCCGAGGTGGTTTCCGCGATTTTATCGCCATGGATGTGTAATTCCAGGGGCACCGCGGCCACAGGATGCCCCGCGGCATCCTGGACTTGACCATAGATGCGACTCTGCTGGGGTTGGGCCCCCATGCCTACTTGAAGGGGAGGTGCTTCCAAAACGCTTTGTTCCTCCACGATGAGATGAGAAAGGATATCATCCCCCAATTCCACGCGATAGCGGCCCGCAGGGAGATTGGTGAAACGATACTGGCCATCCTGGGTCAGTTCCGCGTGGCGGACAAAACCATATGTTTCAGAAATCAACTTTAGCCCCTTCACGTCAGAGGATTGGCCGATCACCTGGCCCACAATGGCGCTCATGAGAGGCAGGTTGAGGGTGACCTGAGCCTGGCCATCCAAAGCCAGTTCGGTGGCGATGAGTCCTATCCCTGCCAGCTCCACATCATACACCCCGGGCCCCAGATGGGAAAATCGGAAGGTGCGGGAACCATCCAGCGCGGTTTCCATTTGTTTTATGCCATCCTTCCACAGGATGACCGTTTGTCCCACCCGGCCCCCAGGCACGTGTCCTACGATCAAGCTTTGATTCTGATTTTCCCCCACAGGCAAAAGCTGAAAATTGACTTCATAAGTGATGCGATCCCCCTCCCGGCCAGGCACGTGCGCGGTTTCCAGGCCATCCGCCACCTCGCTTTCGTAGTCCCCTTGCACCACTTGGATCATAAAGGTGCCTTTGGTATGGATGAACTCATAATAGCCATCGGGCTTGAAGGGATCACTGCCCGTGAGGGTGCGGGGGAATTGGACCCCAGGCATGGCGTTTTCCCATCGCATTTCCAATTCGATGCCGTTCATGCCCCGACCTTCCTGGTCCATGACCTTGCCATAAAAGGCTTCCCGGTTGCCGGTTTCTTCCGGGGGTAGCAGGCGCTTGGTCACCACCTTGTAACGCATGCCCGCGGCATGATCCAGGGTCAAGTCCTGACGTACCGCGGGGTTTTCGGGGGAAAGGGTGATCTCTTGGGAAGCCCCCTGGGTGATGAGGGTGTAGGTTCCGGCCAGGCCAGGATGAAAGGTGAATGCGCCCATCGCGTCGGTGAGGGTGCGGGCATGGATGATGCCGTGGCGTCGTAGAAGCACCTCTCTTTCCGGCAGGTTCAACCCCGTTGCATCTCGCAAGGTGCCGGTGATGGTATAATGGCCTGGAGGGTCCAGATCATGGATGGTGATGACATCCACATCGGCGGGGGTGAGCTCGATGTGGCGGGCCGCGGGCCCCCACCAGGGGATAAACAGGTCATACACCCCGGGCTCTGCTTCGAGCTGAAAGCGACCTTGGTCATCGCTCAGGTCCCGTGCTGCGATGGCTCCGGTGGAAGTTCGTAATTCCAGGGCCACACCGGCCAGAGGCTTTCCCTGAAGGCCCTGGACCACGCCCGTCACTGCGGCGGTGCGGTCCCCCCCGCGTAGTTCGTGGCGGACCCGGGCGGGGGTATCCTTCAGCATTTGCACAATAGGCAGTTGCCCATCCAGCCCGAATTGCAGGTCCCAGGCATGGGTGTACCAGGCCATCTGCTCCCAGGCAGGGTTAAAATCGCCCATGGCATAGGCGGCCAGAAGCCAGGTGCATACCGTGAAATACCAGGGCGGGGCCTCATCTTGCAGAAAGCGGACAATTTCCATCTGCCATTCGGCCTGGGTGAAGGGATTGACCTTGGCGTAGCGGTCATCATCCCCCCAGCCGGTGACCGGCCCGCCTTCGGTGCTGATGATGGGAATGTAGAAGCCCAGGGCCTGGTAGACCTGGTTGCCCCACCATTCCCAGGCCCGGAAGCAATTGGCATCATCGAAGATGGTGGCGCCGGGATTTTTGTGCGCAGCCCGAACCGCGTTGACTTCTTCCAGGGTTCTTCCATCCCAGGCCCAACGGTTGAATTTATCGTAATCTTCCCGGGTGATGGGCAACCCCAGGGCCTGGATCTCTTCCCAACTGAGGTGGCTGTATTGCCATGCAGCCAGCCGCTCGTATTCTTCCTGGGTGAGGGGCCGGCCTTCCTGGTTGACGGGGTCGTAGGGGTAGTCCAGAGGATGGTTGAGGGTGTAGTTGTGAATGGCCAGCCAGGCGCCTTTTTCGAAGATATCGATGCGGCCTCGTTCGACCACT
Source organism: Anaerolineae bacterium (assembly GCA_027002405.1). Classification (GTDB taxonomy): domain Bacteria; phylum Chloroflexota; class Anaerolineae; order J102; family J102; genus M2005. Next base: position 508 of record JALWZT010000334.1, on the reverse strand, counting down.
TTGGCCAGGCCGTTGAATTGAGCCCCTGGCCCCATGGCCGGGAACGCAGGGAAGCCTCCCAGGTTCTGGATCACATCCGCGTCGTAGATGAAGTTGTCCACCACAATGTCCAACCAGTTTTCGGGCAAATGGTTGTTTTGCCATTCCGCGGGGAGGTCCGGTTCGTTGTTGGTTTCAAAGTACCGAACGCCTAGCTCAATCAGTTTGGTTAAGGTCTCTATTTCTCGGCCGCCGATATGCCCGGGATTAGGGCGTTCGCGATAAAGGCGCACGATGGGCATGATGTCGTTTTCCAGCAAGGCCCGACACAGCTTCGCGGAGGATCCGCCGCTGTCATCCAGCAGCTTCACCCATTTGATTTGCATGGCCTTGAGCTCATGGATCCAGAATTGCAAGTCAGCGTCCGAGGGCGGATAGGCGTTGGTGGACCAGTGGACGCCGCGGCCGTTGTCTTTTGGGGGACGGGGATAGTCGGATAAGGGTTTGGGGGACATGATGGGGAGGGGGA
>JALWZT010000333.1 GCA_027002405.1 Anaerolineae bacterium | reverse complement strand
TTCATGGACGGGCTCGCCGCCCAGGAGGGTGAGGAGGACGCGGGTGTGGGGGAGGTCGTGGGGTGGGATGGTGAAGATGTCCCGGTCCAGCAGGATGAGGTCGGCCAGGTAGCCGGGTGCGAGGCGGCCTTGCTGGTGGGCCTGGCCCATGGCCGCGGCCGGGCCCAGGGTGTAGGCCCAAACAGCTTCCTGTACGGTCAGTCGCTGGTCTGGATACCAGCCGCCCGCAGGGGTGCCGTCCCGGCGCTGGCGGGTGACCGCGGCGTGGATGCCCCACCAGGGGTTGGGGCTGGCTACGGGCGCGTCGGAGCCAAAGGCGAGCAAGGTGCGGGCGTTGAGCAGGTTGCGGAAGGGATAGGTGTTGCGCCCGCGGGCGCCCCACAGCCGGTCGGTGTTGGGGATGTCGTCGGTGCAATGGATGGGCTGCACCGAGGCGGTGATCTTCAGCTTTGCCAGCCGGGGCTGGTCTTCGGGCTGGATGGTCTGGACGTGTTCGATGCGATGGGGGATGAGAGGGGGCGCGTCGCTGCCACTGGCGATGGCTTCTGCGAAGATGTCGAGGACGGTGCGATTGGCCCGGTCGCCGATGGCGTGGATGGAGATGGCGATGCCGTGGCGATGGGCTTTCTGGATGATGGCGGCCATTTCTTCGGGCGGGGTGAGGAACATGCCCCTGTTGTGGGGGTCGTTTTCATAGGGCGCCAACATCCAGGCGGTGCGTGCGCCCAGGGAGCCGTCCGCGAAGAGTTTCACATGCCCGAACCGCACCCATGCATCCCCAAAGCCGCTCTGCAATCCCAGCTCGATGATCTCATCCAGATGCGCGGCTTCCAGGTTGCAGCTTATGCGCAGGGGCAGTTCCCCTCGTGCGGCCAGGCGCTGGTAAAGGCGCAGGGCTTCGGGGCCTTCTTCCGTATGGTCCTTCATGCGCTGGTCGTGGGCCGCGACGACGCCCAGGGCATGGAGGTCCCGGGCTACAGCTTGCAAATTGGCCGCGGCCTGGGCTTCGGTCATGGGCGGGATGACCTGGCGCACCAGGTTGATGGCGAGTTCACGCAGCACGCCCGTGGGCTGGCCGCGTTCGTCCCGGTCGATGACGCCGGAGGGGGGATCGGGCGTGTGGGCGTGGATGCCCGCGCGGCGCAGGGCTTCGCTGTTGGCCACGGCCGCGTGCAGATCGGTGCGCCAGAGGACCGCGGGCCGACCGCCGGTGACAGCGTCCAAATCGTGGCGGGTGGGGAAACGCCGCTCGGGCCAGGTGCTTTCGTTCCAGCCATAGCCCAGGACCCAGGCATCGGGGGGGAGCTGACGGGCGTGAGCGCGCACCCGGGCCAGCATGTCTTCCAGGCTGGTCGCGTCGTAGAGCGCGACCTGCCCGCGGCGCCGGGCCAGATCGAAGAGATGGATGTGGGCGTCGGTGAAGGCAGGGAGCGCGAGCCGGCCCTGGCCGTGGAAACGGCGGGTGTGAGGTCGGGCCAGGGCCAGGATGGTGTCGTTGTCACCGAGGGCGATGATACGGCCCTTTTGGATAGCAATGGCCTGGGCCCAGGGCTGGTCGGGCCATTGGGTGTAGATGCGGGCGTGGTGGAGGATGAGGTCGGGCATGGGGGGATGAAGAGAGGATGTAGCGCCACGAACGGCTATTCGCCGATACGAATGAAAGCGCTTCGCGGCCAGGCTGGCGGTCGTGAAACGTGATGCGTGATGCGTAAGGCTCTCACGTTTTACGTTTCACGCATCACGCCCGTTGCAGCCTCGCCCAACGTCGGCCTGGCGATCCTTCCGCAGCCGACGATCATGCTATTTTCAAAGCAGTCATCACGAACGGCAGTTCGCCGATACGGATGAAAACGCCTCGCGGCCAGGCTGGCGCGGGAAGCCGAGTACGTGATGCGTAATGCGTGATGCGTAATGACCTCACGTTTCACGCTTTCACGCATCACGTCCGTTGCCGTCTCGCTCAACGTCGGCCTGACGACCTCAATCCTAATCCTGATCCGAATCCTATTTCCATAGCAGGCGTCAGGTAAACCTCGGCGTGGCGTTGGTAGAAGTCGATCATGCGTTGCAGGCCCGGGCGCAAGGGGGTTTTGGGCTCCCAGCCCAGGGTTTCCCGGGCCCGTTGGTAGCTGCAATAGACGTCACCGATATCGATGCGGGCCCGTTCTTCGGGCCAGGGGGCGAGGGTGACCCGGCCGCAACCCGCGATGGCCACGCATAGTTCCGCGATCTCCAGCAGGGTGGCGGGCTCGCTGCCCAGGTTGAACACATGGCCCCAGGCCTGGGGGTTGGCCCCGGCCCGCAGGAAGGCATCCACCACATCGGTGATTTCTACCAGATCCCGGCGTTGTTGACCATCCCCGAACACGGTGATGGTTTCGCCCAGGATGGCCTGGCGCACAAACCAGCCGATGAAGCCCTGGCGGGGATGGCGGATCAGTTGGCGGGGGCCGTAGGTGTTGGTCAGGCGCAAGGAACAGGTTTTGATGTCGTAGGCCCGGTGGTACACCCGGTGGTACCATTCCCCCGCGAGTTTGTTGATGCCATTGATGTCGTTGGGCAGGTTGCGGTGGGCTTCATCCACGGGCAGATATTGGGGGGTGCCATACTGTTGTCGGGTGCCGGCATAGATGACCACGGCTTGCGGGTTGTACTGGCGCACGGCTTCCAGCAGGACCAGATGGGCCCGGGCGTTGGCCTCCAGGTCCATGAGGGGGTGACGCATGGAGTCGATGTGGCTGATGGAGCCCGCCAGGTTGAAGATGACGGCTTGTCCCATCACCGCGTCTCGGGCGGTTTCGGGGTGACCGATATCGCCGATGATGAGCCGCACCCGGCCTTGCAGGTCCGCGATGTTGGCGGGGTGCCAGCCGGTGTCGGGGAGGAGGTTATCGATGAGGGTCACCTTGGCCCCCAATGCCACGAGACGATGGGCCAGGTTCGAGCCGATGAAGCCCATGCCGCCGGTGATGAGCACCGGGCGTTGCTGATAAAAACGCAGGTAGTCCATAACCTGGGTATTGTAATCCAGGGATGAAGGGGAAGCCAAGTAAAGAGAATGGGGACGCTGATGCCTCAGATGCTTCGCAACGCAGATTGACGCAGAAGTTCGTCATGCTGAGCGACCGGAGGGAGCGAAGCATCCCTAATCCTAATCCTAATCCTAATCCTATTTTACGGAACAGCGGCAGAATTCCCTCTTCCGCAGGTTTATGGTATCCTTGCCTGCATGAGCCAGGTTTCTTCTTCCCAGACGTCACGCCGGCCTTTGATGCTGGCTCAGGATGGTTTGAACGCGTTGATCACGGCTCGGGCCATTGCCGCGGGCCATGGCCACACCATGCTGAATTCCCTTCACATTTTGTTGGGGATTCTGGAAACGCCCGGGAGTTTGGGAACGCAGGTGTTGGAGCAGTTCCCCTTGAAGCTGGATCAGATGAAGACCCGGCTATGGGCGTACGTGCGGCTGGGGGCCAATCAGGAAGAGCCCTACGGAGGGGAATTCTTCGGCTTTGCCCTGACCGAGGATGGCGCCCAGGCCATGGCAGAGGCGGTGGCCGAGGGGGAAGCGTATGGTCTCGCGGCCATCGATTCCCGGGTTTTGATTTTGGGCATGTTGCGGAGCCCAGAGACCGAGGCCGGGGAGATCCTCCGGCAGTTCGAGATCGATGCCGATACGTTTCGAACTCGGGCCGGGCGCTTGCGCGCGGAAACTGCCTCATCCCGTCCCGCACGACGGGCGCCTGTCCCACGCACGCGAGGGATGGGGCCTGTTGCCCGACCATCGGCCCGGTCTTCAAATTGGGAATGGCCCATTAGCCCGGTGTTTTTGTTGCTGGTGGCTATCTTCGCGGGCCTGGGGGCCATGTTGTACCTGAATATCGGAAACCCCAACGCGCTGACCTTTGGTTTTGTGTTGGTGGGATGGGTGCTGGCGGTGTCGTTGCATGAATTCGGGCATGCCCTGGTGGCCTACTGGGGCGGGGATGAGAGTGTGGTGCATCACGGGTATCTCACGTTGAATCCCCTGAAGTACACGCACCCCATGTTGAGCATCCTTCTGCCTATCATCTTTTTGCTGTTGGGAGGGATTCCATTGCCTGGGGGGGCGGTGTATATTCAACGGGGCGCGATCCGCAAACCCTGGATGCGCAGCGCGGTTTCTGCGGCCGGGCCTTTGATGACCTTGTTTTTTGGTTTGCTTTTGTTGTTGCCTTTTGTGGTGGGGCTGAATGAGATGGCCCTGCGGGCCCATGCGTCTTTCTGGGCCGCGCTGGCACTCCTGGCGTTTTTCCAGATTTTCGCGTTCGTGCTGAATCTCATCCCCTGGCCTGGGTTGGATGGTTTTGGTATCCTGGAACCCTGGCTTCCTCCCCACATTTTGCAATACGCGTACATGCTGGGGGGAATGGGGATTTTTCTTTTCTTTTTGCTGTTCGCCTACACCCCCTTTGGGGATTGGGTGGGGCAATCGATCTGGTTGATTATGGACGCGTTGAGTTCCGAGGCGGCCATCATGGCTTCCTTGGGCTTTCAACAGTTTTTCTCTTTCTTCCACTTGTAGCTGTCATCGTAAACATTTCGCGCTATGTCCCGAGGTATTTTTCGAGGAGGCTTGGCTGGCGGTCTGCTGGCTGTGGCTTTTTCAGTTTTGGGGATCATCCCCATTTGCGGCTTTTTTGCTTTCCCCTTGCGGATTTTGGCCTGGGCCGTGGCCGGGTATCTGGCCGGGCGCATTGCCATCGCCCAGGGGGCGGGGTCGGGTGGCGTGGCCGCGGGCATGGCGGCAGGGGTTATCGCGGGCCTGATGGATGGGGTTGCGAATATTTTCCTGGCGCCTCTGGCGTTTAAGCTGGCAGGGAATCAGATCGAAGGGTTGCTGCTTCTGCCTCGTCCCATCGTCACCTATCTGCTTTCTCTGGGCGTGGATGTGATGCAAATGAACACGGTAGGCGGGAGTGTGTTTTTTGCCGTGTTGTTCTGTGGTGGGGCCTGGTTTTTCGGTGGGGTGGTGGGGATGCTCGGGGGAGGCGTGGCCCAGGCTCTGGCCGAGTAGTGTATGTTGCCCTCCATTTTGGAGGTTTGTGCAATTTGGCGCAAAAGGGGATTTTGGGGTATACTCAAGCCCGTTCGAGCAGGTTCTCGCCGTTGCTTGTTAGCTGACGCGCTTTCCTCGCGTCGTTTGATGCCGTGCTATGGCTCAGCATGCAATGAAGCATTCTGACTGGACCCCGCTGACCGTTAAACTGGTCATTCTGGTGGGGCTATCCCTTTTCCTCCCGCTCTTTGTGGGCGTGGTGTTCGATCTTTTTGCGGATTCTGCGCCCTTGGGCACGCTGTTCGGCATGCTCTTGGGTATTTTTTTGGCGACCATCCTGGTCATCCGAACGATTCAGGCGCGTTATCTGACCTTGGCGCCATTGGATGAGTCGGATGAAGATGGCGCAAACAAAGCCACTCAGGACGCTATTTGACGTTCGTCATTGACAAATCCCCGAAGGAGAAACTCCCTGATGAGCAAATTGCTCCAGCCAAAACCATTGGCCCTTCTTATTGGTGGCATTCTTTTGGTGGTGATTGCTGTTCTGTTTTTCCGTGTGCCGCTGCCCACCATCCTGCTCCCCGGTGAAGCCATTCCGGGATGGAAGATCGGTGGTTTTCAGTTGACCAATACCTTTGTGGCGACGTTGATCGCAGATGTGGTGGTATTGGTGCTGAGCTTTCTGGCCGTGCGGAATATGAAGGAGGTGCCGGAAGGCAAACTGCAGAATCTTTTCGAGTGGATTTATGAGATTTTCGAGGGGATGCTGACCGATATCGGTGGGAAGGAGAAAGCCAAGGCTTGGGTCGGGGTGTTCCTCACATTGCTGTTTTTCTTATTGATTGCCAACTGGATGGAGCTGATTCCGGGGATCGATAGTATCGGTGTGATTGAGCCTTTGGAGGTCGCGTATGCGGAAAAGGGTGTGACGGTCGGGTATCAGATCAAACAGATCGGCCCCTTTATCACCTTGACCAGCGAGCAGGTGAAGTTGAGCGATGAGGAGCGGGCCGCGATCAAGGAAGAGGCCGAAAAGGCCGAGGCCGCGGGCGAGCGGTATCATCCCCATGAACCCAAGGGCTATGTGCTGACCCCCTATGTGCGGGCGGCCACCACCGATTTGAATTTAACCATCGGGTTGGCGTTGATGGTGGTGGTTTGGAGTCATGTGATTGGTTTCCGTCGTCTGGGGGGCAAGTATATCCGACGTTTTGCCTTGCCGGTGATTACGGGAATGAAGCCCATCGATTTCTTCGTGGGGATTCTGGAGTTCATCTCCGAATTCGCCAAGATCATCAGCCTCAGCTTCCGGTTGTTTGGGAATATCTTCGCCGGTCAGGTGCTGCTTTTTGTGATGGCCTTTCTGGTTTCCTTCTTGTTATCCTTGCCATTCTTTGGCCTCGAGCTCTTTGTGGGCTTCATGCAGGCCTTCGTCTTTGCCATCCTGACCTTTATCTACTTCGAGCAAGCCACCCACAGTCATGCGGGTGACGAGCATCATTGATACGACTTTCGTCTTTTCGCAAACCCCCTTTCACCATCCATTATATTCACGGAGGACTTCGTACATCATGGTTGAAATTCTCTCTCCTGGTCTCGCAATCGGTCTGGGCGCGATTGGCCCTGGCATTGGTATTGGTCTGTTGGTGATGGGCGCTCTGCAAGCCATGGGGCGCAACCCCGAAGTCGCGGGTGAAATCCGCACCAACATGATCTTGGGTATCGTTTTTGCTGAGTCCATCGCGATTTACGCCCTGGTTGTGGCTCTCCTGTTGCTGTTTGTGGGCGCACCCGGTCTGAAATAGGACCCCGGACTTAATCCAATCCGCCCCTGACAGCTCAAGGAGGTTGATGTATGGCGTCGTTAGGCCTGAATTTAAATTATCTCATATCGTATATTGTCAACTTCTTCCTGCTCTACATTCTGTTGAAAAAATTCGTTTTCCCTGCGGTTTCGCAGATGCTGGAAGACCGCAAGAAGCGAATTGCCGAGGGCCTGGCCGCGGCCGATGTGGCCCGCCGCGAGGCCGAAGAGGAACGCAAGCGGTTGATGGCTCAGCTTGAAGCAGAGCGGGCAGAAGCACAAAAGCGCGTGGCAGCCGCGTCCGCGCAAGCGGAAAAGGTGCGCGAAGAGATTTTGGCGCAGGCTCGTCGTGAGGCCGAAGCGATCCGCACCCGGGCCGTTGAGGAAGCCGAAGCTGAAAAGCAGCGCATCCTGGCCGAGGCGCACAAGCAGATCGCGGAGCTGGCTCTTCTGGCCGCGGAGCGCGTGGTGCGGGAAGGGCTGGATGAAGCCACCCAGCATAAGATCATCGAGGACTTCTTGTCTCAAGTGAGCTTGAATTGATCATGGAACGAACGCCCGAAGCCTATACCCGAAGTATCCTGGCTATTGCGCTGGAGCCCTGGCTGGATGGGCTCACCGCGGTTCATTCGGCTTATGCCACCGACGCCGGGCTTCGGGAAACCCTGAACAATCCCACCGTTGAGATTAAGGATAAGCTGGCGCTTCTGGAAGGGCGTCTGCCCGAAGGCGCGCCGCCCGAGCTGCGTAAGTTCCTTGGCGTTTTGCTCACCCACAATGATTTCGGCCTGTTGGATGACATCCTCGAGTCCTTGGCTCGGGTGCTCACCCAGGAAGCGGCTGGGCCGCAAAAGGCCGTGATCACCACCGCTGTGGCGCTTTCGGACCAGGAACGGGAACAATTGGAAGCGCGTTTGATCGAGGCTTTCGGCCCCAACCTGGAGTTTGTCTACCAGGTGGACCCGGAGATCCTGGGCGGTGTGATCGTGCAGGTGGGCGACAAGCTCATCGACGACAGCGTCCGCGGGCGGTTGCAGTCCTTGCGCCAGAAGCTCGGCGTATCCTGATCGTGAACCGTAAAACGTGAAACGTGCGACGCCGCAAAGTTCCCTTTCACGTTTCACGTCTCACGTTTCACGGCTGGTTCCACCGAACGGCTTTTTATGAAAAAGCCCGATGGAACGGCATCCTATTTCAAATTGAGGAAAAAACCTATGGCAGTCGGATTTGATGAATATACCCGACAGTTGAAAGAACAAATCCTGGAGTTCGAGGCCCCGCCCAGCGTGGTGGATGTGGGGACCGTGGTGGAAGTGGGCGATGGTATTGCTCGCATCCACGGCCTGCAAAACGCCATGGCCAGCGAGATCCTGGAATTCTCGACGGGGACCCTGGGCATTGCCCTGAACCTGGATGAGGATTCGGTGGGCGCCATCATTATGGGCGACTATTCGGGTATCCAGGAAGGGGACCTGGTGCGCAGCACGGGCCGTATCGCGTCCGTGCCCGTGGGCGACGCGCTCATCGGCCGCGTGGTCAACGCGCTGGGGCAGCCCATCGATGATAAAGGTCCCATCGAGGTGGATAAATTCCGCCCGGTGGAGCGCATCGCGCCCGGTGTGGTCTACCGCAAAAGTGTGGACACACCGGTTCAAACCGGGATTAAAGCCATCGATGCCATGATCCCCATTGGTCGCGGGCAGCGCGAGTTGATCATTGGCGATCGGCAGACCGGGAAGACCGCCATCGCTATTGACACCATCATTAACCAGAAGGGCCAGGATTTGATCTGCATCTACGTGGCTATCGGTCAGAAGCGAGCCCAGGTGGCCCAGGTGGTGGCGACGCTGGAAAAGTACGGCGCCATGGATCACACCATTGTGATCGCGGCAACGGCCTCTGAGCCCGCGGCCCTGCAATACCTGGCCCCCTATGCGGGCGCGGCCATGGGCGAGGAGTTCATGGAGCAAGGCAAGGACGCGCTCATCGTGTATGACGACCTGAGTAAGCACGCCTGGGCTTATCGCCAGGTTTCCTTGCTGCTGCGCCGTCCTCCTGGCCGTGAGGCGTATCCCGGCGACGTGTTCTACCTGCACAGCCGCCTGTTGGAGCGGGCGGCCAAGCTGGCCCCCGAATATGGTGGCGGCTCCCTCACCGCGTTGCCCATCATCGAAACCCAGGCTGGCGACGTGTCCGCGTACATTCCCACCAACGTCATCTCCATCACCGATGGCCAGATCTATCTGGAAGCGGACCTCTTCTATGCCGGCATCCGGCCGGCTCTCAACGTGGGGCTTTCGGTCTCGCGCGTGGGGTCTGCGGCCCAGACCAAGGCCATGAAGCAGGTGGCGGGCCGGATGAAGCTGGAGTTGGCCCAGGGCCGTGAGTTGGCCGCGTTCGCCCAGTTCGGCTCGGACCTGGACCCGGCCACCCAGCGCCAGTTGGACCGCTTCCAGCGTCTGACTCAGTTGCTGAAGCAGCCCCAGTATCAACCTCTGTCCCTGGCTAAAGAGGTGATGGTGATTTACGCGGGCACCCATGGCTACATCGACCACATCGAGATCGACCGGATTCCCGAATGGGAGCAGAAGTTCTATCAATTCATGGATACGAACTATCCCGATGTGGGCGCGGCCATCCAGCGCGAGAAGAAACTCACGCCGGAGATCGAAGAGAGTTTGAAGCACGCGATCGAGGAATTCAATAAGCAATTTGTTTGATAGGACCAGGAATAGGATCAGGATTGAGAAAAGCAGAGTAACGCGAAAATCCTGATCCTGAATCCTCAATCCTCAACTCCAAGGAGTTCCCATTGGCTACCACACGTGAGATCAAGCGACGTATCCGAAGCGTGAAGAACATCGCCCAGGTGACCAAGGCCATGGAGGCGGTGTCGGCTTCGAAGATGCGTCGCGCGCAGGAACAGGTCCAGGCGACACGGCCTTATGCGCGCAAAGCCAGGGATGTGCTGGCATTTTTGGCCCGCATTCGCCCCGCGTACGCGTCCTCGCAGCCTTTGTTGCAGCAACGGGAGGAACGCCGCGTGGGCATGCTCCTCATTACCGCGGATCGGGGCTTGGCTGGCGGTTTGAATCATACCATGATCATGCACGCGGCCAAGCAGATCCGGGCGTGGGAGCAAGCGGGCAAGTCGGTGGAGCTGGTCACGGTTGGGAAGAAAGGCCGGGATTGGATGCGCAAGTACGGCCCGCCCATTCGGGCGGAGTTTGTGGGCGTGGGCGACCGCCCGGCCAGCCGGTATTTGCAGGCCCGATTCCGCACCCGTGCCACCACCGAGGTTGGGCCGATATCCCGGGTCTTGATGGATGATTTCACCGCGGAACGTTATGATGCGGTTTATGTGGCCTACACCCGCTTCATCAACACGGTGAAGCAGGAGCCCGTGGTGGAACAGCTTCTGCCCATTATCCCTGATGAGACCGCGCCCCCTGACATGGCCATCGATTATATTTTCGAGCCGGACGCGGAAACGGTATTGGGGCAGATCCTGCAAAGCCTGTTGGAGATCGAGATCCTGCAGGCTCTGTTCGAGGCTATCGCCAGCGAGCATTCGGCCCGGATGGTGGCCATGCGCAACGCCACGGACGCGGCCAATGATCTCATCAGTGATCTCACCCTTTCCTACAACAAAGCCCGTCAGCATTCCATCACCATGGCCTTGCTGGACATCGCAGGCGCAGTGACGGCGCTGGAAAAATAGGATCAGGATTTGGAATATCTGTATGCATTTCTCCAATCCCAATCCTAATCCCCTTTCATCTCACGCAACATATCATCTGGCGATGTTTTCCCGCCAGCGACTAACATAACGGATGTATCCGGAGGCAACCTGGATGAGCAAAAACGGCAATAAAAAGCAATCCAAAGGACGTATTATTCGGGTCGTTGGCCCGGTGGTGGACGTGGAGTTCCCCGATGGTCAATTGCCCGACATTTTCGACGCGGTGGTTATCCCCCTGGAAGGGGGCGGGGAGCTGGTGTGCGAGGTGCAGCAGCTCCTGGGTAACGACCGGGTCCGCACGGTGGCTATGTCGACCACCGATGGCCTGCGCCGTGGCATGGTGGCCATCAATACCGGCGCGCCTATTACCGTACCTGTCGGTCCGGCCACGCTGGGACGCATTTTCGATGTGACCGGGAAGCCCATTGACGAAGCCGGGCCCGTGAACGCGGAGCAGTACTATCCCATCCATCGCCCTGCGCCCCCCTTCGCAGAACAATCCACCAAAACGGAGATGTTCGAAACCGGGCTCAAGGTCATTGACCTGATTGCGCCCTTTACGAAGGGTGGGAAGACCGGCGTCTTTGGTGGCGCGGGCGTGGGCAAGACCGTGATCATTCAGGAGCTCATCCGCAACGTGGCCGAAGAACACAGCGGGTATTCGGTGTTCGCGGGTGTGGGAGAGCGTTCTCGCGAGGGGAACGACCTGTGGCACGAAATGCGCGAATCGGGCGTGTTGCCCTCCACGGTCATGGTCTTCGGCCAGATGAATGAGCCGCCCGGCGCTCGCCTGCGGGTGGGGCTGACCGCGGTCACCATGGCAGAGTATTTCCGCGACGAAGGCCGCGACGTGCTGCTCTTTATCGACAACATCTTCCGCTTTGTGCAGGCCGGTTCCGAGGTCTCCGCGCTGTTGGGCCGCCTGCCCAGCGCGGTGGGGTATCAGCCCACCCTGGGGACCGATATGGGCGAATTGCAGGAGCGCATCACCTCCACCAAGCGGGGTTCCATCACCTCCATGCAGGCCATTTACGTGCCCGCAGATGACTACACAGACCCCGCGCCGGCCACCACTTTCGCCCATCTGGACGCCACCATCTCCCTGGAACGCTCTCTGGCCGAGCAAGCCCTCTTCCCCGCGGTGGACCCCCTGGCTTCCACCAGCCGCATCCTCGACCCCAACATTGTGGGGGAAGAGCATTACAATGTGGCCCGAGGTGTGCAGCAGACCTTGCAGCGCTACAAAGACCTGCAAGACATCATCGCCATTCTGGGTGTGGAGGAATTGAGCGACGAGGACCGGCTGACCGTGGCCCGGGCCCGGAAGATTCAGCGCTTCCTGACCCAGCCTATGTTCGTGGCCGAGCAGTTCACGGGCACCCCGGGCCGCTACGTCAAGATCGAAGACACCGTCCGGGGGTTCAAGGAGATCTTGGAAGGCAAGCATGATGACCTGCCCGAGGCCGCGTTCTACATGGTCGGCACCATCGAGGAAGCGGTGGAAAAGGCCAAGCGGTTGCGTGAGCGTAGCTAAGCCCTTTGCCATACGGCCCGTTCTTCCTGCTCATCCAGTTCCCATCCCCTCTTTGATGTGATTTCCATCATGGCAAAAACCCATTTTTCCCTCATTGCCCAAGACCGCATTGTTTACGAAGACGATGTGGATATGGTCCTCCTGCCCGGGTCTTCGGGGGTGTTTGCGGCCATGTCGAAGCACGCCCCTTTGATGGCCACTTTGCAGCCGGGTGAGATCATGGTGCGCAAAGAAGGCGAAGAGGACCGTTTCTTTGCAGTGGGCGGCGGTTTCGTCGAAGTGCGGCCCGACGAGGTCATTGTGCTGGCGCGTTCGGCCGAAGCCGCGGAGGAGATTGATATCCAGCGCGCGGAAGAAGCCCTGCGTCGGGCCCAGGAATACCTGCGCAGTCCTGAAAAGGAACGGGATATCGAGCGGCGGCTGGCTATGGAAGCCGCGTTGCGTCGCTCTCTGGCCCGCATGAAGGTAGCCCGCAAACGCGCGGCCGTGCGCGCTCGCGGTGCGGAACGAAGTGCTTTCCCGCCCCAGCAGGAATCCCAGGAGGAAGCGTCTTCCTAGAGGTTCCTTTGACGCGACCATACCCATTTTGCCGGGCGTTTCTACGTCCGGCTTTTTCGTGCCGAGGGAATTTTTGCTCCACCTGGTTTTGCACTATAATCCTGATAGCTTTATCTTGCTACGTAACTATACGCCTACCCTTCCAAAGCAAGGAGAAAACCACGAAGACACGAAGGCACAAAGGCACGAAGGAGAAAATAAAATGTTCTCTTCGTGTCTTCGAAAAGCTTCGAGCCTTCGTGGCAAAGCGTTGGGTGGGATACCTGTATAGTTACCTTGCTACGTTCGTAGTCGCTATTTTCCCATTGAGGCTTTATTATATGTTCGAAAAACAAATTGGCATCGATTTAGGCACTGTGAATATCCTGGTCTATGTTTCGGGCAAAGGAATTGTGCTGCAAGAGCCCAGTGTGGTGGCCATCTCGGCCCGGGATAACAAAATCGTGGCAGTGGGCCGGGACGCAGCGGATATGATCGGCCGGGTGCCCGAAAGCATTCGTGTTTTCCGGCCAGTGCGCGATGGTGTGATTGCCGATTATTTCGTGACCACCTCCATGCTGCGTCATTTTATCCGCCGGGTGGTGGGACGGAATCCCCTTTTCCGGCCCCAGGTGATGATGAGTTCTCCCAAAGGGATCACCAGCGTGGAGCGCCGCGCGGTGTACGATGCCGCTATCAGCGCGGGGGCCAAGGAAGCTTATCTGATTCCCGAGCCTCTGGCCGCGGCGTATGGTGTGGGACTGCCCATCCACACGCCTACGGGCAATATGGTGGTGGATATCGGCGGGGGGACCACCGAGGCCGCGGTGGTTTCTATGAATGATATTGTGGTCTGGAGCAGCATCCGCGTGGGAGGGAATCGGCTGGACCAGGCTATTGTGAATTATATTCGCAAGAAGTATAACCTGATTATTGGGGATCAGACCGCGGAGGAACTGAAAATCCAGATCGGTTCTGCCTTGCCTCTGGAGGATGAATTGAGTCTGGAGATCAAGGGGCGAAACCAGGTGACAGGGCTGCCCAAGACCATTACCGTGACTTCGGAAGAGGTGATGGAGGCCATGACCGAGCCGCTGCGCCAGATTGTGAGTACCGTGAAGCAGACCCTGGAAAAGACGCCGCCCGAGCTGGCGTCGGATATCATTGACCAGGGGATTGTGCTCACCGGCGGGTCGGCTCAGTTGCGCAATATCGACAATCTGCTCACCAAAGAGACCGGCGTGCCCTGCTATGTGGGGGAGAATCCCCTTGCCGCGGTGGCCCTGGGCGCGGGCAAAGCCATCGAAAATCTGGCGGTGATGCGTCGCTTCCTGCCTGAAATATAATTCGGGCATGGTTCACCGCCTATAATTCTTGTTCCTGCGCCAGAGCCACGATGCCGTCGGGATCGAGGTGGACATAGACCCTTTCGCCCGGCTGGGCCATGCACCGCGGACCGGGGATTTCGAAGGTGAGCCGGGTCTGCTGGTCGGGCCCCAGAAGCTGGATCAGGGTGTGAGCCCCGCGAAAGGAACGGGTGAGCAAGGTGGCTACCAGGGCGTTGGGCCCGGGGAAGGGCGCGCGACCCAGCCGCGCACTTTCGGGACGAATGACCAGGGTCAAAGAATCCCCGGGCCGAAAGGCCCCAGGGACCTGAGCCAGGTGCAAAAGGCCGAGAGGGGTGCGGACCTGAGGGGGCTCCCGCTGAAGGAGTTCGCCAGAGAGGATGTTGGTCATGCCCAGGAAGCGGGCCACGAAGGGGGACGCGGGCCGCAGGTAGAGGCCTTCGGGCGTGTCGATCTGTTCGATGCGTCCCGCGCGCATCAGCGCCACCCGATCGGCCACGGCAAAGGCTTCGACCTGATCATGGGTGACATAGATCGCGGTCTGGCCCAGATGCTTGAGGATATCTCGCAGCTCCAGAAGAAGCTGGTCGCGCAAGGTGCGGTCCAGCGCGCCCAGGGGTTCATCCAGCATCAGGAGCTGGGGGCTGGGGGCCAGGCTGCGGGCCAGAGCCACCCGTTGTTGTTGGCCCCCGCTGAGTTCATACACGCGACGATCCTCGTACCCGGGCATAGCCACAAGCTGCAAAAGTTCCTGCACCCTGTGCGCGATGGCCTGGCGAGACCACCCTTGCATTTTCAGGCCGAACGCGATGTTTTCGCCCACGGTCATGTGGGGGAAGAGAACATAATCCTGGAACATGAGCCCCACGCCCCGGCGGTGGCTGGGGATGGCGGTGACATCCTGGCCCTGGAAGAGGATGCGGCCCGTATCGGGCTGTTCCAGCCCGGCAATGATGCGGAGCAGGGTGGTCTTGCCACAGCCACTGGGCCCCAGCAGGCATAGGATCTCCCCCCGGGCCACCTCCAGGCTGACTCCTTGCAAGGCCGGGGTGTCATCGAAGTGTTTGCTGATATGCTCGATGGCGAGAAAGGTCATACCTGGATCATACGACAAGGAGGGGGAGTTTGGCGAATGGGATGGGAGCCGGTACAATAGGTGACTACTAACGTAGCAAGGTCAAAAGCCACGACAGCCCCCTCCGGCTTTCCCGCACGCGAGGGAGAGGCGAAGGCACGAAGGGGAAAAGTGGCAGGTGGCAGGTGAAAAGCGTTGCTGCTAGAAGGTAGAAGGACTTGCCACTTGCGACTTGCAGACCTGCAAACCTGCATTGTCTTCGTTCCTTCGAGCCTTCGTGGCAAGACGTTTTCAAGACCAAATCAGGCTATCTTCCACAGCTTTTTAACCCATGGAGCGCCATCAATGAAATCTCTTTCGCAACGTTTGCAAAGCATCCCACCCTCTGCCACCATCGCGGTGAATGATAAAGCCAAAGCTCTGAAGGCCGCGGGCCGGGACGTGATCTCCCTGGCCGGGGGCGACCCCGATTTTGACACGCCCGCGCATATTGTGGCCGCGGCCAAGGCTGCCCTGGACGCGGGGGACACCCATTATCCCCCTTCCCGCGGGACCATGGCCATCCGTCGGGCTATCGCGGGCAAGATGGCCCGGGAGTATGGGTTGGAAGTGGACCCTGCCACCCAGGTGCTGGTGAGCCCGGGCGCGAAGTTCCTCATTTACGCGGCTCTGACCGCGTTGTTGAATCCGGGCGATGAGGTGATCGTGTTCGAGCCTTATTGGGTTTCGTATGTGCCCATGGTGATTTTGGCAGGGGGAACGCCTGTCACCGTGAGTCTGGACCCGGCTGAGGGGTTTCGGATCACGCCGGAGGTGGAGGCGGCCATCACCCCGCGCACCAAAGCCATGTTGGTGAATTCGCCCAGCAACCCCACCGGTCATGTGATTTCGCAGGAAGAGGCCGCACTGGTGCGGGATTTGGCGTTGAAGCATGATCTCTATGTGATCTCCGACGAGATTTATGAGAAGTTGATTTTTGAGGGGGAGCATATCAACCTGGCCTCGCTGCCGGGGATGGCGGAGCGCACCATCACGGTGAATGGGCATTCCAAGGCCTATGCCATGACGGGATGGCGGTTGGGCTGGGCCGTGGGCCCGGCCGAAATTATCGGTCTCATGGCCAAGCTGCAAAGTCAGACGGTGACTTCGGCCGCGTCTTTCACCATGGCGGCCGGGGCCGAGGCGCTCAACGGGCCGCAGGATGAGGTGGAGCGCATGCGTCTGGCTTACAAAGCCCGGCGAGATTACATGGTGGATGCGTTAAACGGGATCCCGGGGGTTGCGTGTGATCCGCCCCAGGGGGCTTTCTATCTTTTCGTGCGTTTCCCGGGCTTGGGTACCGATTCCATGGAACTGGCCAATATCCTGTTGGAGGAGGCCGAGATCGCGGGTACGCCCGGCATTGCCTTCGGGCAGGCTGGCGAGGGGCATGTGCGCTTTTCCATTGCCACCTCCATGGAGGAACTGAAACGGGCCGTGGCCCGCATCGAAAAACTCATGCAGCGCCGGGGGGGATAGTGTTGAAGAAGTGCCCGAGGCTGAACCCTCGGGCTACGCGTACAAAGCCCCTGCAGGGCTAGAACCTGCTTTGTAAATAGGATTCGGATCAGGATTAGGATTGAGATCATCAGGACAACGTTGAGCGAGGCACCAACGAACGTCAAACGTAAAACGTGAAACGTCAACTCATGACGCATGACGTTTGACGCTTGACGAAATCGGCTTCCCGCGCCAGCCTGGCCGCGAGACGTTTTCATTCGTATCGGCGAACTGCCGTTCGTGATGACTGCTTTATCCGCGTTATCCGCGGCCAATTCCAACCTCCGATGCGGCGATCCTGAGCTTTGAGGGAAGCAAAGTGCATAACAGCCTCTAGCCGGATGATTCCGGCTAGCCCCGCAGGGGCGCTGTTTTTTAGCCGGGGGAATTATCCCCCGGCGCTGGCTGTTCTCGCCCCCTTGCGGGGAGATGGAAATGGGCTTGCGTGTTGACAGGGAAGACAACTTAACGTACCATTGTACCTCTGAAAATCGTCGCCGACACGAACATTTACCTGGCCATTGTTTTATTGTCGAGGTGTCCTGATGTACGTATTCACTTTTTCTGAAGCGCGACAGAAATTTTCGAAAGTGTTGGATTTAGCCCGCACCCAGGAAGTTATCATCAAGCGTCGTTCCGGAGAAAGGTTCCGCATTGTGTATGAAAAACCGGCCCGCTCTCCTTTCGACGTGCCCGGAGTGGAAACTGACGCCACCACCGAGGATATTCTGGCTGCCATCCGCGAGTCGCGCGAAGGGAGATAAGGAACTATTTAAAATTAGTTCCCCTTTTGATCCCACCGATAGAAGTCGGACTCTTCAGGTCTACAGTTTCACAGGCGGCCAACTATTTCCTGAGGAACCTCCACAATTTCTCCACATTGTTTTGCTACAATGCATGTAGACATTCATCCTATCATACCACCCATCGAGGAGGTTCCTTTGAAATTCCGTAAGTTCATCCTTTCGACCGCACTCTTCACAGCAACTCTCCTTCTCTTCGCGGCCTGTTCCACTCCCCAGGCGACGATCGTACCTACTTCTGCGCCCACTTCACCCGCCGAGATGGCCGAGGCCATGACCTCCTACACCACACCTGGGCCCACCAAGGGACATGGCCAAGGTAAGGAGGAGCAGCATGGACATGGTCATCAGGGGCACGGCAAGGGTATGGGCATGGGCGGCCCGCCCAAAGGCATGCGTGAGCGGCATCAGGCGCCTATTCCCGCTGCATATCAGGGTAAGACCAGTCCGATCCCTGCAGATGAAGCCTCGCTGGCCCGCGGTGAAGCCATCTATGTCCAACAGTGCGCCACCTGTCACGGTGATGGCGGCATGGGCGACGGTCCTGCCGGGCAGGGGCTTGATCCCGCTCCCGCCCCCATTGCCCACACCAGCCAGATGCTCAGCGACAGTTATCTTTTCTGGCGCATCAGCGAGGGAGGTGCCCAGTTCAACACCGCCATGATTCCCTACAAGGGCATCCTTAGCGAGGATGAGATATGGGATGTCATCAATTATGTTCGGGCGCTTGGTTCGGGTGAAGTAAAGCCCCGCCACCACGTGGGGGGCCAGGCCATAGACCCCCACGCCGAAGCCCAGATGCACGCGGAGATGCTAGCCACGGGCGTGAAGCAGGGTGTTATCACGCAGGACGAAGCGGACCTTTTTGCCGAGGTACATGATAAACTCGATGCTTACAAAGGAGCCCATATGGATGAGCTGCGCAGCTTTATGGGCAATCCCGAGGAGATGCAGCAGGCTATGCTGGACGCGCTGGTGAAGTCGGGCGAGATCACTCAGGAGCAAGCCGACGCCTTTGTGGATATTCACGATCGCTTGGTCGAGGCGGGCATCATGCAGTAGCATGCCTGGACGGAAAGCCAATCTGCGTCTTTGAGCACGATTGCTTTGCCTCGACCGTGGCACAGAAAGCAAGGCCCCCGCCGAAAATGGGCGGGGGCTTCTTTTTGTCGATGAGCTTTGCGCCTAAGTACTGGATTGCACAAATACGTTCCGAGATTGAGAACGTCATTCCGAGCCTCGGAGGGGCGGAGGAATCTAGCGAAGCGCTTGGCTTGGCCTGGGCGTGCGCTCGCTTCGCTCGGTAGATGCTTCAGTCGCTTCGCTCCTTCAGCATGACGTCATCCGGAAGGGATTTATGCAACGCTGTACTAGGCGCCTGGGCGTGAGCTTACGCCTCCTGCAACATCCGCCGCAGCACAGTGTGCAGGATGCCACCGTTGCGGTAGTAGTCCACCTCCACCGGGGTGTCGATGCGGCTGATGACCTCGAATTCCTTCACGTTCCCATCCGCATCCGTGGCCCGCACGGTGAAGGTCTGCCCGGGCTGCATGTCGTTACCCAGGCCCAGAATGTCATAGGTCTCGAAGCCGGTCAGGCCCAGGCTGGCCGCGCTCTCGCCCTCTTTGAACTGTAAGGGCAGCACGCCCATGCCCACCAGGTTGGAGCGATGGATGCGCTCGAAGCTTTCGGCAATGACCGCGCGGATGCCCAGAAGCTGGGTGCCCTTCGCGGCCCAGTCCCGGCTGGACCCGGTGCCGTATTCCTTCCCCGCGATGACCAGCAGGGGCGTACCATCTTCCTGATATTTCATGGCCGCGTCGTACGCGCTCATCACCTCGCCCGTGGGCTGGTAGATGGTGTAGCCGCCTTCGACGCCGGGAACCAGCTTGTTGCGGATGCGGATATTGGCGAAGGTGCCCCGCATCATCACCTCGTGGTTGCCGCGGCGGGAGCCATAGCTGTTCCATTCTTCGCGAGGAATGCCATGGGCCAGCAGGTATTTGGCCGCGGGGCTGTCGGGCGCGATGACCCCTGCCGGGGAGATGTGGTCGGTGGTCACGGTGTCGCCTAGGTAGAGGAGGACTTTTGCGCCGGTGATGGGCTGAATGTCGGGCAATTCGGGGGTGACCTCCTGGAAGAAGGGCGGTTCTTTGATGTAGGTGCTTTCGGGCCAATCGTATACGTCACCGCCGGACACGGGGATCTCGTTCCACGCCTCGTTGCCGTCGTAGACGTTGGCGTATTCCTCCTCGAACATCTCGGGCTTGAGAGAACGGCGGATGGCAGAGCGCACCTCTTCCTGGGTGGGCCAGATATCTTTCAGGAAAACGGGCTCCCCGTTGGGATCATGGCCCACCGGCTCGGTGGCGAAGTCGATATCCACGGTGCCCGCCAGCGCGTAGGCCACCACCAGGGGCGGGGAGGCCAGGTAATTGGCCTTGGTGTGGGGGCTGACCCGGCCCTCGAAGTTGCGGTTGCCGCTGAGCACCGCGGTCACGGCCAGGTTGCCCGCCTCCACGGCCTCGCGGATGGGCTCGGGCAGGGGGCCGCTGTTGCCGATGCAGGTGGTGCAGCCATAGCCCACCACGTGGAAGCGTAAAGCTTCCAGGAAGGGCAACAGGCCCGCGGCCTCCAGATAGCGGGTGACCACCTTGGACCCGGGCGCGAGGCTGGTCTTGACCCAGGGCTTCACATCCAGGCCCCGCTCCACCGCCTTCTTGGCCAGCAAACCCGCGGCCATCATGACGCCGGGATTGCTGGTGTTGGTGCAGGAGGTGATGGACGCGATGACCACGTCGCCGTGGGTGAGGTCGAAGCGGACATCGTCCTCCTCCACAGTGACCTTCTTGTCCAGATCCTCCTCCTTCATGCCGATGCCCTGAGGCCCGGGCGGAGCCAGCAACGCACGATGGAATTCTCGCTTCATGTCGGCCAGGCGGATGCGGTCGGCCGGGCGTTTGGGGCCGGCCATGCTGGGTTCCACCGTGCTCATGTCCAGTTCCAGCACCGCGGTGTATTCGGGGTCTGGGCTGTCGTCGGTGCGGAAGAGGCCCTGTTCCCTGGTGTAGCGGGCCACCAGTTCCACCAACTCCTCGCTGCGGCCCGTGCCCGCCAGATAGCGCAGGGTTTCCTCGTCCACGGGGAAGAAGCCCATGGTCGCGCCGTATTCCGGGCTCATGTTGGCGATGGTGGCCCGGTCGGCCAGGCTCAGCTTGCTCACGCCGGGGCCGAAGAATTCCACGAACTTGCCCACCACGCCGAACTTGCGCAGCATCTCGGTGATGGTGAGCACGAGGTCCGTGGCCGTGGCGCCTTCGGGCAATTCGCCCGTGAGCTTGAAGCCCACCACGTCCGGGGTGAGCATGAAGATGGGCTGGCCCAGGATGACGGCTTCGGCCTCGATGCCGCCCACACCCCAACCGACGACGCCCAGGCCATCGATCATGGTGGTGTGGCTGTCGGTACCCACCAGGCTGTCGGGGAATGCGACCACGTCCCCATTTTCCCGGCCCAATTGCACCACCTTGGCCAGGTATTCCAGGTTCACCTGATGGATGATGCCGGTGTCGGGGGGCACGACTTTGAAATTGTCGAAGGCTTTGCTACCCCACTTGAGGAACGCGTAGCGTTCATAATTGCGTTCAAATTCCCGTTCCGCGTTGTAGAAGAAGGCAAAAAGGGAACCGAAGCGGTCGATCTGCACCGAATGGTCGATGACCAGGTCCACCGGGATCAGGGGGTTGATGCGGCTTGGGTCCTTGCCCTGCCGGGCCATCTGACTGCGCAGCGCGGCCAGGTCCACCACCGCGGGCACGCCGGTGAAGTCTTGCATGACGACCCGCGCGGGCTTGAAGGGCATCTCGCCCCGTTCGCCCTGGGGCTGCCAGTTGGCCAGCTTCACCACGTCCTCTTCGGTGACGGTGAAACCGTCCACCTGACGCAGCGCCGCTTCCAGGAGCACTTTGATGGAATAGGGCAGACGAGAGACGTTGGCAATTCCTTCCTTTTCCAGGGCATCCAGACGGTAAATCACTGCCGGGCCACTGCCGGTGTCGAAAGTGGCTCGGGCTCCAAACGTGTTTTTCGGGCTCATGATGGCTACTCCATTGAGATGAGGCCACGACGGCGTGGCCATCGGTGAGAGAAGGCGTTTTGTCTTTCATTATAGCACGCACCCCCGTCGCCGTCGGAAAGAAAGACCCCATTTGGGCGGGCGTGGCATTGATTTTGCGCCCAAAACAGGTTATAATATCCACAAAGAATACGACAAACGGCACGCTTCATTAACGGAAATCCGTATGATTACGATTACAGCCAACCAACTCAAAATCGAGGGCGTCTCCGGCATTGCCAGAGCGATGGAAGCATCGGAGGAAGTCATCATCAGCGTACGGGGGAGGCCGCGTTATGTGGTGATGGATATCGAGACCTATGAGCGCCTGCGTGAAAGCGAGATCGAAGCCGCCTGGATGCAGGCCCGTCGAGAGATGGAGGAAGGCAAAGCCCGCGCCGAGACCGCGGATGAACATATGGTCCGCATTCTGGCCGAACTCGAAGCCGAAAATGACGTATAAGCTCCTCTTCACGCCTACCTACGAGAAGGCAGAAAAGCGCTTTCTCAAAAGGCATCCCGATCTCCGCAACCGTTATCACAAGACCCTGGCGCTGCTAGAGACGGATCCCTTTCACCCATCCCTGCGTCTGCATTCCCTCAAGGGCCGCCTCACCGGGCTCCATGCGGTTTCTATCAATTTGCAATATCGCATCACCCTGGTGCTGGAAATTCGCGAACGGGAAATTCTGCTGGTGGATATCGGTTCCCATGGGGAGGTGTATTAAAACATTTGGGGTAACTGAAAGCGTGTTTGTTATTTTGTTTCTGTGCAAATGGAATATAATGTATAATGCAATGTATATGCCATCAGGAGACGGTTATGCCCATCAAAGTACGTAAGCAAATTTATATCGAACCCCACCAAAACCAACTCATCAAGCGCCTGGCCCGGATGCGGGCAGACTCGGAAGCCGAGATTATTCGGCAAGCCATCGATGCGTACGTACGCGCCGAGCGCCTCCCCCCTCGTGATCTGAAGGCATGGGAGGAAGAGAAAGCCTTTATCCAATCGTTGATGAAACAGGGAGCCGTCAAAGGCCAACGCACCTGGCGTCGTGAGGACCTTTATGATCGGTGAACGTTTTGTCGATACCAATGTGCTCGTTTATGCTTACGATCGCTCGGAGCCTCACAAGCAGCGGCAGGCGTTGACATTGATTGATGAGTTGGTGTCCTCAGGCGCGGGCGTGATCAGCAGTCAGGTGTTATCCGATGGGAAGGACTATTAGCAACTTTTGCGGTATTGCACATAATGTGGTAAAGTAATTTAGTAATTTCCTATTTTAGGAGACCATGATGACACAACTTGTCAAGCTGACGCGCTCAGGCCAGATTACCATTCCGGCCACTCTGCGAAAGGAGCTGCACCTCGAAGAAGGCGACTATATGGAGATTCGCCAGGCTGAGGGCTACCTGATTTTGATCCCCAAGCAGCTTATTAACAAAGAGCAAACTTATTTCTGGACTGACGCCTGGCAGGAAGGGGAACGGGAGGCGGAAGAAGATATTCGCGCAGGGCGGATCGAAATCTTCGACTCCATCGACGATTTTTTCACTGATCTGGATGAGGGAACGCCAGACGCATGAAAATCGCCCGCACCGAGCGTTTCAAGAAAGCCTATCGCAAACTGGGGTCGCGAGAGCAGGAGTTGGTAAAAAAGGCGGTCCGCCAACTCCTGGCAGATCGAACTCACCCTGGATTACGCGTCAAACGAGTCCAGGGGACCCAAGGCATTTGGGAGATGCGGGCGGGAAGAGACATCCGCATCACCTTCGAGGTGCACAGGGATATGTATTTGCTCCGCAATGTGGGCCATCATGACGCCACGCTAAAACGACCTTAATTTGGCATCAAATTAGCCCCAACTCCCTGGCCCGCAGCGCGGCCTGGGTGCGGTCCCGCGCACCCAGCTTGCCCAAAATGCTGCTCACATAGTTTTTGACCGTGCCTTCGGCCAGGTAGAGCCGGGTCGCGATCTCCCGATTGCTCAACCCCTCTGCCAGCAGCCGCAGCACCTCCATCTCTCGCTCAGTCAGGGGTTCGACCAGCGCGGCCGAAGGAGATGGGGAAGGCGTCGGGGGTTTCATGCGGGTGAACGCCTCCACCACCTTGCGGGTCACCGAAGGGTCAATAAGTGCACCGCCCGCGGCCACGGTGCGAATGGCCCGGGCCAGCTCCTCGCCCGAGACCGCCTTGAGCAGATACCCCACCGCGCCCGCGCGCAGCCCTTCGAATACATACTCGTCGTCGTCGAATGTGGTCAGGATGATGATCTTCGCGTGGGGCCAGCGGGCCAAGATGCGCCGCGTCGCTTCGACGCCGTCCATGCCCGGCATGCGGATATCCATGAGCACGACGTCGGGGAGCACGCGGGCGTAAGCCTCCAGGGCCTGCTCTCCATCCGCGGCCTCGGCCGCGACAGTCAGGTCGGGCTCCAGCTCCAAAAGCAGCTTCAAGCCATCTCGCATGAGCCGCTGATCATCGACAAGAAGGAGGCGTATGGGTTGATCACTCATCAAATGGTATCAACGTAAGGGTATTCAATGATTTTCTGTAACTATACACGTACCCTTTCATAGCAAGGCAAAAACCACTAAGGACACGAAGGACACCAAGGCACAAAGGGAAAGATAAACATTTTCTTCGTGTCTTTGCCTCTCCCCCTGCGTGCGGGGGGAGCCGGAGGGGGGCCTTTGTGCCTTCGTGCGTGGTAGAAACGTCTTGCAGAAGGAGCTGTATAGTTACGATTTTCTTAACAATCATTGGAAAGCTTCCCAATCATCCTCGGCGACACTTTTGAAGGGTTCATGATATTGCACCGGTTTACCTCGAAGCGGATATCTGACTTCAAGGGCCGAACCCGTTTCATAAATAATGATCTCGACCTTATCCCCTGCATGCAAGGGAAGATTGTCAAGGGTAATTGTTCCTCTTTTTTGAACAGTCACCACGAGCGAGAGCTCACCACATAACGATGAAAATAGGACGCAGTCTGCAGGTTTGCAGGTGGCACGTGGCAAGTGGTCACGGTGTGCGTCTCAGACATTTGGCGTGGTTTAACCGAGCGAAGTGTCGTCCACCACGCCCGCCCGGCGATGAAGTCGCCGGGCTATAAAACGGCGCCGGATAATTCCGGCTACTCCCGCAGGGGCGTTGTTTCTAGCCTCGGCGCTACTGAACACTGAACACTGAAGACTGAACACTGATTACTGATAACTGATCACTGATTACTCGTGCCCGCGCCTAACCTCGGCCTGACAATCCTCAATCCTAATCCTGATCCTATTTACGGAACAGTGGTCGTGAGATGAATGACTTTTTGCGACGAGTTCATAATACAGCCTCCTTTTCATAAAGCATACCTCGGTCATGCATTTCTGTCAAAAGGTAGAAAACGCATCCGTCCGGCAATCGCCCACACTTCATGCACTACGCAGGTGAAGCCATTCATGCTTCCCTTACTCAGGGCCACGGTGCGGTGAACACCACCCGCGCGCCGCGTGGCGCCCGCGGCTCCAACCGAAAATCGCCGCCCAAAGCCCGGGCCCGCTCTTGCAGACCTTGCAGCCCGAAGCCGGTCGCTGTCTCCAGCGCGGTCGCGTCCACCCCCACGCCGTCATCCTCCACCGTCAATGTGAGGGTATCGCCCGATTGCTGAAGCCGCACCCACACATGGCTGGCATCGGCGTGCTTTTGGACATTGGTCAGGGCCTCCTGCGCGGCCCGGTAGAAGGCTTTGCGATGAGAAGCAGGGAGGTCCGAGGGCACCTTCTCGGGCAGGATGAGGGTCACTTCAATGCCCGTGGCCTGTTGGAAGGCCTGAGTCAGCCGTTGGAGCGAAGTCGCCAGGGGCAGGGAAGCCTCGACCGGGGAGCGCAGGGCCGCGACCGTGCTTCGCAGCTCATCCAGCGCGGTGACCACCTGTTGGCGCACCACACCGATGACTTCCTTTGCTCGCTCCGGGTCCCGAGCCATCAGCTTTTCCGCAGCCTCCAACTGCACCGCGGCCACCGTCAATCGATGCCCCACCGTGTCGTGCATCTCCCGGGCCATGCGTTGACGCTCCTCCATGACGGCCAGCTCCTCTGCCTGCTGAGAAAAGGCTTGAAGCTGGGCGTAAAGTCGCTTGATCTCGGCCTCGGCTTTTTGGGATTCGGCCAGGGCCCGGGCAAAGATGGCAAAAAAGTAAAATCCGGCCAGGTAGATCAACGCGACCAAAAAGCCCATCCAGGAGCGTTCTCGCCAGACCAGAAACCCCACAGCAATGACCCCATAGGTGACGATCCACCAGGGCCATTCATTCTCCTCGAAAGTGGCGGCCGCGGTGACACTAAGCACAAAGAAGAGGATGAGGTAAATATCGAAATGAGGAGGCAGAGCCAACAGAGCGACTGCATTGACCACGAGCCCGCCCAGGAGGATGCGCATCCGGGCGGGCTTTTGTGCGGGCCAGGGCGAGCCCAATAAGAAGGTGAACAGGGCGAAGAAGAGGATGCTCCATGCCAGGGCCCACCAACGGGCTGGGGTGGAGGTGTCGAAGTGAAAAACCACCCCCACTGCCAGGATGACGGCCGCGGCCACCAGCCCGCTGACCAGGGTCAATTCACTGCGAAATCGGTCAAGAGACATTGCGTCCTCGATACCGGGCTGCCGCGGTTCACCCCTTGGACCGGGATATGCCCTGGCCACCATGTGGGGGCGATCCCACAGCCTGCGGAACTGCTGCTAAAGAGCTCGTGCAGGAGAGACTTGGTGTGGATCGTCACGTTAGATGTTCCGGCGGTTTTTGAAGATGAGATAGATGCCCAGTCCGATCAAAGCCAGGGGCCAGGTATAGCTGAGGGCTACGAGGACAGGATGACCCCAAGGGAACTGGATAAGCAGACCGATGCCCAGGATGATGCCGCCCGGGATGAGCGGCCACCACTGTACCTGACGGGCCGTGAGTGGCGAAAGCAGGGTGATAAGCAGCCAGCCCAGACCAAAGGGGATCATGAAAGCAGCGCCTTCATGGAAGCCAGGCACCTCTGCTTCGACCAGGACGATCCCCGCGCCCACCCCCAATAGAATGCCGCCGGGGATGAGCAGGCCGAAGTTGCGCACCAAGAGGGCCCATCCGATGAAGATGATACCCAAAGCGGGGATCAGCCACATGCTCAGGGTGGGCATCTGCACCACTTGGGTGACCAGGAACAGAATCCCCATGAGAATGAGGATGCTGCCGCTGATGTAAGTTTTGTTGGGATGGGTATGAGAGGGTTGTTTCGTCATGGGATGTGACCTCCTGTGGGGAAGCGTTATCTTCATCTTCAGCATAACGCCTGGAAGGTCACATCCGCCAGTGCCAGAAGTCATATCCGGGTCATATTCGAGGCTTGCGGGCGCTGATGAGCCCGCCCCAAGTGTGTCGTCGCGCGGTGTCGTAATCGAGATCGTGCTCCGCCACGGCCTGGCGATAGGCCCGCTGCCAGGGGGCAGGCTGCGCGTTGGGGTCCCAATGGGCCTTGGCCGTGTGGATGCGCTCGAAGCCCGTGTTGAACAGGCTCCCGTACCAGGCGTCTTCGGTGCGATACTGGAAACTGTTGGGGATGACGCGGGCATATACGTCCAGAAAGAAGGGGTGGAGCGCGGGGTCAGGCGGGAGGAAGGGCGTAGCGAAGAGAAAGACTCCCCCTGGGCGCAGGGCCCGAAACACCCGTCGGATCAGCGCGTCCGGATCCGCGATGAACTGCATCACCTGCATGGCAAGAATGGCGTCGTAATGCGCCGTGGGCAGTTTCAAGATCTCTGCGTCGGCCACGCTGAAACTGACGTTGGACACTTCCCGGCCGCGGGCCCGAGCCCAGGCCAGTTTCACATTCCTCTCCGTCAGATCAACGCCCTCCACCCAGCCCTTGGGAAAAGCCTCCGCCACCGTCACAGCGATTTCGCCATTGCCGAACCCGATATCGAGAATGCGGGCCTCGGGCGGGATGCGGCGCTGTTTCAGCGTCCGCACTACCGTGGGGGGATTCACATAAGTGCGTTCGCCATGCCATTGGCTGTAAAAGGCAATGACCGCGGATTTGGGATCAGGGGTTTGTCGCAATCGTGAGGGCATGAGAAGGATGATACAACTGATTACTGATAACTGATCACTGATTACTCTTTTCCCGGTAGGGTTTCGACATAAGGTCGGGGGATGCGGAAACCTTCGGCAAAAACCACCCGCTCGTAAGCCCGGCGCACATCCTTGAGCGTGATGCGGCGTCGGCCTTCGTCCAGCATGAGGTTCACGGCCTCCCGGGCCAATTGCTGGATGCGGTGAGGCCGGCCCATGCTGCGTTGCCATACGAATGCCACCGCGTCATCCTCCCATTCATAAAAACCTCGCACCGGCGAACGCATCAACAGCTCCGCTTCGTAGCGGTTTAAGGGGGGGACGATGACCTCCACGAACATGTTGTACCAGGGCGATTCCAGCCGGTCCCAGGCCTTGCTGATGTACACGCCCGAAAGCACCGCGCCCACATTGCGCGCAAACACATCTTGCAAGATGCGGCGGAACTGCTGTTGGACCAGGCTGCTGTACTGGCTCAGGATGTCCGCTTCATCCAGCAAGAAGAGGATGCGAGGGGTCCGGTCGGTGTGTTTTTTGAGATGCGCGATGATCTGCCGCAAATCCCGGCGCATGTGACGGTCCGTATAACGCGCCTTTTCCGGCAGCAGGTAGTATTGGAGCTTTTCTTGGGCAGGGAAGTCGGCCAGCGGTTCCTGCAAGGCATCCAGAAGGCCCTCCATCAGTTGATGGAAGAAACTCTCTTCGGGCGTGCCCTCCAGGTCCACAAACACAGGGAAAAACCGGAACTTCCGGTCATCGATTTGCGGCAGTTCATCCAGCAGGCGGTAGAGGAGGGAAGTTTTGCCAATGCGACGTTCGCCATAGAGGAGCATGCTGTTATTGGCCACACTGGCTTTCAGATCGCTGAGCAGCTTTTCCCGACCGAAGAACATATCCCGGGTGCGTACAGGGCTGCCGGCAATGTAAGGATTGAAACGTTGGTCCACGGCTTGTTGCCGCATGTGCCAGCGGAGCCCTGTGGTCCAGGCGATGTAGCCCACCATCGCCACCATCAGGCCTAGCATGAGCCCTATCAGCAGGACCCATGTCATGGGAAGCAAACCCAGCCCGGGCAGGGTCACCAAGGCCTGCTGCGGTCGCGCGTGCAAGGTGATGGTGATGGGCGTACCGTAATTCATATGCCTGTCGCGCACTCGGGCCAGCAGATGATAATCGCCCGGACGAAGAGGTGGAAAGGACCAGAAACCGGTCCGTTGGGCTTGCCAGGTGGGGGAACGTTCGGGTATCTGCACCAGATAGAGCAAATTTTCGTCGTGGATATCCCCGGCCCGAAGCGTCACGCGAGGGCTGTCGTTGGCATCGATGGTGACTTCCCCTTCGGAGACGGGCTGACCATTCACTTCAATCCCTTGCCAACGGGGCGGGACGGTTTCGCGAGAAAACCATTGAACCCCCTCATCTTGTCCCAAATAGAGATGTTCGGCATCTCCGGCCAGCGCATGCACCGCGTCCACCTCATCCCCATACGAGCGACCGAAGCGCTGCCAGGAAAGACCATCATAAACGAGAAGCCCTCGGTCGTATCCCATCCACACCTGATGAGGAACCGCCATCAACGCCTCGATTTGCTGGGTTTCGGAAGCATAAGGGCCTGATACCAGGTCCCAGCTTTGACCTTGCCCATGAAACAGGCCCACTTCGCTCACCGCGGCCCATCGATGTCCCTGGCCATCCTGTGCCAAAGCCAGGATCTCCCTGGAAGGGATATCCCTCACCTGCTTGAACCCATGCCCATCCCCATAGGCCAGCCCTTGCCAGGTCCCCACCCATAACTGCCCCCCTTCATCCGCCAGCAGGGCCGTGATTTGGTCCGAAGGCAGCCCATCTTTTTGGGTAAAGAGCTGCCAGGGCGAGGGGGCCTGAGGATCGTAGCGCTGCAGGCCCGCGCTGCGGGTGCCAAACCAGAGCGCGCCATCGGGCGTTTGGGCGATGGCGGTGATGTAATTTTCCGCCAACCCTTGGGCCATGGTCCATTGTTGCACCCGCCGCCGATGCCAGGCCAACACCCCCTGGTCGCGGGTGCCCATCCATAGCCTCTGCTGCGCGTCCAGATACAGGGTGGTGATGTCGGGGGTCAGACGTCTATTGCCCAGGCGCAGGGGGACGTGCTTCCACCTTTGTGCTTGCCAGCGATAGAGCGTGCCATCCTCTTGCGCGGCCCACAAGATGCCCGCAGGCTGGTAGGCCAAAGCCACAATGCGACGACGCGGGGCTTCTTTACCTGGGCGCAGGGGGATCCAGGTGGGATGGTAACGAGTCACGCCCAAAGGGGTCCCGAACCAGAAAGCGTGACTGGCATCCTGGAAGACCGCACTGACCACAGGGTGGGGCAGGGAGGCCATGGCCTTGGGGGTTTGCCATGTCCTCCCATCCCATTGGGCGATGCCCTGTTGCGTGCCCGCCCACAACGTCCCCTGGGCATCCTGGGTGAGGGTTAGGATTCGGTTGCTGGGTAACCCCTGATCCATGCCATACCATCGGACGGATCGCGGTTCCACATGCGCGATGCCCTGGCCTTGCGTGGCTGCCCACACGCCCCTTTGGGGGTCTGCCACCAGGTCGGTTATCTGGAAACCCTGATTTTCGGGCCCCAGATTCACGGTTTCCCAAGTAGACCCTGTGCGATAATAAAGCTGCCCACCTCGGGCCAGCCAGGGCCGGGCTTGCGCGTCCAAGACCACGGCATCCACGCTGGAGGTGGGGAGCTCCACAATGCGACGCCAGCCATCGGTCAGGGTCCAGGCAAAGAGCCCCCCTCCCCCTCCGGCCCAGATGCCCCCTTCGGGTGGGGCCAGCAGGGTGTGGATGGGCGTTTGGAGCAGCTCCGCGGCCTGGGTCTGCATGTGCCACGCGCCATTTTGCCACAAGGCCACCCCATGGGGGGTTCCTGCCCACAAATATCCTTCGGTATCCACCTGCAAAACCAGCACGGGCCCCGACGGCAGGCCTTCATGGACCTGGGACCAGGTGCCATCAAAGCGGAAGACCCCTTGATCCGTGGCGAACCACAGGGTCCCATCCGCGGTTTGGGCGATGTCGAATACCCAAGACGCGGTCATGCCATCCAGAGCATCAAAGGTATGCCATACCGGGCCGGCCTGGGCCTGGATAACGCGTGGGGGCAAGATGCCCAAAAGGAGGAAAAGAACCAGGGGAAGCAGGCGTTTTTTCATAGGGGAAGGGGGACGGTGAAAGGTGATCGCTCATATGGGAATTCACAACACGCGAATTACGTCATGCTGAGCGACCGGAGGGAGCGAAGCATCTAGCGAGCGAAGCGAGCGCCATGCGGTGGTCTTTTGCGCTTCGCTAGATTCCTCGGTCGCTTCGCTCCCTCGGAATGACGTTTCGATGTCGTCTTTTCCATACGAGCGAAGGTGAGAAGGTGTTGGGATTATTGTACTCGATTTTATGATGAAATTCTAAGGTAAGGCCAAGGGTTTTCTTATGAAGCGCTGATGTGATATGGTTAGTAATCGTCTAAAAATTAGTTTCCGTTTTTGTGCTCATCGACTGAAGTCGAACACTTAAGGCCTACGGCCAATGGACGGCCTCCGCCGTCCAAAACGCCAACAAAAGGGGTCGCCGAAGGGCGACCATTGGCGCGAAGCGCCTCTATAGGCACGAGTTTACTCGGCAAGTGTTGCGGCAAAAAAGGAAGTTGTTTCTGAACGCTCACTTAGTAAAAATCCACCTTGGAGGAAACCCATGCCCGAAAAACTTTTTCCGCCATCCACCCCACCGGATGGTGATTCATCTCAAAAGAAACCCGATAAAGACATCCCGGCTTCGGCCTGGATCTGGTGGGTGTTGTTGCTGGCCTTATTGGTCTGGAATGTGTTTGTTTTTTGGCCCCAAGGCAACGCCAAGACCACCGTGGCAGACATCCCCTATTCGGAATTCATCCATCAAGTGGAAAAGGGGAATGTGAGCCAGGTTGAGATTCAGGGGGATCGCATTGAAGGTGAGTTCAAATCCCCTGTGGCCTGGACGCCCCCTTCGGGCGAATGGCAGTTCTTTTATCGTCCCACCCCTCCCGCTTCTGACGAGGCAAATCAACATAAAACGCAAACCACCATGCAGCTTCACGCGTTTCGCACCACCTACCCCGCGGTGGTGGGGGATGACGCGTTGATGCAATTGCTCCGGGAGTATGATGTGGAGGTGGTGGTGAAACCACCTGCGAACCCGGTGTGGCTGAGCCTGCTGGTGCAATGGCTGCCCCTGTTGCTCTTTTTCGTGCTTTTGGCCTGGATGACCAATCGCGGCATGATGGGGCAGGTGGGGAACGCGTTTAATTTTGGCAAAGCCCGAGCGCGGCGCTATGAAGGCCAATCCACAGGGGTCACTTTTGATGATGTGGCCGGTGCCGAGGAGGCCAAGCAAGATTTGATGGAGGTGGTCGATTTTCTGCGCCATCCTCAGAAATACCATGCCATTGGCGCGCGCATCCCCCACGGGGTGTTGCTGGTAGGGCCGCCTGGAACAGGGAAGACCCTGTTGGCCAAGGCGGTGGCAGGGGAAGCCAACGTGCCCTTTTTTGCCATCTCCGCGTCGGAGTTTGTGGAGATGTTCGTGGGGGTGGGGGCCAGCCGGGTGCGAGATTTATTCGCCCAGGCCAAGGCCGCGGCCCCATCCATCATCTTCATCGATGAGATCGACGCGGTGGGACGCCGTCGAGGCGCGGGGGTTGGCGCGGTGAATGATGAGCGCGAGCAGACGTTGAATCAATTACTGGTGGAAATGGATGGCTTTGATGCCGATGAGGAAGTGATTGTGTTGGCCGCGACCAACCGGCCCGATGTGTTGGACCCGGCTTTGCTGCGCCCCGGGCGGTTCGACCGCCAGGTGACCGTAGGCCTCCCCGATTATCGCGGTCGTCTGGAGATTTTGAAGATCCATACCCGCCATCTGAAAGTGGCCGAGGATGTGGACCTGAGCATCATCGCGGCCGCGACACCGGGGTTCAGCGGCGCGGACCTGGCGAATCTCTGTAACGAGGCGGCCCTGACCGCGGCCCGACATGATCGCCAGGTGGTCACCATGAATGATTTCTACGAGGCTCAGGATAAGATCATCCTGGGCGGGGCCCGCACCTTGCTGCTCAGTGAGGAAGACCGCAGGGTCATTGCCTATCACGAAGGGGGGCATACCGTGGTGGCCTGGTTTTCCAAGGAGGCGGACCCGGTCATTAAGGTCACCATCATCCCGCGCGGGCGCGCGCTGGGCGTCACCGAGCAATTGCCCGGGAAGGACCAGTACAATCTTAGCAAAAGCTATCTGCTGGCCCGTCTGGCAGTCATGCTGGGAGGCCGCACCGCGGAGGAGATCGTGTTCGATGAGATCACCACGGGTGCGGAAAACGACCTGGTGGAAGCCACCAAGCTGGCCCGACGCATGGTCACCCGCTGGGGCATGAGCGAGCTTGGCCTGGTCGCGTTCCAAAGTGACGAAGAACAGCCCTTCCTGGGCTACGAGCTGGCCACCGGCCGGGATTACAGCGAAGCCACCGCGGCCCGGATCGATCGGGCTATCCAGCGTTTGCTGGACGAGCGTCACGGGTATGCCGCGGAGCTCATCCAACGCCATCGCGACAAGCTGGACGCCCTGGCCCAAGCGTTGTTGGAACATGAAACCCTGGATGTCCATCAGTTAGAAGCCATCCTGGGGCCTCGGCCCGAAGGCGCGCGCACCACGCCGGCCATTCCCGGGGCAGAAGGTATTCCTGCCAGCACGAATCGGGCATAGCCGTTTGTCAATTTCCCGCGGCATCCTGTACACTTGTCTGCATGTTCTCTCCCGGCGATATCTTTGGCCTTTATCGCATTGAGCGAGAAATCGGCCGCGGCGGCATGGCCATTGTCTATCTCGCGTATCATCAATGGCTGGAACGCCCTGTCGCGTTGAAGATTCTGCGGCCCGAGCTGCAGCAAGACCAGGCTCTGGTGCAGCGATTTTTGGTCGAAGCTCGGGCCGCGGCCCGGCTGGAGCACCCCAACATCGTGGCGGTTTATGATGCCGGGGTCGTAGATGGTGTGCACTACCTGGCTATGGAATACGTGGAGGCCGAGACCCTGGCCGATATCCTGGCCCGGGTGGCAGGGCCCCTGCCTTTGGATTTTGCCCTGAGCGTGGTGGCTCAGGTGGCTTCGGCCCTAGATTACGCCCATCGCCGGGGGGTGGTGCACCGGGATGTGAAGCCAGGAAATATCCTGGTGGAAGAAAACGGACGGGTGCGCCTGACCGATTTTGGCATCGCCCACGCGGTGGGGCTGGGCCCGGCAGAACAGGCAGCGGCCGTGTTGGGCACCCCGGAATACATGTCTCCCGAACAAGCCATGGGGCGCGCGGTCGATGGCCGCAGCGATGTGTACAGCCTGGGGATTGTGACCTTTCACATGCTCACGGGCCGCCCGCCTTTTCAGGGGGAGGCCCATCGCGCCATCCTGCAGGCTCATGTGCATCAGCCTTTGCCCGATCCTCGGTCTGTGCATCCGCAATTGCCGGCCGAGGTCACCCCTGTGTTGCAACGGGCCACGGCCAAGGACCCCGACGCGCGCTATCCTACCGCGGGGGCCTTTGCCCAGGCTTTACGGCGGGTCCTGAAGCCGCCCCAGGCTCAGCCTGTGGTGGCTCGTCAGACCCCTCTCTGGGGGTACGTGCTTTTGGGCGTGCTTTTGGGCCTGGTGGCCCTGGCATTGGTCGGGGGATGGCTGATCCACCGGGGAAATGCCTTCCCGCCCGGGGCTGCACCACCGGCTGCCACGGCCACCCCTTCGGTGGTCCCCGTTCCAGAGACGCCAGCAGGGCAGGCTCCGGTTGCCGTGGCACCGACCCCCACGCCCACCCCCTCCACGAC
>JALWZT010000332.1 GCA_027002405.1 Anaerolineae bacterium | reverse complement strand
GGAGTAGGATCAGGATCAGGATTAGGATTGGGATTGGGCGGGGGAGGGACGGGCGCGTCATCGCTACCAAGGGCTGCAAAAAGGGGGTTCACCACGGAGACACAGAGGGGACAGAGAAGTTCATGGGTGGCAAGTTGCAAGTGGCAGGTGGAGGGAACGCAGATGCAACGCAGATTGCCGCAGATATTCGTCATGCTGAGCGACCGGAGGGAGCGAAGCATCTAGCGAGTGAAGCGAGCGCCATGCCGTGGTTTTTGCGCTTCGCTAGAACCTGTTATGAACTTATCGCCAGTTTCACGCGATTTTGTGGATGGCGGGCGTTTCAATTCGCCACGGATGACGCTGATGCGACGGATCGACACGGATTTTTTTGGGAAAAAGCATGGTATCTGTTTGAAAAATCCGCGAAAATCTGCTTTATCTGTGTTATCCGCGGCCAATTCCAACCTCCGATGCGGCGATCCTGAGCTTTGAGGGAAGCAAAGTGGCGTCTGCCACGCCCGCCCGGCCGGCGATGAAGTCGCCGGGCTATAAAACGGCGCCGGATAATTCCGGCTACTCCCGTGAACACTGATTACTGATAACTGATCACTGATTACTCTATTTACAAAGCAGTCCAACGGCGGGCTCGCCCGCGCCGATACCGAGGAAAATGGGAACGCAGATACACGCAGATGCTTCGCAGATTTCCGCAGATGGTCTTATGTTCAACTACTGAACACTGAACACTGAATACTGAATACTCCCATTGTTGCCTCGCTCAACGTAGGCCTGACGATCCGCAATCCTAATCCTGATCCGAATCCTATTTACAAAGCAGATATCCTCAACGAAAGCAGCGCCCCCAAGCCCAGCAAATAGATGATCACAGCCAGGGCCATGACCAGAGAGAAGCCAATGGTCTGGGCCAGCATGACCGAAAGGATCGAGCCAACGACTGAAGCGAAACCATTGACGCCCCAGGCCCATGGGGCAAGGGGCTGATTGACCGCGGCGACCAGGCGGAAGCCTAAGGGGAAAGGCATGCCCATGAGTAAGCCCAGGGGCGCGATGAGAAGCACAGCAAAGGGAATCCGCACTGCGATGTCCCACCCCAGGCCCGCACGCAACACAGGGGGTAGCAGGAAAATGTCTACGATCAGCAACAGGGCCAGAGCAGGGATGACCCAGCGCAACGCCCGCCGGGGGTCTTCATCCTGCGGAACCCACTTGCTGCTGAGGAAGCTCCCTACACCGCTGAAGATGAGCAAGGCAAAAAGGACCACGGAAAGGGCAAAGGTGGGATGCCCCAGGAAAAGGATCAGACGCTGCATCAGCCCGATCTCGATGAAGATAAACCCCGCGCCCAAGGCCAGGAAATAGAGGAGGAATCGCCTGGTACCCTGGGTGCTGAGCCCTTCTCGCCGGAAACGCCACAAGGGCCAGAGAATGAGAAGGGTGGACAAAAGAACGGCCTGGATGAGCAAAATGGTGAGGGTGAGTTTGCCGCTGCGGAAGGTGCCGAAATTGGTCCAGCCGTAGTACTCAAAGAAAAAGGGCTTATCGTCGCTGGTGGGGGACACATCCAGCGGGTATTGAGCGTAGAACGCTTCTTTGTCCTCCGCGTTAAAGAAATCCACAAAAGGATTCCCCTGCTGGTTCAACATATCGGGCGCGTAAAGAACCTGGAAGTAGAGGGGGGCGGTAATGGCCCGTAACCGCGCGATTTCGTCCCCTGTGAAGGGAGATTTTTTCATGATTACCGTGGAAGTATCCCCCGCCCGCACGACGATGAAATGCTGGGAGGGATCGGAAACCCCCATGGCTTGCAACGCGGCCGTGCCAATGGTGACCAGGCGCAAGGGTTGACCCGGGGGATCGAAGTACCAGCGGCCGATGGCGAGCATGCCGTGGTCTGTGAGATGATTCAGGTAATCTCGAAACGCGTCCTGGGTGTAGAGATAATTTTCGGTGAGGCTGTAAGCACCGGCCGCGGCCGCAGCCCATGTGTCTACCTGAGAAAATTGAATGACATCATAGCGGTCCCGGGATCGGGCCACGAAGTTGCGCCCTTCGGCCACATGGATATCGATCTCCGGATAGTCGATGTAGAGCCCGCCGGAAAATGCCCGGTACTTGTGTTGCATGATGTCCACGATCAGCGGGTTGATTTCGGCCGCGGTGATGCGGGAAGCCTGGTTGTACCAGGCCACCAACACATCCACGCCTCCGCCCGGGCCGATGAGGAGCACGTTGGGTTTATCCTGCAGGCGATAGACCAGGCTGCTAGGCAGGGCATTGACCCAGGCCAGTTCTTCCCGAGTCCCTTGCCAGTGATTGATCGCGGTCATGGCCGCGGCATCAATGGTGATGAAACGCTGTTCGGGGAGCGGGCCTTGATAGGCACCACTCAATCCCCAGGCCTGCCCCTTCATCCCCGGCTGCCACATGACGTCAATGCGGCTGAAGGGCGTCCATCCGGTGTATTCCAGGGTCAGATCAGGGTAGTGTTCCTTATCATAGGCGATGTGCAAGGGTTTGCTGGGGGGAATGTAAAGCTGGTAGATGGTATCCGCGAAGGGGAGGATGACGATGAGCAGGGCCAGAAGATAAACACCGATGCCACCCACCCTCCGTTTTTCCCCCCGGGCCAGGGCCTGGGTTCCCAACGCGAAGGCCAGGGCCGAAAGCCCGGCAAAAAAGCTGGCCAGGACCACGGTTTGCTGACCGGAAAATCGATAAAGGGCCAGCACGACCAGAAAGCTTCCCACCCCCGCGCCCAGCAGGTCGGCAAAGTAAAGCCGGCCCACA
Source organism: Anaerolineae bacterium (assembly GCA_027002405.1). Classification (GTDB taxonomy): domain Bacteria; phylum Chloroflexota; class Anaerolineae; order J102; family J102; genus M2005. The sequence continues at coordinate 7,577 of JALWZT010000332.1, read as the reverse complement.
TCGCGCGACCAGGCCGAAAGAGCCCGGCCCAGGGTGAGCCCCGCGAAAAAGAAGGGGATGACAATGACCGTGTAGTAAAGGGCCATGTAGATAATGATTTCCACCGTGGCCGTCTGGGGGTTGGTGGTTTCGGGCAGAAGGGGTTTCAGCGGGTCCAGGGGGATGTGAACCATGACCAGAAAGGCCAGGAGCACGCTGATGCTGTAAAGCAGCGCGCTGCGAGCCATTTTGGCGTAGAGGTCCCCCTGGAAAGCCTGAGGTCGCACCGCCAGCCACGAACCACTGGCCCCAAATCCCAACAACGCTGTGCTAATGATCATGAATCCGAATTGATACCACAGGGAGACACTGAACACCCGGGTCAGCGCGATCTCCAGCATCAGGGTGCTGATGGAAACAAAAAAGACGCCGAGATAGAGGGGAAGATGTCGTCGAAAGGACACAGGCAGCTCCAGAAAGAGGCAAAATATAGCGTTCAGGATTGACCGAACCATTGTACGGTTCGGAACGGAGGTTGTCAAAAAGAGAAGGCCGGAATCCTCACGGACTCCGGCCTCGTCTGGATGAGCCATCGTGTGCTCTTTGCACCGGCCCAGGTCGTTATTTCACCTGCACGCTGATGCGTTTGGGTTTGATCTCCTCTGCCTTGGGGATGCTCAGCACCAACACCCCATCCCGGTATTCCGCTTCGATTTTGTCTGCATCCACCCGCTCGGGCAAGGCGATGCTGCGTTGGAACTGGCCAAAGCGCCGCTCCCTCAGCAGATAGCGGCCTTCTGTCTTTTCGCCGGTGATCTCGCCCTGAATGGTGAGTACGTTGTCACTGAAGGTGATGTTCAGCTGATCGGGGTCAATCCCGGGGATCGAGGCTTTGACAATGTATTTATCCTCGGTTTCGATGACATCCAACGGCAGAACCCAGGGACGCTCGCTAGCATATCCTCGGCGAGGGAGTTCATTCAGCAGTTGTTCCATGGTATTGCGCCAGGCTTCCAGTTCCTGGGCAAAGGGGTCTCGAGTGACGATACGCATGATACATTCTCCTTTTGAAGATATGGGAGTTTTATCTGCTATGGAAATAGGATTCGGATCAGGATTAGGATTGAGGTCGTCAGGCCGACGTTGAGCGAGGCGACAACGGGCGTGATGCGTGAAACGTGAAACGTGAGAACCTTACGCATCACGCATCACGTTTCACGGTCCGCCGCCCTGGCCGCGAGGCATTTTCATCGGTATCGGCGCGGGCTTGCCCGCCGTTGGACTGCTTTGTAAATTAGAGTAATCAGTTATCAGTAATCAGTGTTCAGTAGCGCCTTGCGACGTCATTCCGAGGGAGCGAAGCGACCGAGGAATCTAGCGAAGCGCAAAAACCACGGCATGGCGCTCGCTTCGCTCGCTAGATGCCCTTCGATTCCTCAGGGCAGGCTTCGCTCCCTTTGGTCGCTCAGCATGACGAATATCTGCGGGAATCTGCGTTGCATCTGCGTGCATCTGCGTTCCCATTTTCCTCGGTATCGGCCGACTTTTCCTTCGGCGTGCCTGCTCTTCATGACTTCTTTTCTTCTATCTAACAGGACGCGTGTTAGGGTTGTATTTGAATCATGTTAGTGAAGTGTTAGAATGACGTTTCCGCTGGCAGGGCAGGCAGCATTTGGGATGCGTTTTTGTGTTATAATGGGGCGCATGAACGCACCCATTTTGGACTTAGCCGCGTGTATGCGTTTGGTTGGCAATTGGCAACGCTGGGGATGGACCGTGGTTTTTACCAATGGTCACTTTGATCTATTGCATGTGGGGCATGTGCGCTATTTGCAGGCCGCCCGAGCCCTGGGAGACCGCCTGGTGGTGGGGCTGAATAGCGATGCCAGCACCCGCCGACGGAAAGGCCCCACACGGCCGATTTTGCCCCAGCAAGAACGGGCCGAGTTGTTGGCTGCGTTACGCCCGGTCCATGCCGTGCTCCTGTGGGACCAGGATGATTTCCGGGAAGCCGTGGCCGCGCTCCGCCCCCATATTTATGCTAAAGGCGGGGATTGGGGAAGACCACAAGGGCCTTATCCTCCCGAAGCAGAGGTGGTCATAGGATATGGCGGCCAGGTGGTGTTTCTCGATTTTCAGCCCGGCCGCTCCACATCCCTCATTGAACAAACGATTTTGCAGCGACACGGATGTGAGGGGGAAAGCCATGAGTGAGGAGCTCACCCAGGAAGAGGCTCATCCCACCATCGCCCGCAACGCGGCCGTTCTGAGCCTGGCCAGTATTGTCAGCCGGGCCCTGGGCATGGTGCGCGAGATTCTGATCCCCCATTTTTACGGGGCTACCGGGCTGGTTTCGGCTTATGCGTTGGCAGAGTTCGTGGCCAAAATTTTGTATGACCTGCTGGTGGGTGGGATGCTGTCCGCGGCCTTGGTGCCCGTGCTTAGTGAATACCGTCGCCCGGAAAAACGAGCCCAATTCGCCCAGGTGGCCAGTGTGATTTTTTCGGCCATCGCCATCCTGGCCGCACTGGTAGTATTGGCTGTGGAAGGGCTGGCACCTCAGATTGTGGCGCTCATCGGGGGGGACCTTTCCCCCCAATATCAGGTGGCGGCGATTCGGTTGATGCGCATCACCGCGCCTGTGATCTGGGTGTTCAGCAGCTCGGGCGGGCTGGCCGCGATCCTTTTCGCCCAGGAGCGCTTTACCCTGGTGGCCCTGGGGGACGCGCTTTACAATCTGGGCGTGATCATCATGGTGCCCCTGTTTCATCGCCAATTGGGGATCCAGGCCCTGGCCTTGGGCATGGTCTTGGGCGGGCTGATCCAACTGGTCTTTCGGTTGCCCGATATCCGCGGGCTGGGACTCCGTTTTGTTCTGCATATCCGCCACCCCGTACTCAGACGGGTATGGGCCCTGTATGTGCCCATCCTCATTGCCATTTTGGTGAACATCGTGCAAGGGGGTATTGATCGGCGATTGGCCAGTGGCACAGGGGATAGCAGCCTGGCCTATATGCGCACAGCCACGACCTTATATCAATTGCCCCATGGTCTGGTGGCCGTGGCCATTGCCATGGCCTCTTTGCCCACCCTGTCTCGTTGGGCCGCGGGCAAGGATTGGGACGCGTACAAACGCACCCTGGCCGCGGGCCTGCGCGCGGTGTTGGTGTTGGTGGTGCCGGCCACGGTGTTTTTATGGGTGTTGGCCGAACCCACGGTGCGCTTGCTGGCCGAACATGGCGAATTCACCGCCACCGACACCTACTGGACTTACCTGACCCTACGTTACTATCTGGTGGGGCTGGTATTCGCGAGTGTGGATTGGCCTTTGAACTTTGCCTACTACGCCCGCGGGGATAGCAAAACCCCTGCCACCGTGGGCGTGCTGGCCGTGGGGATGTATTTGATTTTTGCCCTGAGTCTTCTCCCTCGCCTGAGTTTTTTGGGACTCGCTTTTGCTGATGGGATGAAACAAATGGCCCACGCGCTGATGATGATGGCGCTGCTGTATCGTTGGGGCGGGCGCCTACAAGGGGATGTGTTGCGGACGGCCTGGGTCACGGCTGTAGCGGCCGCGGTAATGGGAGGGGTGCTTTATGGCTCGGCCCAGGTGATCATCGCCCATTTGGGAGTGGCGGGATTGCTCCCGCGGGTGTTGACCTTGCTGATCCCGGGGATTTTGGGCAGCGCCGTGTATTATCTGATTTTACGCTGGCTGGGGGTTTCGGAAGTAGCGCTATTCCATCATCTCGCGGCCCGAATGGGGCAAAAAGTTCGGCGTTCCTGAATCTGCTATGAAAATAGCATGATCGTCGGATGCGGAAGGATCGCCAGGCCGACGTTGGGCGAGTCGGCAAAGGTTCGTATTGCGTATTCCGTATTCCGTCCAGTCGTTACGCAATACGCAATACGGAATACGAGTCACGCCGCCCTGGCCGCGAGGCGTTTTCCTCGGTATTGGCGCGGGCAAACCGGCCGTTGGACTGCTTTGTAAATAGGATTCGGATCAGGATTAGATTGAGATCGTCAGGACAACGTTGAGCGAGGCGACAACGGGCGTGATGCGTGAAACGTAAAACGTGAGAGCCTTACGCATCACGCATTACGCATCCCGGGCTCGGCTTCCCGCGCCAACTTGGCCGCGAGGCGTTTTCATCGGTATCGGCGCGCAGCCGCGCGTGGTGACTGCTTTGAAAATGGAGTAATCAGTGATCAGTTATCAGTAATCAGTAGAGCCCCGCGACGTCATTCCGAGGGAGCGAAGCGACCGAGGAATCTAGCGAAGCGCAAAAAACCACGGCATGGCGCTCGCTTCGCTCGCTAGATGCCCTTCGATTCCTCAGGGCAGGCTTCGCTCCCTTCGGTCGCTCAGCATGACGAACATCTGCGGAAATCTGCGAAGCATCGGCGCAAATCAGCGTCCCCATTTTCCTCGGTATCGGCAGGCGTCGCCCATGGCGCCGCCACCATTACCGGCAGGCCCTTGAGGTAAGCAGCCTCGGGAAAGAGATAATAAGCCCGGGATGATCAGGAAGGCTTGAGAAAGAAGGGGCCCCCATCTTCTTCCCAACCCCAGGCATTGATGCGGATCTCCCGCGCGTCGTCACCTTCGCCCAGGGTGATGATCCGGTGCTCCCGGTCATAGACAAAGGGAACCCATTGACCCTGAATCAACACAAACCCGCGGGCGTGGGTCGGCGTGCGTTGGGTGTAGCGTAATTTGTAAGGCTCCGGGTACTGATCCCGGGCCCACATGACCAATGGTTTGAGGGACATAAGCAGGGAACAAAGGAAAAATGATTGACGTCCTAGAGATATCATGGTACCCTAAATTTCACAAAATCCCAATGCAGATTTTCGCAGATGCTTCGCAGATTTCCATTGATTACTGATAACTGATCACTCTATTTTCATAGCAGTCGCCACGCGCGGCTGCGCGCCGATACCGAAGAAAACATCTCGCGGCCAAGTTGGCGCGGGAAGCCGAGTTCGTGATGCGTAATACGTAATGCGTAATGAGCTCACGTTTCACGTTTCACGCATCACGCCCGTTGTCGCCTCGCCCAACGTCGGCCTGGCGATCTTAATCCTAATCCTGATCCGAATCCTATTTACATAGCAGTCGCCACGCGCGGCTGCGCGCCGATACCGAAGAAAACATCTCGCGGCCAAGTTGGCGCGGGAAGCCGATTTCGTCAAGCGTCAAACGTCATGCGTCATGACCTGACGTTTCACGTTTTACGTTTGACGCCCGTTGCTGCCTCGCCCAACGTGGGCTTAGTGATCCTTCCGCAACCGACGATCACGCTATTTTAAATGCCATGATTCCTCAATCAAAGACGCTCCCCGCGGTTTGGCGTCGTTCAGGTCCGATCATGGTTGGGATGATCCTGGTCCTGGTGGGATTGACCGCGTGCGGGCGGAAACCGCCTGCATCTTCCCCACCTCAGGAGCCCATACCCACAGCCACGAGCTCCCAGGCTCAGCCTTTGACCAGTCCTTTGTGGGGTCTTTCGCCCCTGACAACCCCTCGCCCCCTGGCGACCCCCACACCGTTCCCATGGCCCACGTCCGGACTCACGGAAGACAGCCCCGAAGTGCAGGCATACGCCAAGAAAATGCACGTCAGCCCTCAAGAAGCGCTACGCCGACTGCAATGGCAGGATGTGATCGATGTCATGGATTTGCGTTTGCGCCAGGCCTATGGGGATCGCATGGCCGGGATTTACATTGAACACACGCCCACCTATCGGGTGGTGGTGCAGTTCAAGGGGCGTGTTCCCCCGGATGTGAGGCGCTACGTGCCGCAGAACCTATGGGATGTGGTGGTGTTTCGGCCTCAGGCGTTTTCGGAAAAGGAACTGGAAGACGCCCAGGCCCGGGCTGTGATTTGGCTTCAGGGATTGGGCCTGGAGGTGGAAGCTTGGTATGTCGATGTCCAGGCCAATGTGGCGGTGATCTCGGTAGCATCCCGTTCCCTGAAAGGTACGGGTCTGCATTCGAAGGAAGATATCATGGCTTATCTCGTGCAAAAAGACCCCTCCCTGGCAGGCAAGGTGATGGTGGTTTTGGATCAGATTCACGAGGTTCCATTGGATTAAGCTTTCGCTCTCTGTGTCTCCGTGGTTAAGTTTTTCAGGAAGTCCAGACATCCCTCATGAAAAACGTCCTGGTTATCACCCCTTTCATCTGGGAAGGCGGCCCCTGGCGGGGAAAACGCACGGTTTATGCCATCTTGGAAGGTTTCCAACGGTGGGGGTATCAGGTGCATGTGATCACAGCCACCAATCATCCTCATCTGCGAGAAGATACCTGGCAAGGCCTTCATATCCATTATGTCTATCCCCGACTGACCCCCAAGGCTCCCGTCTTTGATGCTTTTCATTCCTTTTTGACCCAGATTTCGCAAGATCAACATGCCTGGCGACGACACCTCACTTTTCGATTTTTTTGGCTGAATTTTGTGTGGGGTGCGGCCCGACGTGCCAGTCAGGTTGCTCAAGAACATCCCCCCCGGTTTCTTTACGGGGTCAATAATCCGGGGATCCCCCCAGCCTGGTATGTGGCCCGCTCCCAACAGGTTCCCTTTTTTGCCCGCATCATGGGCAGTCCCCTTTTGCAATGGAAGGCCTCGCGACTGAAACTGTATCTGGCCCGGTTTGACGAGCTTTTGGCATTTAAGCTGCCTGCGCGGGCGTTTATCATCACCGATGACAGTACCATCAGCGCGGCCGCGATCCACGAACATTTGGGAATCCCTCAGGCCCGAATATGGATGTTTCGTAATGGCATTGACAAGGAGGTGTTCCAGCAGCCTGTGAATAGGGCGGAAATCAGAAAGGCCCTTGGGCTCCCGCCCGAGGCCTTGGTAATCCTTTGGGTTTCCCAATTGGTCAACTGGAAGCACCCGGAACGTCTGCTCCATGCCATGCCTCGGGTTCTGACCAGGGTGCCTCAGGCCCACGTGGTGATTTTGGGGGATGGTCCCCAACGCCCCCATTTGGAAGCGTTGGCCCAACGCTTGGGTATCGAACAGGCGGTGCATTTTGCCGGGTTTGTGGAACGGAGCAAGCTGCCGGGATATTTCCATGCGGCGGACGTGTTTACAGCCTTCTATGATTACGGAAACATCGGCAACAGCACCCTGGAGGCCATGCTTTGTGGCTTGCCGGTGGTGGCATTGGATGCTGGGCATACTGCGGACGTGGTTCATCATGGCGAAAACGGGTTACTGGTTCCATCCCCCCAGCCTGAGGTCATTGCCGATGCGCTAGTGACGTTACTTCAGAACGATGCTCTGCGAAGGACGATGGGCGAGCGCGCGGCCCGCCAGGCCGATGCTACCTTGCTCACCTGGGAAGAGCGGATTGATCAAGAGATCGCGAAGATCGAAGCCGCACTTTCTCAATAACTTCCTACCCCTACTCACGATGCTGTACAATAAGGACACCTGTTCCGTAAATAGAGCCTTGCGACGTCATTCCGAGGGAGCGAAGCGACCGAGGAATCTAGCGAAGCGCAAAAACCACGGCATGGCGCTCGCTTCGCTCGCTAGATGCCCTTCGATTCCTCAGGGCAGGCTTCGCTCCCTTCGGTCG
>JALWZT010000331.1 GCA_027002405.1 Anaerolineae bacterium | reverse complement strand
ACAATTCTGCACCATCCGCAGTTACACTTCCACCATGCGTAAGCAGGGCGTCAATGCCTGGACGGCTCTGGGGTCTGTGTTCGCTGGGGATCTACTCCTGCCTGAAACCATACCTGTATAGTTACGACTGATTACTGATTACTCGTACTCGCGCCTAACCTCGGCCTAACAATCCTCAATCCTAATCCTGATCCTATTTACGGAACAGGATGATAACACAAGGAATAGGGAGGCTTTCCACCCCGGTTTGGGCCGCGTTGGGCCCGGCGCGCCAGCGGAGCCCGGTGGATGCCCCGCCATCCAGGTTGACGGCGTCCACCAGGCCGATATCAGGCTGTTGTAGGCGACGGGCGAAATCGCTGAGGGTGACGGGCTGCGGCTCGGCCACCCACACCACCCTGCCCTTGGCATCCACGCCCACGGCCGTGCGACGAGCCCATGTGCCTGGATCCACGGCCGCGAGCTCGGCCACGGTTCGCCCGTGCCATACCAGGGTCGGCCATCCCTGCACGGCCAAGGTGGCTGGAGCCGCCCGCTTCTTGGGTTGACGGATCACCCGGGCCCGGTTATTTCGGACCACCAGGGCCGCGCCCCAGCGAGGACGAGGGGGGGCCAGGCGCTGGGCATGGGCCTCCAGCCATCCCATATGATAATACACCCCTTGCTTTTCCCAATAAAAACCACAATTGACCGCGGCCCATGCGGTGTCGGAGCCATCCAGCCACCGACTCAATGGCTGCGCCTGCTGCGGGTCCGACTGAAACAAAACATCGTAGCGCACCAGGCCCGGATCATGCCGCAACAGCGCCAGAGCATCCTGAGTCTGACGCACTTCCGCACCGGGAAAGAGGGGAGTCCAGAGCCCCGAGGGGGAGCGCGTAGGGACGGCCGGCGAAACGACGGTCGCTGCAAGCAGGAGAGCCTCCGAAGGCCGGGGGGATGCTTCGGGCCTGGGGGTCATGGTCGCCAACACGGGCCGGGCGACGGAGGTCCCCTGAGGCGTGGTCGGCAGGGATGGGGGGACCATGCAAGCCGCCAGGAATCCTCCCCACAAAGCCAGCATAACCAACGAAAAAGCGCGATGCATGCCCCAAGTATCCCCCATGACGCGAGATTTGGCAACTGTATGGAAAGAGAGAGCACAGTTTGCAGGTTTGCAAGTGGCAAGTGGCAGGTGGAGAGAACGCAGATTTGCGCAGATGCAACGCAGATTGCCGCAGATAATCGTCATGCTGAGCGACCGGAGGGAGCGAAGCCTGTCCTGAGGAATCGAAGGGCATCTAGCGAGCGAAGCGAGCGCCATGCCGTGGTTTTTGCGCTTCGCTAGATCTCCTTCGACGAGGTCCTTCACTTCGTTCAGGACAAGCTCAGGACATGCCTCGGTCGCTTCGCTCCCTCGGAATGACGTCGCACGGCGTAACTGATCACTGATTACTTCTGCTCGCGCCTGACCTCGGTCTAACAATCCTCAATCCTAATCCTGATCCTATTTACAAATCAGTCATCACGAACGGCAGTTCGCCGATACGAATGAAAACGCTTCGCGGCCAGGTTGGCGCGGGAAGCCGATTTCGTCAAGCGTCAAACGTCATGCGTCATGACCTGACGTTTCACGTTTTACGTTTGACGTTCGTTGTCGCCTCGCCCAACGTTGTCCTGACGATCCTCAATCCTAATCCTGATCCGAATCCTATTTACAAAGCAGTCCGACGGCGGGCCACCCCGCGCCGATACCGACGAAAATGCCTCGCGGCCAGGGCGGCGTGACTCGTATTCCGTATTGCGTATTGCGTAACGACTGGACGGAATACGGAATACGCAATACGAACCTTTGCCGACTCGCCCAACGTCGGCCTGGCGATTCCTCAGCAACCAGCGATCATTCTATTTTCATAGCAGTTGGACACAACCCAGGATCATGAAGTACAATGCTCCCATGATTACCATTGGCATCATCGACTACCTCAACGTGGAACCCCTTTACTTTCGTCTGCAAGAACGCCTGGCCGGGAAGCCCATTCAATTTCGGCGGGGAGTGCCCACAGAACTTAACCGAGCTCTGGCCGCGGGAGAAGTGGACCTGGCCCCCATCAGCGCCATCGCGGCCGCGCGCATGAGCTCCGAAGTCGCCATCCTGCCCAATCTCTCCATCGCCACCCTGGGCGCGGTGAAAACCGTCCTGCTCTTCAGTTGGATGGCCGACCCCAGGGAACTGGATGATTGCCGCATCGCACTCTCCGATGAATCCGCGACCTCCGTGGAACTCGTAAAATTACTGGCCCAACACTTCTGGCGCGTCTCGCCCCGCTACGCGGTGGAGCCCCAAAACCTGGAGGACATGCTGCGACGCTCCTCCGCGGCCCTGCTCATCGGCGACGATGCCCTGGTGGAATCGGCCCACCGCCGCTCCCTACCCGGGCGTGGGCAGCCTTACGCCTTTGACCTGGGTGATGAATGGCTGAAATGGACCGGACTGCCCTTCGTCTTTGCCCTGTGGGCCGCGCGCCGGGAAGCCCTACCGGCCCTGGCCGCCCTGGATATCCTGCCCGCGCTTTACGCAAGCAAACGAGACGGCCTGGCTCATATCCCCCAGATCGCCCAGGCGTATGCTCCTCGGCTGGGCTTAGATGTGGGCGTGATCACCAAATACCTCTACGACCTGCGTTACGATCTCGGGCCCAGCGACCGGGCGGGCCTTCTTACCTTCCTTTCTATGGCCTTACCCCATTTCCGACCTGAGACCTTGCAATGCTGGCATCCCCAGGAAGGCCTTCATCCCGTCTTTGAGGATGTGATGGTTCCGGGGTAGGGGCCACGCGCGACAGCGCGCCGAGACCGAGGGAAATGGAAACGCGGATGACTGACAACAAACGCCCCGGCCGGGGAAAATCGGCCGGGGCGAGAGAGAACCTAAGGGAAGCAAGACGACGCTAGCGTTTGGCCGCGACATCCTCCGGCGTCACCGAGCCAAAATCATTGCCCCAGGCCGAAAGGATGTAGTTGATGACCGCCGCGATCTGCTCGTCATCCATCTGCTCTCCCCAGGCCACCATGGCTGTGCCGGCACGGCCATGCAGCACCGTGTCAATCACCATATCGGTATCCGCCAAATTGGCATTCCCCGCCAGCGCAGGGAAGACATCTCCCTGGCCCTTGCCATCCAATTGGTGGCAGGCAGCACATTTTTCGCCAAAGATCGCTTCCCCATCCACAGAACTCGTGGCCGGAGCCGCGGCCGCAGGCTTCGAGATCTCCTCAACGTGGCTCACTTGCGCACTCACCGCGCTATCGCCGGAAATAGAAAACCAGGCGGACACCACCACGATGACTAGGAACAGGGCCACAGGCAAAATAGCCTGAGTAAGCAGCCCGGGCGGAGGCATTTCCGATTCCATGGGATCGATCAGGTCCACATCCACCGGGCTGTAGATAGGCGCCTGATTGATGTGCGAAACCTCTACTTCGGGCTTATGAGAAATAGTGAACATGTAGGCGTAATCGTGGTAATCCCCATTGTCATAGGTGACGACCACTCGCATATGATGATCCCCCTCGGCAAAATCGGCCGGGTCCAGACGTACCTTGAAGGGGGGTTGCGTGATAACCTGAAAAGGCTCGGATGAGCCATCCACGTAGATTTCGACACGTTGGATTTCTGCCATGCTCTCCTCCTAATTCAAGGGACCAAAGGAAGCGGCTTGCCCGTGGCCGGCCGACGCTTCCTCCTCGTAATAATTATGGAAGGCCAATACGATCCGCCACATGATGGGGGGAATGAACAGATAGGCCACGGCAATGAAGACCACCAGTTTCTTCCAAAAGGGATCGAGAAAGTCCGTAAAGACCATGTTCATTCCCGATGCAAACTGGGCAACGGCAAAAACATAGCCAATCCAGGTGAGCCAGGGCTTCCTGAACATCTTGCCCGCGGTGTAAAAACCGGCGTACAGCCCCGCGAAGAAGATGAACAGGAATCCCCATACCATGAGGAATCCCACCATGCGGGCAATCTCTTGAGAGGGACTCATGATTCACCTCCGGCAGTGGCTAATGGGGATACCGCGGCCGACTGGGCAGCCGTCCCGCCTCTGCCAATGGTGAGGAAGTCCCACACCAGAAGCACATACCCGATAACCGCGATCCAGGCAAAGGCAAAGCGCCAGGCCAGGGTACGGGCGTACCAGGGATGGGTGTACGCGTTGATGTAAGCGGCCCAGGTGCTACCCCCTTCGGCCCGTTCCACCAGGGTTTGGGTGAGGCCCGAAAGGGTGAACGCACCCGCGATCCCGATAATCCCCAACAAAAGCAAAGCGGCAGCCCACTTCCAAAGCTTGGAATCCAGCGGAACCTGCACCGGCTTGCGCAGGTTCTGGACTGCAATGTAGATGAGCACCATGACCGTGGAGAGATACGCCCCTGTGAAAGAAAGGTGCCCATGCGCCGCGGCCATCTGGGTGCCGTGGCTATACATGTTGATCTGGGGCAGGGTCTGCATGAAGCCCCAGACCCCTGCGCCGATGAAATTCCCAAACGCCTGCGCAATGAGCCAGAGCATGGCGGGCTTATTCACCGTGCCCAGGCGATGGCCACCGGCATCGTACACCGCGTGCACCACCATGGCCACCAGGGGCAGCGGTTCCAAGGCGCTGAAGAACCCGCCCAGACCCAGCCAGTATTCGGGCGTGCCGATCCAGTAATAATGATGGCCCAGGCCCACGATGCCGGTACCAAACACCAATGTGACCTCGATGAAAAGCCACGTTTCCAGCAAACGTCGGGAGGTTCCCAGCAGATACATCAGAGACCAGGCGATAAGGACGCCGACCAGCACCTCCCAGGTGGCCTCCACCCACAGGTGCACCACCCACCACCACAGGAACTGATCCATGCTGATATTGACCGTGAAGTGCATGCCCGCGGTGTAGAGCGCGCCCAAGGCCACCAGGTCGAAGATCAGCACGGCCAGAATGCCTGTGATGCGACGGCTGACCAGCACCGTGGCCACCACATTGAATAAGAAAATCGCCACCCACAACACGATGGCGAGGTCAGCCCAGCGAGGGGCTTCGATATATTCCCGGCCCTCCATGATAAACCACAAGGTCGTCCACTTGGCCGGGCCATATTGAACGAAGAGATACACCAACACCACCACCGTGACCCCCGCGACGATCACCCACCAGATGATCTTCGCCAGGGTGATCCCCACCACCTCTCGGCCTGTCTCTTTGGGCAAAAACCAGTACACGCCCCCCATCATCCCTACCAGCAACCACACGATCATCGCGTTCACATGCAAGGTGCGGTTCGTCATGAAGGGGGCCAGGCCGAATAAGAAATTGGGATCAATTTGCTGATATGCGGCGATGAGGCCAAAAGTCAACTGCGCGCCAAACAGGGCGATGGCCACCACAAAATACCAGCGCGCCAACTTCTGGGATTCATAGAGCTTGGGATGAGTTTGTGCTGCTTGAGTCATAGTCACCTTCCTCGTTGGCGATTACTTGTAATCTCCGAAATGGGCGGGGAATCCGTTGGTATCGATGGCCGACATCCACTTAAGGAATGCCACCAACGCCGTCGCCTCCTCATCGCTCAAGTGCAGATTCGGCATGCGGCGCTTCCCCTGAGGATATTGGGGCGGATTTTGGAGCCAGGTTTTCATGGCCTCCTCATGGCTCTCTGCCCCTACCATGGGCATAATGCGTTCCTCCCACCAGGGGTCCAACCAGGCTCGGGTCAAATCCGGCGCATAATACGCCCCATTCCCCAAGAAGGTGTGGCATTCCATGCAATTCCGGGACTGCAACGTCAACTTCCCCAGGCGCACTAACTGATACGCCTCATCGGGAGAATAGACCTTGCCGAAAAATCCCGTCTCCTGTCCAATGACAGGTTCCTGCCACCGCTTCTCGGGATTCCACTTCAACCCGATTTCATGGTTGATCACCGTCCAGGGAGCAATCCGCTCGCCGCCGGGCCGGGTCTGGGCCGCGGAGTCGAAACTCAGCCACAGCAGCACCGCAAACATCACGACACTGCTGACGACCATCGCGTTTCGCCAAAACCGCCAAGAAAGCCATCCCGCGCCACGACTGAGCACCAGGGTGATGACCACGGAGACAAATATCGCGGCCACCGCAATTTCGATCCAGCCGTAGTCCATGCAAGACCTCCTTTGATCAAAGTGAGAGATAACGAAACCGTCAATAACACCCATCCATGGGGATGAGCACTTCTAATGTAAGGTAAATTCCACCCCCCCTTCTGTGATCCCGATCACGTAACCCTAGCTTTCCTGGGAAAAACACCGAACAGTCACTATACACGATTACAACATTTCATTCATCCTCCCCCCTGGCCCGCATGACAATTTGATCATCATCCCTGCAACCCCCTTGACGCCCGGGGCAAGGGCTGGTATGGTAACAGATGACAGCCGCCACCAGCCACGGCCCGCCGAGACCGAGGAAAATGGGAACGCTGATTTGCACAGATGCTTCGCAACGCAGATTTTCGCAGATAATCTTTCACCACAAAGAGCACCAAGAGCACAAAGACACCAAGAAACAGCTAACTGACTGACTCACTGATTACTGATGACCGATCACTGATTACTCTCTCGCGGCTCTATCCATCCCCTATGCGCATCAGATCCCTTATCCCCCTCCTCATCCTCCCTTTCCTGCTCGTCCCCTGGCTGGCCCGGGCCCTGCCCGCGCCCGCAGCCGCCGCGCCCAGCCAGACCCCTTCCTGGCAACGCATCTGGCGCGGGGAAGGCACCCTCTATGACCTCCTCGCCCTGGATACCCAAAACCTGGTGGGAATCGGCTCCCAGGGACTCATCCTCAGCACCAGCAACCAGGGGCACACCTGGCATTACCAGTCCCCCTTCCCCACCATCGACCTCCACAGCCTGGCCGCGGCCAACCTGACCCTGTGGGCCGTGGGCCAGGAAGGGCTTATCATCACTTCCCAGGATGGCGGCGGCCATTGGCAGGAACTGCCCCCCCGCCAGCCCGAAACCCTGTGGGATGTCTATCTGCACAACGCCCAACAGGCATGGGTGGTGGGCGAAAATGGCCTCATCCGCTACACCTCGGATGGAGGCCAAACCTGGCAAACACAGACCAGCGGCATCACCGAAACCCTGCGGGCCGTGGCCTTTGCCCCCGATGGTGAACAAGGCGTGGCCGTGGGCGACCATGGCACCATCCTCACCACATCTGACCACGGTCAAACCTGGACCCCGCGCCAAAACATCACCACCGCCTCCCTCCACGATGCCCGTATTGTCAACCACCGCATCTGGATCGTGGGCGACCAGGACACCCTGCTCATCAGCGAGGATGGGGGCGAAAGCTGGCAAGTGAAAACCACCGGCCTGGGCCAGGACCTCCAGGCCATCGCCTTCGCGGCCGGTCAGAGCAATATCGGCTGGATCGCGGGCCTGAACGGCGCCCTGGCCTACACCCATGACCGGGGTCAGACCTGGCACGCGATCACCTCGGTGCAGGGCACAGACCAGGCGGGCCACGACCTCTACGCCCTGGCCGCGGGGGGAACGACCACGGCGTGGGCCGGGGGCCGCGTCATCACCCACAACGATGGCGCCTGGGGTGGCCCTCCCGCGCCTTCGAGCTGGTTCATCTGGCAAAGCAACGATGGTCAGACCTGGTACCACAACATCGGCGGCCACTACCCCCGCTGGTTCGACATCGTGGCCGCGTCCGACCAGGTCGCCTATGTGGTGGGGGATCACCTCAACGGCCTCAAAACCGAAGATGGAGGCTATTCCTGGCGCGAACTCTACCATGCCTTCCGGTCCGACCCGAACACCAGCGGCAACGCGGCCGATGACTACCGCTCCTGGCTCATGGCCATCCACTGCGCGCCCCAAAACCCCAACGACTGCCACGCGGTGGGCCGCTTTGGCCTCATCCTCCACACCACCGACGGCGGCCAAACCTGGATCCGCCAATACGCAACCGACTACGGCGGCTTCCTCTACGACGTCAACCACCCCAGCGGCCAAAAAGCCATCACCACCGGCACCCACGCCTTCTTCCACACCGAAGACAACGGCACCCACTGGACCGGCGCCACCAACAACGACAACTACCTCACCGGCGTCGACCTGGACATGATCTCCCCCGACGTGGGCGCCCTGGCCGTCCTCAAACCCCACTATCACTTCACCTGGGATGGCGGCGCCCACTGGGGCCTGAAAACCCTGCCCGACACCTACGCCTCCTGGAAATTCGAAGCCCTCAGCGCGGTGGACGCGGACGCCAACGGCCAATTGGATCACATCTGGCTGGCTGGTTGCCAACGGGCCCCGGGGGCCTGGACCCACGACGCGGCCTGCATCCAATCCGCGGTGGTCTTCACCCCCGACAACGGCACCACCTGGGACCACGCCACCATCACCTCTCAGGTCCCCTCCCTCCTTGCCATCGACATGGTGGACGCCACCACCGGTTGGGCCGCGGGCGAAAGGGGAGGGCTCTTTGTCACCCACGATGGCGGCCACACCTGGCAGCAAATCGACGTGCCCGCCACGGGCAAACTCCACGGCCTCAGCGCCTGGAGCCAGGACCTGGTCTACGCCGCGGGCGAAAACCAGGTCATCCTCCAATACAACACCCGGCACCAACGCCGCGTTCAGGCCCCGGCCCAACAAAACGTCCGCATCGATGGCCAATTGGAAGACTGGACTCCGGTCGATAGCGTCCTTATCACCGCGGACCAGGCCGATACCGTCCAAGGCGACATTCACGATCCCCAGGACCTCAGCGCCCAAATCCGGGTGCGCTGGTGGGAAAACACCCTCTTCCTGGCCATCCAGGTCCAGGATACCCACGTCACCGATCACGACCGCCTCACCCTGGCCATCGATGGTCAGGGGGATGGTCAATCGGGGTCGGACGACCATCACATCACCTTTTGGGCCAAGGGCCGGGTGGAAAGCGACGGCATCCCCGTGATCAGCGCCAGCACCTGGCTCACCGATAGCTACCAACTGGAGATCGCCTTACCCGCCGAGGCCTTGGGCGGGCTCTTGAAACCCCAAGACCAGGTGGGGCTCAACCTGGCCCTTTTCGACTACGACAGCCATTTCGACCAAAAAAGCCTGGTCTGGAATGGCGACACCGCGACCGGCGATCCCAGCCGCTTCGCCCAGGTCACCCTGCTGCCCTTTGGAGGCACCGGCCGTCAGGCCACGGCCCTCCCTGCCGGGGCCCTTACCCTGGATGGCCTGCTGGATGACTGGACCCCCGACGCATCCTTCCCCCTGGATTCATCCCACGCAGATTGGGTTCAAGGAGAACCGGTGGATGCCCAGGACCTGAGCGCGGATATCCGCGCCCGCTGGTGGCCCGAATACCTCTTCCTCGCGGTCCAGGTTCGGGATGACGTGGTTGGGCCAGGGGATGCCATCCACATCACCCTGGATGGGGACCACGACGGCCGCCAGGGGGGCCCGTATGATTGGACCATGCGGATCGCCACCAATGGCCATGTGCAGGGCGGCTACCAGGCTCTGGCGTACATCACCCCCACCAGCGATGGCTACCAACTGGAACTGGCTGTGCCCCGCTCCATGCTGGGCGGGGATTTCACCCACGCCCGGGTCCTGGGCCTGAACATCGGCCTGGAAGATGACGACAACCAGGACCTTATCCCCGACACCTGGCTTATCTGGCGGGGAGTCAGCCCGGGCGGCGTGTTCGCGGATATGGGTCGCTTGCAGCTTCAGGCCTATCAGACCATCTTGCAGCCTGGGGTGGACGGCTACCAGGGCGTGGCCGACACCATGCTCGACGCGTGGGCTACCACCACCAACTACGGAGGGGCAACCATCTTGCAATGGCGGGCCAACAGCGGCGGCCCGGTCAAAAAAATCCTGATCCAATTTGATCTCGATCCCCTGCCCGCCCAGGCCATCATCCATCAAGCCCAACTGTGCCTCTACGTCACCAGCAGCGACTACGGCCACACCCAGGTGCAGGCCTGGCGCATGCTGCGCGCGTGGGAAGAGATGGAAGCCACCTGGGAAAAGGCCGACGGGCAGACCTTTTGGCAGACCTTCGGTGCCACCGGTTCCGCGGATCGGGCCGGTCAGCCTACAGACCAACGCCAGATTTCCTCCGACGATCCCCCAGGCTGGCGCTGCTTCGATGTCACCGCGGATGTTCGCGCCTTCCTGGCCCAGCCCGCCCTCAACCACGGCTGGCAATTGGAACCCGGCCCCGATTACGCCCGCTTCATCCTGGCCTCAAGGGAATACGGCACCAGCAGCCAACGCCCCAAACTGAGCATCCGTTACAGCCTGCCGGGCGGTGGAACCTTCCCCACCCCCACGCCCACGGC
>JALWZT010000330.1 GCA_027002405.1 Anaerolineae bacterium | reverse complement strand
GGGGTGGGGGGTGGGGTGTGCCAGGTGAGCACCACCATCTTCCGAGCGTCCTTTTTTGGCGGATTCCCCACCGTGGAACGATGGGCTCATGGCTACGTAGTCCATTGGTACGGGGAACCTGGCATTGATGCCACCGTCTACACCCCCAACGTGGATTTCAAATTCAAGAACACCACAGGTGCGTACCTGCTCATCAAGCCCATCGTGGATACCCAGAAAGGTACCTTGACCTTTGAATTCTACGGAACAGCCCCGGGATGGAAAGTGGAGGTGGGGAAGCCCCAATACTCCAACCGCCAACCCCCGCCCCCGCCCCTTTATATCGAAGACCCGAGCATGCCGCCGGGCAAGGTGGTGCAGGTGGATTGGGCCGTATCGGGGTTGGACGCGGCCGTGCCCCGCAAGGTGTGGGATAAGGAAGGGCATCTCTTGATCGATGAAGTCCTCAAAAGCCAGTACAAACCCTGGCAGGCCAAATTCCGCTTCGGGCCGGGGTATCAGCCTCCGGCAGGTGCACAGGTCATTTGGGCCAATCGGTAAGGAAGTAGGATCAGGATTAGGATTAGGATGGAGGGTATGGTTTGAAATGGAGGTTTTGAATTTTGGAAGATATTGGATACTGGATATTGGATACTGGATATTAATGTAACCTTTCAGGAGGTTTTGGCGTATGATGTATAGGGCTGTTAAAGTCCTATGCATCCTTGAACCTGTCCAAGTGCCCCTTCCCTGAATTGTAACTGCTAACGTACTCGACTTTAGACCCCAAGAAGCCACGAAGTCTCGAAGTTTTTCGAAGACACGAAGGGAAAATAAAGAAAAATACTTCGTGCCCTCGCCTCTCCCCCGCATGCGGGGGAGCCGAAGGGGGCCTTCGTGTCTTCGTGGCAAAAGTGGCGGCGCGACCTTAGTAGTTACCCTGAATTTCTCATTTTTAGCGTGATTCACATGGAGGACCCCCATGACCGAACAGCAAGCCCAATCCCCTATCCCTGAAACCCAAACTCCTGAGCAGGAAGCCCCCAAGGCCTCGGCCCGTTCCCTGGCGGAAGAACTGAGCCGCCTGGGCCAAAATTTCTCGGAATTGATCAAGGAGGTGCTGGAAGCGCCGCAATTGCAAGAGGTGCGCAAGGAAGTGACCAGCGGTGCTCAGAATATGATTGAAGAGATCAATGAAGCCATTGTCAAAGCCCGGGAGGCGCCCATCACCCAGGAAGTGGCCCAAAAAGCAGCCAGTGCGGTGGAAGAGATCAAGACCGCGCCGGTCACCGAAAACCTGCGCGTCGGGCTTCTGAAAACCCTGCGCTCGGTCAATGAAGAGCTCAACGAGATCATCGCCAAGATGGAAAGCGCGTCTCAGGAGAGTGCTTCTGAACAAGCGACTTCCGAACAAGAGGCGGCATCGCCCTCTCCCGATCAGGAATCCCATCCAGCATAGTACGGAGTAGAGGCTGTTATGCGCTTTGCTTCCCTCAAAGCTCAGAATCGCCGTATCGGAGGTTGGAATTGGCCGCAGATAACGCGGATAAAGCAGATTTTCGCGGATTTTTCAAATAGGCGCCCCGAACGGCAGCTCGCCGATACGGATGAAAACATCTCGCGGCCACGTTGGCGCGGGAAGCCGAGCACGTGATGCGTAATGCGTGATGCGTAAGGCTCTCACGTTTTACGTTTCACGCATCACGTCCGCTACTGCCCCGCTCAACGTTGTCCTGATGATCTCAATCCTAATCCTGATCCGAATCCTATTTACATAGCAGACGCGCCTCCGCAAGCCAACGACGCCTTCATGCTCACCCCCCACACCCGATCTGCCTATTCCACCCTTCTGGACGCGGCCGCGCTGCGTCCAGAAGGGGCCCAAACCCCGGTCATCACCTTTCTCGCTACCGACGCACCTCCAGTCACCATCACTCGTGCGGATTTCCAGGCACGGACCCGTGCCTATGCCGCGGGGTTGGCTCGGCTGGGGGTGCGGCCGCGCGATTTGGTCATTATCGCCCATATCCAGAACCTGGAGAGCATCTTCGCGTTTTGGGGCGCACTCCGTATGGGCGCCATCCCCTCCATGTTCCCCACCCTCACCGAAAAGCTCGATCCCCAAATTTACATGCGCAATATGAATCGGCTGGTGAGGCACTCCGGGGTGCGGCTTATCTTTACCAGCGATGCCTTCGCGCCCGTCATGGCCCGCACCGCGGATTGCCCTGTGGTGGGGTCGACAGAACTCGCGCGCCTGGCTGAGGAGGGGGAAGAACCGGGTTTTCTCGATCAACCCCCGGCACCGGAACAGATCGCGTTTCTACAACATTCCAGTGGGACCACCGGGTTGCAGAAAGGGGTCGCGCTCAGCCACGAAGCCGTGCTCAATCAACTGGCGAATTATGCCCAGGCCCTGAAGCTCCGGGAAGATGATGTGATTGTCAGTTGGCTGCCCCTGTACCACGACATGGGGCTTATCGCCGGGTTTATCCAGCCTCTGGTCCAGGGCCTGCCATTGATTCTCATGTCCCCCTTCGACTGGGTGCGTCATCCCGCGCTGCTTTTCCGGGCCATCCATGAATACCGGGGCACACTGACCTGGCTACCCAATTTTGCCTATAACCACCTGGCCCGTCGGGTGCGCCAGCGGGACCTGGAAGGGATGCGGTTGGATTCCATGCGCATGTTTATCAACTGTTCCGAACCGGTGCGCCATGATAGTCATCAGCTTTTTTTGCAGCGATTTGCCTCGTTGGGGGTGAAAGAAACCATGCTGGCCGTGAGCTATGCCATGGCCGAAAACACCTTTGCTGTGACGCAAACCCCGCCCGGGCGCCGGCCTCGGGTGGATGTGGTCAGTCGCCAGGCGTTAAGTCAGGAACGACTGGCCCGTCCTGCGCAAGACCAGGAGCCTACAGTGGCCCAGGTTTCTTGTGGCCCTACCATCCCCCATACGCAAGTCAAAGTGCTCGACGACCAGGGCCGGGAACTCCCCGAACGCCATGTGGGGGAGATCGCCATTCGCAGTGACTGCATGCTCCAGGGCTACTATCGCCGACCGGACCTGCAACCCTTTTTGAACGGCTGGTACCTGACCGGGGATATGGGATACATGGCCGAGGGGGAAGTGTACATTGTGGGGCGCAAAAAGGACCTGATCATCCACGCGGGTAAAAACATCTATCCCCAGGACATCGAAGCCATTGTGAATGAGGTTGATGGCGTGCATCCCGGGCGGGCGGTGGTCTTCGGCGTGCCCGATGCACGGGAAGGCACGGAGCTCATCGCGGTGGTGGCCGAAGTAGACACCGAAGACCCTCACGAAAAACAGGCCATTGCTCGGGCCATCCGCCAGCTTGTGGCCCGGGAAAGTGACGTCACCGTGAGTTATGTAACCCTGGTGGGACCCAAATGGCTGATCAAAACGTCCAGTGGCAAGATCGCTCGGGCCGCGAACCGGGAAAAATGGCTGCAGGAACGGGCCTCGTCTCTATCTTAAAGGCGCCACGAACGGTAGCTCGCCGATACGAATGAAAACGCCTCGCGGCCAGGCTGGCGCGGGAAGCCGAGCACGTGATGCGTAATGCGTGATGCGTAAGGCTCTCACGTTTTACGTTTCACGCATCACGCCCGTTGTCGTCTCGCTCAACGTTGTCCTGATGATCTCAATCCTAATCCTGATCCGAATCCTATTTACAAAGCAGACATTTGGCGTCGTTCAGCCGACCGAGGTGGCGTCTGCCACGCCCGCCCGGCGATGAAGTCGCCGGGCTATAGAACGGCGCCGGATAATTCCGGCTAGGCACGCAGGCGCGCTGTTTCTTCCGCTCGGAGCGAAACCTCCGAGCTACGAACGCGAAGCCCTGCGGGCTGGGGACATGAGCCCCGAAGGGGCGCTGTTTTTTAGCCGGGGGAATTATCCCCCGGTGTTGGGTGACGACGCGAGCCTGTGGCGTACGGAATGTCGTCAGGGGGTGCGCTAGCCGCGGCCCGCCCGGCGATGAAGTCGCCGGGCTACAGAACGGCGCCGAATGAATTCGGCTAGCCCCGCAGGGGCGCTGTTTTTTAGCCGGGGGACTTCATCCCCCGGCGCCCGGGGACGGACACCACCACCAACCGGAACCCGAAGCTGACGTTGCGGCCGTCCGGGAGGTCCCTGACACGGAAGACCGCGGACGCGAGGTGGATGTTGTCGAACCACGAACCGCCGCGCAGCACGCGAGGCGCGTCGCCCGCTTCCTGAACGCGCCCGGGATGGGCATGCTCATTCAAACACCACTCCCACACATTGCCGCTGAGGTCACAGACGCGTTTCTGTTCGGGTTCGGGCGTCGCGCCTTGCGGATACGTGCCCACCGCGCTGGTCTTTCCCAGATAATACGGGCCGGAGTTATCCCGGGTCTCATTCACGTTTGCATATCCACTCTCGTATTCAGGCCCCCAGGGATACCTGCGGCCGTCGGTCCCGCGCGCGGCCCGCTCCCATTGCCATTCCGTGGGCAGGGTGATGCGAAAGTCGGTCCGAGGTCCGGAGTCCGAAGTCCCAGGTCGGGTTGGTCGCAATTCGACGGGAAGCAAATGAGGATGTTCTCGGGCCTTAGCGGTGAGCCAGCGGCTGAAGGCGATGGCGTCATACCAGCTTACGTTTTCACGGGGATGGTTCCAGTATTCGAATCGTTGCTGGCCGGGCGAGCGACGATGGTTTTCCCTTGCAGACAGACCTTCCCACCATTCGGGGTTGGCAAAGCCGTCCTCGGCCTGCAAAAAAGTCTCGAACTGGGCGCGGGTGACGGGGTAGCGGGTAATCCAAAAGGCCTCTTCGTAGCGGCGCTCGCCATCCTGGTAGATGAACTCCCCCGCGGGGATGGGAACCCAGTCGAAATCGGGGAGCCCATCCTTCACGCCCACGCCTTTCCGCGGGTCGTGGCCGGGGTAGGGGTCCTGGCCCAGCAGCCGGCCGGCAATGTCTCGCTGTTCGGGGTCGCGGAAGCGCTTAACGTCGGTGAGGGCTTGGGCCGCGGCCTGTTGCAAATCCTCATAAAAGCTGCGCAGCTTGCGATCCCGCCTGGGATTGTAGCTTGCGAAAAAGCGCTCCCGTTCCGCGATATCCAGCGCCAGCAGTGCTGCCTGATGGGCCAGGGGGTGATCGTTTGCATCTTCCAGGTAGGGTCGAACGGTGTCACTCAACAATTCCCAGGCGTCGTCGCGGCGGTCCTGGTGGAAGAGTTCATCCACGGCCAGGCGCAGGACGTTGTTCCACAGGTCGGGCGAGTTCAGCACTTTGTCTATCAAGCCTTCAGGAAAGCGACGGGAGTCAGGAACCGGGAGGTGGTGGGGGCGATCCTGCTGGCTACGATACAGGTATTCACAGGCCGTGAGATATTCTTGAAACGACTGGTGTAAGAAACGAAAACGTTTGGTGAAGGGAGAAATCATCGCTCCCGGCCTTTTTTCGGCCAGTTCCTGCAGAATTCCCGCCTGGCCCTCCAGGTGGTTCACCAAATCATCGGCCACATCCCCCCGGCGGATGGCTCGCAGCGCTTCGAAAATATCCCCCTCTGTGATCACCGGGTCTTCGTCCACACTCTGGCGCTTTTCCTGGGCATAGGCCGCCACCAGTTGCAGCACCAGACGCAAATCCTCGGCGCTCAGCCGCAAGTTCTTTTCGATAGAGAAATCCTGGCGTTTTTGCCGCACCCAATCTTCCAAAAGCAGCATGAGCCCACGACGATAGAGTTCACCTCGCTTGCGGGGCAATTCTCTTTCCCCTTCCTTTCGCCGCACCCAAATAGCCGCCAGCAACGTAAGCAGCAAAGGATTGCTGGTCAGATCTTCCGGCACGGTTTGCAATGCATTCGCAAACGCCCTGGTCTCCTCTTCGGCCCGACGTCGCGAAATCTGGGTGAAAAGACGTTCAGCCAGTTGGACCTGACGGTTTCGGGGCAGGGGGGCCAGTTCAGTGCGACCAAAGCCTTCCAACTGCCATTCGCTCTGACGATAGGCGTAGGGTCGGGCCGCGATGATGATGGGCGCGTCTGGGAATTCAGCAGCAAGGGCATTGACCAGGGCGTGAACCTGTCCCCGCCGCCGCGGGTCATCGGCCTGGGGGATTTCATCGAGGCCGTCCAGCAGGATGGCAGCTTTGCCCTCGCGCAACCGATCGAACAGCAGCTCGATGGTCTCTTCTGTCTGGGAGCCGGGCAGGGCGCTTTGTAGATAAACCCTGAAAAAGGAAAGACCGGGCATCTTCGCCACCTGATTCTGATCCGCGGGGAGCTCCGGAAAGGGCAGGGAGCGAAGCTCAATGTAGATGGGCGTGTAGGCTTTCTGCCATCCGGGCAGGTTACCCACACCGCGGGAGCGTCCATTCCCCATGCCCACGAGCAACTCATCGGTCCAACTCAGGGCGAGATGGCGCAGGAAGGTGCTTTTGCCGCTGCCAGGGTCGCCCACCAGCACGAACCGACGGCGCACCAACACGGCATGGCAGGCGTCGGGCTGCCAGGTGATGGCTTCCCCGGCCCGGTCCTTTTTGGAAAAGGAGCGTTGGGCAATGGTCACCAAGGGCAGCAGGTTTGGTTCGTCCAGGCCCATATCGGGCCACACACGCTGCCTCCTTCGCCTGCCGCTCGTGTCGCCCCACACTTCCGCAATCATGGCCCGGACTTCGTCATCCTGCTCGATTGTTGGCTCCCGCCCGCTCCACCAGTCAGCCAAACGTCCTTTCTTGTCGAACTTCAATGTCAGCTCGAATTTCACAGGCAGGGGCGTGTAGATATCGGAAAGTCTCACTCGTCGGGCCAGGTTGGGATCTTGGGGCGCGAAGAGGCTCATGGACACGGTGGTCCAATCCTGCTCCTGCAGGCGCCGCAGGTATGTTTTATGAAGCGCCTCTCTCTGGGCGTCAGCAGAGGGCAATTTGGCATCGATTGCCTCTAATTTCGCCAAAATACTGGCTAGATCCCGGCTGGTTCGCAAAGGCGCCAGGGCCGGCCGCACATCGGTCGCGTCCAGTTCCTCCTCCAGCAAAGCAATGAAGGTCGCGGCCACTTCCTGGGCCTCGTCTTGCAAATCGGCGCGGTCGGTTCCCGCGTTTTGCGCCCAGGCCCGGGCCAGCGCGGCCGCATCCGGCGCGCCCTCCCGCCACAGGCATTTGCTCAATTCCCGCGCGGCCGTCTTCCCGGTTAGCAGCGGTTCGTCGAACAAGGATTGCCGCCAACCGGGATGCTCCTTTTCCAGCCCCTTCAGGGCCCGCTCCACGGCCATTTGGAAAGCCAGTTGCTCCGGGCTTTTCTTGCCTAGGCGCTCCCGTAGCTTCTTGCGCAGAGCCGCATCCCCACCGCTTTCTTCGAAGAGAACGGGAACCAGGTAACTGAACACCTCATCAGCGATCTTGACGGCCAGAGCAGAGAGTGTAAGCATGACATTCCCCTGGTCAGGATGAATGAATGACTGGCTTTCCTGAAATGCTCATATTGGAATTCGCAACACTTTGATTACGTCATGCTGAGCGACCGGAGGGAGCGAAGCATCTAGCGAGCGAAGCGAGCGCCAACCGTGGTTTTGCGCTTCGCTAGATTCCCTTGAACCCTCTTATTTTTCTGGACACCGGCGTTTTTTATTTCATCCACAGATTCTCACAAAAAAGGAGAAGAAATCAAACAAAAAATCCGTATTCCTCTTCTAATAACGCATCCAAAACGTCGGGAGTCAGGCCGCGCGCCCGTGCATTGTCGCTGATCTCATCCATGATGGCCGAAAGTGGGCGCGATGAGAGCGTCAGCTCGTCCAGTAGAACATTCAACAACAGTTGGGCTTTTTCTCTCACTTCTCCCGGAGCTTTCTGATAGCGGTCTGCCAGATTCTGGGAAAGTTGAATGGTGATTTCGACGGACATAATCGGGCGTTACTCGTGCTGGGGATGGGATGAAATCGTGGTACAAAATCAAGGCAGGCTACCTTTCTGACGTAATCATATCATAGGTAGTGGCGTCAGGAAAGGCCCGGCGTTCGTGTCGCGGCTTTCATAGCAGGTTATCTCAAGAAGAAAAGCAAGACAGGCAGCGTCACCAGGCTGGTCAGGGTGGTCATCAGCACCGCGCCCGCGGTGAAACCGGGAGCCGCATCGAATTCGTTGGTGATGACGATCGTATTGACCGCAGAGGGCATGGAGGCCTGCATCACAGCCACAGAAAAGGCCACACCGCTCAGACCGGTGAGGCTGGCCAGGATCAAGGCCAAAATGGGGCTCATGACCATGCGAACCCCCGTCAGGCGTAAGACAGGCTGGAGATTGGCCTGGATATCGGTGCGGGCCAGGCTCATGCCCAGGACCAGCAAAAACACCGGGATCGCGGCCTGGCCCGCCATGTCTACCATGTGCATGAGGGACCCGGTAGGGGCCAAGTGAGTAGCACGGCTAAAAATCCCCAGCATCATGGCGATAATGATGGGCTGTACCAGGGTGCGGCGCAGCGCATGCCAGGCTGTGGCCTGCCCACGAATGGCCAGAAAAATGCTTATCGCGCCTCCCACCATGGCATTGAACATGAAAAGCACCAGCGCGTAGCCAAAGCCCGTTTCGCCAAAGGCAAAGAGGTTGAGGGGCAAGCCGTAGTTGCCGTTATTCATCAAAATGGTGGTAATGATGAACGCACTGGCCAGGCCGCCTTCGTAATGCCAACGGCGGGCCAGACCATAGGCCAGCAACCCCATCAAAAGCATGTGGGACCCCGCGAAAAGCAGGCTGCGGCCGGTGGTGGCCGGGTCAAATTGCAGGGTGACGATGGAATGATAGACCAGGCTGGGGGAAAGCACAAAATACACCACCCGGTTGATGGATTTGGTGTCCAGGTTCAACCGGCGTTGCAGCAGGAACCCCGCGGCCACCATCATGACAATGGGCGCGAGGACCTGAAAAAGGATGTCCCCCAACGCGCGCAGGGCTTCGCCTGTCATCAATACGCGTCCTCGTCATCCAATAAACGGCGGATTTCCGCTTCCAGGGGGTCGTCAAGATAAAAATCATCCCCCCACAGGTCCTCTTCTGCCCCCAATTCCTCCTCCGGCTTCAATCCCAAAACGTCATCAATGAGCTCATAGATGCCATTGAGCCCCATGTAGAGCTCTTCCAGGGCCATCTCAGCCACCTCGGCCTCAGCCTCGTTTTCCGAATCCACCGCGAGTTCCAGAGCCTTTTTCGCTTTTTCGCCACCGATCCGCCCCAGGGCTTCCAGGATCGCGAAGCGCACCTCCATGTCCTCTTCGGTATCCAGCATCAGGATCATGGGGTCTACCGCGGCTTTGGCTTCGAGTTCGCCCAGGGCCCGGGCGGCTTCCATCCGCAATTCGGGGAATTCGCTTTCTAAATGAGGGAGCAAATGAGGGATCCAGCGCACATCTGCGCTGCGGCCCATGGCATAGAGCGCGCTGCTTCGCATGAAGGGGTTTTCATCATATTGGGCGAGTTCCAAAAGGCGGGGAACACCAGGATGACTGGATGCCCCCAACCCTTCCAAGGCTCGCCGGCGCACGTGCACATGCTCACGAGGGTTATGATAGGTTTCCCACAGGGCTTCTACCGCGCGTTCGCCGTAACCGCGCGGGATCTCTTCCAGCTCGGCCCAGTAGACATAGCGTCCCAAGGCGATGGCCGCGGCCGCGCGCACATCAACATCTTCATCATAAACCAAAAAATGAATAAAGCGAGGCAGCAAGGTGGTCCGGTGATCTTCCCAGAGGCCTTCCATGGCCAAAACGCGCACGCGCGCGTCCGCGTCGTCCAAAGCCCAGGCGAAGATGGCGTTGTAATTGAACGCGGTTTGCTCTTCGGCCAGGGAAACCAGAGCCTGGATTAATGCCCGACGTCGGGCGGGAGAAAATCCACGCCAGGCCTCCTGAAACTGCTCAAGCTCAGTTGAAGTGAGTTCGGAAAGGTTGCGTAAGAGTTGGTGTCGAATGGGTTGTTGTTCGTTGCTCAACGAAGTTAAAACTTTATGCAGATCACGGTTCATCATGGGACGTCAGTTCCAGTAAAACTTACGGATTTCGCTAGGTTGAGAGATGGGGATCACTTGGATAGGATCCTGATTTTGGGCCACGATACCCATCTGCACGAACCAAAGGTAGGTACGGCCATATTGTTGAGGGGCCTGCCCAAAGAGCCAGCCTGGGACATAATAGCTGGTGTCGCTACCCACAGGTTCTTCCAATAGCCACTGCACATCCTGCGGCCCGGGGCCTGTCTGAACTCCCACATGAACGATGTAAGCCGCGCCGGCGGGCAAAGCACTGCCCGGGCCCGGGCGCCATTTGAGCTCGATGAGGGCATTCTGGCCGTTGAAGGGAGCGCCATCCCCAGGGTTGATGAGCTCCGGAGCAGGGAGGGTGATGCTGGGGGTGGCCGTGGGCGTAGGGGTCGGGGTTTTGG
>JALWZT010000329.1 GCA_027002405.1 Anaerolineae bacterium | reverse complement strand
CAGGACAACGTTGAGCGAGGCGACAACGGGCGTGATGCGTGAAACGTAAAACGTGAGAGCCTTACGCATCACGCATTACGCATCCCGGGCTCGGCTTCCCGCGCCAACGTGGCCGCGAGATGTTTTCCTCGGTATCGGCGAACTGCCGTTCGTGGTGACTGCTTTGTAAATAGGATTCGGATCAGGATTAGGATTGCGGATCGCCAGGCCTACGTTGGGCGAGGCGACAACGGGCGTGATGCGTGAAACGTAAAACGTGAGAGCCTTACGCATCACGCATTACGCATCCCGGGCTCGACTTCCCGCGCCAACGTCGCCGCGAGGCGTTTTCCTCGGTATCGGCGAGCTGCCGTTCGTGGTGACTGCGTTGTATCTGCGGGCATCCGCGTTCTCTTTTCATTGGTGAGCGTCCAGAAATAACTTCCCTTTTTCTGCCGCAACACTTGCCGAGTAAACTCGTGCCTATGGAGGCGCTTCGCGCCAATGGTCGCCCTTCGGCGACCCCTTTTGTTGCCGTTTTGGACGGCGGAGGCCGTCATCTGATCCCCTTCCACTGTTCTCCCCCGCTTGCGGGGGAGATGAAGAGGGGGTCTGGCCGTAGGCCTTAAGTGTTCGACTTCAGTCGATGAGCACAAAAACGGAAACTAATTTTTAGACGGTTACTTGGTAGCGGCGCCCGCCAACATTGCCTGTCTGCCGAGATCGGAGTAAAATAGAACATATGAACAGCTCCCTCCCGCCTGATCCGCACTCCTCCTCTCGATGGCAATCTCTTATTGACGCGCTGGCCCATCTGGATATCTTCGACTGGCTGGATAGCAAGCTGGGCGTCTGGTTCCATCGCGGGTGGGGACGTGCTCTGGAGCGTTATGGGGTTATGGGGTTGGTAAAGGAGCTAGCCCGTACAGCCTCGGGCCAAGGGGCCTGGCGCTTTGCCATTCCTCGCACCGAAGGGCTCACGGGGTGGGAGATCGAACAGCTTTTGGCCCGGTATGGGATCACCATCTGGGGGCGATGGTTTGATGACGAGTATCTCTACTTCAATGTCAAGCGGGAGCAGGCCAATTGGGCGGAATACCTGCTCAAGCGGCGGGGGCTTTCGGTGGCCTCGGCCCCTTACAACCTGCTGAACGACCTGTATCCTCAGCGGCATCCGCCAGGAAGCATGCCCACCCCCTGGCAGGAGAAGAAACGCCAGCGCTAAAAAACAAAGACTCCGTCGTCCCAAGGGACGCGGAGTCGCGCGGTTCCACCCTCGTTGACCAACTCAATCGTGGTCCACTTTACGGAGAGATAACGGCATCCAGCCGGGAGAAGTTACTGGCCCGTGGGCGTTCCCTTCTCCGCTCCCGAGGGGTTTTCGCCGGTCCGACACGGCGGAAGCTTCCAGCCTGGGCTTCCACTCTCTGGCGCTCTGCAACCGGTTACTGGTCTCGGTCAACGCTTTCCATATGGTGCTTGTTCTCATTATACCGACTGGCTGCGACGATGTCAACAAAAAATCCCCGCCATGGCGGGGATCCCTTTTGGTGGGCGGTACAAGACTCGAACTTGTGACCTCCACGATGTCAACGTGGCGCTCTAGCCAACTGAGCTAACCGCCCGAGGGGTTTCTATTATACCAAAGTTCCGAAACGTGTGGCAAATATGGATTTTCTGTAAAAACTGCTATGTAAATAGGATTCGGATCAGGATTAGGATTGAGGATCGCCAGGTCCACGTTGAGCGAGGCACCAACGGGCGTGATGCGTGAAACGTAAAACGTGAGAGCCTTACGCGTCACGCATTACGCATCCCGGGCTCGGCTTCCCGCCCCAACGTGGCCGCGAGATGTTTTCATCCGTATCGGCGAGCTGCCGTTCGGGGTGACTGCTTTAAAAATGGAGGACGCAGATGAACGCTGATAGAAGCAGATTCACGCAGATAAAATCAAAATAAAAAATCATCTGCGTCAATCTGCGTTGCGAAGCATCTGTGCAAATCTGCGTTCCCATTTTCGTCGTTATGTAGTGAGCTCTCGCTCATGGCGACTGCCCTACGTCGGTTGCTCCTGCTTTCTCCCTTATGCTACAATGTTTTGAAACAAACGCTGACCTCGGCCTGTAGGTTCGAGATGGGGTATTCGAGATTGGATATTCGAATCGCCCCAAAACACCGGAAACATCCCGTATCCAATCCCCAACCTGTCAGGCCCCAAAACGTCCCTTTTGACCACCCCCAATCCTGATCCTCATACCAAGCGTTCCCAACCCATGTCGCAACCCACGGATCCTGTTCCCCGCAACATCACGGTAGACCGTCCCAATCAATTGCTTATCATTGAATGGGAGGATGGCGCGTATTGCGAATATCCCTTGCCCGGCATCCGCTACATTTGCCCCTGCGCCGAATGCCGTGGCGGCCACGAACACATGGGCAAACCCATCCCCCCTGAAGACATCTTCAAAACCCCGCCTCCCCATGTTTCCACCGAACTGGTGGATGTCAAGCTGGTAGGCAACTACGGCATTCAATTCTTCTGGGCCGACGGCCACAACGCAGGGCTCTACACCTGGAAAATCCTCCGCCCCCTCTGTCCCCAGAAATAAGTTCCTCCCTCAAAGCATATGATCATCCATGATGGCGATGGCGAGAAGGAAGCCCCTTCCGCCCAACAGATACGCGTGCCCCTGCCCTTTGAGGGCACCTTTCGTTTAACCCAGGCTTTCGGCGAAAACCCTCATCTTTATCGCCGCTTCCATCTGCCCGGTCACAATGGGCTGGATTGGGCCATGCCCGAAGGCCAGGAGGTCCTGGCCGTAGACCAGGGATTTGTCATTCGCGTCTCCGAGGACCCTCAAGGGTTCGGCAAACATATCAAAATTCAACACGCCTGGGGCCAATCCCTTTACGCCCATCTCAGCGCATTCAAAGCGGTGCTCAATCAGCCGGTCAAGCAGGGGGATGTCATCGGGTTTTCGGGTAATTCGGGCTTTAGCACCGGCCCCCATCTCCATTTCGGCATGCGCATCAAGCCCTATGATAAAAACGATGGGTGGTATGGCTATACCAACCCCCATCGGCATCTGCAATGGCCCGACGCCGGCCCGGTGGCGACCGCGTCCCTGGCCACGGCCGACGATGTGGCTGCTGTTGCTTTCCAGCTTCAGGAAACCACCATGGCCCTGGAGCTGTGGGAAGAACGCATCGCCCAGCTTCTGGCCCGTTACCTGCCGGGCGAACTCCCCGAAGATGCCGACCTGATGGCCACCCTGGAGCGTTTGCTCGCATCTTGGGAAGAAGAACTGGCCCAATGAGCTCCCCCACCCGGCCCGGCCGTATCGTCATCAAACTGGGAACCAGCGTCCTCACCGCGGGGACCCCTTACTTGAACCGCCCTCGGCTCATCGAGCTGATACGACAATGCGCTCAACTCTACCATCAGGGGTGGGAAATCATCCTGGTGAGTTCAGGAGCCATGGCCGCGGGCAAAGAAAAGATGGGGTTCCCCCAATTGCCACCGGACGTGCCCGCCAAACAGATGCTCAGCGCTGTGGGCCAGCCCCGGCTCATGAGCATCTACAACCAATACTTCGACATCTACGATATCCCCGTGGCCCAAATGCTCCTCACCCGGGAAGACCTGCAAGGCCGACGGCGCTACCTCAACGCCCGCCAGACCCTCAACGCCCTCTTGCAGCATCGGGTCGTCCCCATTGTCAACGAAAATGACACGGTCACCGCCGAGGAGATCCGGGTGGGGGACAACGATAACCTTTCGGCCATGGTCGCCACCCTGGCCGAGGCGGACCGCCTCATCATCCTCACCGACCAGCCTGGACTCTTCACCGCGGACCCTCGCACCGATCCTCACGCCCGACTCATTCGTCAGGTTTCGAAGATCGATGAGCACATCCTGGCCAGCGCAGGGGGCACGGGCACCGACCTGGGCACCGGCGGCATGGCCACCAAAATCCAGGCCGCGGAAACCGCCACCCGGGCCGGGACCGAGGTCATCATTGCCGCGGGCGCCGAACCCGATGTCATCCTGCGTCTGGTCCAGGGGGAGCCCCTGGGCACCCGGTTCTTACCCCGTAGCGACCGTCTGGAACACCGCAAACGCTGGCTTCTGGCAGGCTATACGCCCTCGGGCCGTATCATTGTGGACCCGGGCGCGGCGGATGCCCTGCAGCGCATGGGCCGCAGCCTGCTGCCCATTGGCATCGTCGCGGTGGAGGGCACCTTTCAGCGCGGGGACACCGTGGGGGTCTATACCCAGGCGGGCCGCGAGATCGCCCGCGGCCTGGTGCGCTACGCGGCCGAAGATGTCCGCCGCATTGCCCGGCATCATTCCGACGACATCGAACCCATCCTGGGCTACACCTACGGCCCCACCGTCATCCACCGCAACGATTTGGTCTTGATGCACTGACCACTGATTACTGATAACTTTCCTCCCCCAATCCCAATCCTGATCCTAATCCTAATCCTGATCCTACCCCTCCCCCCTCCCTCAGCCTATGAACACCAAGCCTTCGGAAAATCCCCTCATCCCCATCGGGAAAAAGGCCCGAGAGGCCGCTCGCGTCCTGGCCCGGACCTCGACCGACGTCAAAAACCGCCTGCTCCATGCCATCGCGGATGGCCTCCTGGCCCATCAGGACGCGATCCTGGACGCCAACGCCCAGGATATTGCGGATGGCAAAGCCGCGGGATTGCGGGCCAACCTCATCGACCGCATGACCCTGACCCCGGCCCGGTTGCGGAACATCGCCCAGGACACCCGCAACGTGGCCGCGCTCCCCGACCCAGTGGGCGAGGAGTTCGACGGCCGGGTCCTCCCCAATGGACTGCGCATCCACAAGCGTCGCACCCCCTTGGGGGTCATTGGCCTCATTTACGAAGCCCGGCCCAACGTGACCGTAGACATCGCCGCGCTCAGTCTCAAGACCGGCAACGCGGCCATCATGCGCGGCAGCCGGGAGATCCGTCGCAGCAACCTGGCCATCATGGAGGTCATCCACCAGGCCCTGCGCAAAACCGATCTGCCCGAAACCGCCGTCCAGTATATCGAAAACCCCGATCGGGCCATGGTGGGCCATTTGCTCACCTTGCACGAATACGTGGACATGATCATCCCCCGCGGGGGCGCGGGACTCCATGCCTATTGCCGCGAGCACAGCACCATCCCGGTCATTACGGGCGGGATCGGCATCTGTCATATTTTTGTGGATGCCAGCGCGGACTCCAAACAGGCCATTCCCATCATTCATAATGCCAAAGTCCAACGCCCCAGCGTGTGCAACGCCCTGGATACCCTCCTGGTGCATCAGGACATGGCCCCCACCCTGCTTCCCCAGGTGGTGGACCGTCTGGCCCGAGATGGCGTCACCTTCCGGGCCGAGGAACGGGCCCTGGCGTTGGTGGGGGACCATCCCGCGGTTTCGCCAGCAGGGCCGGAAGACTTCGACACCGAATGGCTCTCCCTGGTCCTCAGCCTCAAAGTCGTCTCGAACCTGGACGAAGCCCTGGATCACATCCGCGAGCACAGCACCCAGCATTCCGACAGCATCCTCACCAACGATTGGCGGAACGCCCAACGTTTTCTGGACGAAGTGGACAGCGCCGCGGTCTATGTCAACGCGTCCACCCGTTTCACCGATGGCGCCCAATTCGGCCTAGGGGCCGAAGTAGCCATCAGCACCCAAAAGCTTCATGCTCGCGGCCCCATGGGGCTCCAGGAACTCACCACTTACAAATGGATCATCGTGGGAGACGGCCATGTCCGGCCCTGAATCCTGGTGGGAGCGGGCGCAGAAGGCCTGGCAACACTGGCGATGGCGCCTGATGGCGTGGGTTCCCGCGCCGGATTTTGCCGAGCAACTGGGTGCGACCGACCCGCTGCAACGTTGGCGCGCGGTGCGGGCTCTGCGCACGCGTCCCAAGCCGGACCTGCTCCCCGCCCTGTTGGCCCTGATGGATGATGATGATCCCATGCTGCAGGCCGCGGTGGTGGACACCCTGGCCGCCTGGCCCGCGGATTCCATCTTGCCCCACGTGCGGCAGGCATTGGGCCAAGACCCTTCGCCCCGGGCCGCGGCCGCGCTTCTGGAACTCCTGGCCCGACACCCCCAGCCCGAAAACCGGGCGGCCATCCAGCCCTGGTTGGATCATGCCCAGCAGCAGGTGCGGGCCATGGCCTGGATGGCCCTGGCCGCGATAGCCGAAGAGAACGACATCGCCGCCCTGGAACAGGCCTGGGAACAGGAACCCGTGCAGGTGCAGCGGGCCATCCTGACCGCGCTGCGCATCCCCCAGGCCCGGGCCATCTACCAAAAAGCCCGGGCGTCCTCTGATCCCATCCTGCGCCAACTGGCCCAGAAAGCAGAAACGGGCGACACGAGCGACGGCGCGCCAAAACGAAAGAAAATGCCTCGCGGCCAGGTTGGCGGGCCGTGAAACGTGATGCGTGATGCGTAAGCCTCTCACGTTTCACGTTTCACGCATCACGCCCGTTGTCGCCTCGCTCAACGTTGTCCTGACGATCCTCAATCCTAATCCTGATCCGAATCCTATTTACAAAGCAGATGCGCGCTAAAACCTACGTAACGAGCATCGGCCTGGGCCCGGGCAGCGCAAACGACACCCGACTTCATCGCATGTCTGAATTTGCCGCAATCCTCCCGGGCCTTCTACCAGGGTCAGGGCCCCTTTGCGGGCCAGAAAATGCACCATGCCCTCCAACGCACTTTCTTGAACCCCCAATTTGAGGCTCAATTGGCGTAGGGTGAGAGGGCCAGAGGCCGTGCGGAGTTCATAAAGAATAGCATCAAGCATCCTGTCACTTCCTTCGTGTCTTCATGTTTTTTGACTCGCTATTGAAACCGGCAGGCTAAGTACAACGTTGCATAAATTCCTTCCTGGTTACGTCATGCTGAAGGAGCGAAGCGACTGAAGCATCTAGCGAGCGAAGCGAGCGCATAGCTCCGGCATAGGAAGCGCTTCGCTAGATTCCTCCTCCCTTCGGTCGTCGGAATGACGTTTCAAAACTCGGAACTTATTTACGAAACGCTGTACTAAGGAACCGTCTAAAAATTAGTTTCCGTTTTTGTACTCACCGACTGAAGTCGGACACTCAAGGCCTACAGCCAGACCTCCTCTTCATCTCCCCCCGCCAGCAGGGGAGAACAGCGGAAGGGGATCAGATGACGGCCTTCGCCGTCCAGTTTTCCGGTCAACGAAGGTTGACCACTGGCGCGAAGCGCCTAAAGAGCTCGAGTTTGTAACTACTAAGGTCGCGCCGCCACTTTTGCCACGAAGACACGAAGAGAACGAAGGCACGAAGTATTTTTCTTTATTTTCCCTTCGTGTCTTCGAAAAACTTCGAGACTTCGTGGCTTCTTGGGGTCTAAAGTCGAGTACGTTAGCAGTTACTCGAGTTTATTCGGGCAGAAGCCAAAGAGAACGCGCGAGCTGCCGGGCCCGAGCCAAAACATGGGGGGGCAGCCACATTGCGGAGATGTACCGGGGATAGACAGAAAGGCGTTCTCGCAACTCAAACCCCGCATCCGCGCTGGCTGCAGCCAATTCCACGATGGCAGGCCAAGGCGCTTCGGGATTGATGTGATCCCGGGTGACGGGCGAAATCCCACCCCAATCGTTGATCCCGGCCAGAAGATAGAGGGGGTATGCATCCGGGGTCAGATTGGGCGGCGCCTGTAAGCTGATCTCTGGGGGAAGGATAAGCCGGGCCACCGCGAGGGTACGGGCCATCTCCAGAGCGCTGGGTTCATCATGATCGCGAAAACGAATGTCCGGCTTCCGGCGGAAGTTCTGGATGATGACTTCCTGAATATGCCCATAGCGCTGATGCATCTCGGCAATGGCAAAAAGACTCTCCACTCGTTCCTCACGAGTTTCCCCGATGCCGATGAGGATGCCTGTGGTGAAAGGGATCCGCAAACGGCCCGCGGCTTCCAGGGCAGCCAAACGACGTTCCGGGGTCTTGTCTGGACAGCCGAAATGCGCCTGGCCCTTTTCCAATAAGCGAGCACTGGTGCTCTCCAGCATCATGCCCATGCTTCCCGCCCAGGGGCGCAGGGCCTGCCATTCGGAAGCATGCAAGGCGCCGGGATTGGGGTGAGGAAGAAGCTCGGTTTCTTCAAATACCAACCGCATCATCGCGGCCAGATAATCGATGGTGCGTTCGTAGCCGAAACGGGCCAGGTGTTGACGTGCCAAAGCATGGACCAGCTCCGGGCGTTCGCCCAGCGAAAAGAGCGCCTCCTTGCATCCGGCCCGCTCCCCTGCCCGGGCAATGGCCAAGACCTCCTCGGGAGCGAGGGTTTTGGCCAGAGGATCATGAGACGCTCGGGCAAAAGTGCAGTAGGCGCATTTATCCCGACAGAGATTCGTCAGAGGGATAAAGACCTTGCGAGAATAAGTCACCACTCGCCCCCAGGCCTCATCCCGAATCCGGGATGCTCGCTGCATCAAGGCCAAAAGCTCACGCCCTTGAGCATGAATCCAATAAATGGCTTCCTCGCGATCAATCATGGTATGCATACGCAAAATGTCAGCAACTCATGTAGCTTCGATAGCATACCACTAAGGATACAAAGGCACAAAAAAGAAGATTGTCAGCCTTCGAAAACCCTGCTATAATCGTGGGGAACCCAAGAGGACCTTTATCCTTCGTAACTATACACGTATCCTCTCATAGCAAGGCAAAAACCACTAAGCACACTAAGGACACGAAGGCACAAAGGGAAAAATTTTCTTCGTGTCTTTGTGACTTTGTGCCTTCGTGGTAAAAACGTCTTGCAGAAGAAGCTGTATAGTTACTATCCTTCTTTGGTATCACCTCAACTCTCATTTTCCCCGCATTTCTTCAACTCCCGAGGAGGTCTACTTATGGACATCGGCAAATCCTTCAGCTACATGTTTGAAGACGAAAAATGGATCGAAAAAATCGGCATCGGTGGGCTGGTTTCTCTTATCCCCATCCTGGGTAACTTTCTTGTGATTGGGTACTTTGTCGAGCTGGTACGTCGGGTACGTCAACACGAACCCGAACCTCTACCAGCATGGGATGACTGGGGAGGGAAATTGGCGGATGGTTTCAAGTTATTTGTGGTTTATCTGGTATGGGGATTACCTCTGATCATCCTCTACTTTTTGATCCTTATCCCTATGATGATAGCAGGGGACTCGGATACGGGGAGCACGATTGCGTCCCTCTTTGCCCTTTGTTTCGGTTGTTTTGCATTCCTTTATGCTATCGTGCTGTGGTTGGCCAGCCCCGCCATCACCATCAAGTTCGCGGAAACCGGCGAGATCGGCGCGGGCTTTCAGGTGGGTGAGATCCTGAACTTCACCAAGAGCCATCTGGGTGAGATCATCGTGGTGGTCCTGGTGTCCCTGGTCGCCTATTTGATCGCAGGCCTGATCGGCGCGATCTTGTGCCTGATCGGGATGATCTTCACCTACTTCTGGGCGGGTCTGGTGCAGTATCATATGATGGCCCAAATCGGCCTGGAAGAAGCCGAGCCCCAACGTCCTCTGGAAACCCTCAGCTCGCAAGAGGTCGCCGGAGAATTGGAGGAACCCGAGTAACCTATACACGTACCCTCTCATAGCAAGGCAAAACCACGAAGGACACGAAGGCACAAAGGGAAAGATAAACATGAATACTGAACACCGAACACTCTCATTGTCGCCTCGCTCAACGTTGTCCTGACAACCTCAATCCCAATCTAATCCTAATCCTAATCCTGATCCTACTTACGGAACAGATGGCATTGCCTCGCTGGCGTCTTATCGTTGCGATATGCGTATCTCTGATTTTGGGCCTCTTGGGAAGCATGGCCCCCTTCCGGCCCGCTCGCAGTGCGCCTCAAGCCTGCGGCGGGCTTTTCTTTTCGGAATATGTGGAAGGGACGGGTTACAACAAAGGGCTCGAAATCTACAACGGAACCGGAAATCCCATCGACCTTTCAGGCTATGCCATCCGGGTCTATCGCAATGGAGGAACCACCTATCGTGGGGAAATCCCCCTCACAGGGATCCTGAACCACGGCGATGTTTTGATCGTGGCCCATCCCTCCGCCACCTTTCCCGCGGATATCCGAGATAATGGTTTGAACTTCAATGGGGATGACGGGGTGGCATTGGTTCAGAACGGCGTGATCATCGACTTCATCGGCGACACCCTGGGAGACCCCGGCACCCAATGGGGCTCGGGCACTACAACCACCAAAGACCACACGTTACGACGCAAGGCCGCTGTGAGTCATGGCGACCCCAACCCCGGCGCCCCCTTCGATCCCACGGTCGAATGGGTGGGATTCCCTGTGGACGACTTCAGCGGCCTGGGTTCTCATATCGCCACATGCGCGGGAGGCCCCACCGCCACCCCCACGCCCACCTGGACG
>JALWZT010000328.1 GCA_027002405.1 Anaerolineae bacterium | reverse complement strand
GGGAGTGGCCGTGGGAGGGGGTTGTGTCGCGAGCTCGGGCGTGGGCGGCTGGGTGGGCTGGGCGACGGCCGCGGCCTGAGCGGGCGTGGATGTGACGGCCCCCTGGGTGGTTTCAGCGGATTTGCTCCGGCCAGAGAGAAGGAGCAGGAGGATGATAAGCAAGAAGATGGCGGCAAAGAATACCTTCGACGCCCGATGAGAGCGGATGGCTTCCTGGGTTGGTGGGCTCATGATGATCTCCTGAAGGGGATGAAGGCAGTCGGCTCGAGCGATGGCTCACCACATCACGACAAAAGTGGGAACGCAGAGACGCAAAGACGCGAGGAGGCGCAGAGAGAAAAGATAGAAAACCTTTGCGTCTCTCTGCGTCCTCTGCGCCCCTGCGTTAAAATTTGAGCGCCAAATAGCGATGAAAGGGGAACGCAGATACACGCAGATGCTTCGCAGATTTCCGCAGATGGTCTTATGTTCAACTACTGAATACTGAACACTCCCATTGTTGCCTCGCTCAACGTTGTCCTGATGATCTCAATCCTAATCCTGATCCGAATCCTATTTACAAAGCAGTCGCCACGAGCGGCGGCTCGCCGATACCGACGAAAATGCCTCGCGGCCAGGGCGGCGTGACTCGTATTCTGTATTGCGTATTGCGTAACGACTGGACGGAATACGGAATACGCAATACGAACCTTTGCCGCCTCGCCCAACGTCGGCCTGGCGATCCTTCCGCAGCCGACGATCATGCTATTTTCAAAGCAGTTACCGGCGACCACCGCTCAAGGTATCCTGCAATGCCTGTAAAGCATCCCAGTCGCCCACGGCGGCCAGCCGCGCCTGTTGGGGCCAGGTGGAAGGATCGGCCAGGCGGAAACGCGGGCCCGCTTCAGATAGAATCTGGCGTAGGACGTCGATCTCGGTCTCCGCCAACATGGCCAGGGTGAGAATGCCCGCGGCATGGAGAATCTGTTCGATCTTGGGG
This sequence comes from Anaerolineae bacterium, assembly GCA_027002405.1. GTDB lineage: Bacteria > Chloroflexota > Anaerolineae > J102 > J102 > M2005. The sequence continues at coordinate 2,186 of JALWZT010000328.1, read as the reverse complement.
CCGATACCTTCGACGACCTTCAAATCCTCCGGCGCGATAGACGCGGCCGGTTCTGCGCGGGTGGATGCGGTATCCTCGGGCGCCGCCAATTGTTGCCGACACGCGTCCAATTCCGCTTTGAGCGCCGCGTGTTCCTCTTCCAGCGCCTGCAGGCGAGCAAGTTCTTTCCGCAGTTCCAGGTTTTTGGCCTCAATGGCTTCCATCCGCTGCAGCTCCGACCTCAGCTCCTCATTTTCGGCATCGAGACGGGCGCAACGTTTTTGCCAGAACAGGTAATCGATGATGAGTTCGACGACCCAGCCGACCAAAACGCCGACGAAAAAGCTCAACCAATCCATGATTCCTCCTTTAGAACGAAATGGGAATACGGGGCGATGAAACCTTCGCGTTCACCGCAAGTTCCCCGATGAGATCATAGGCCATCGCGTCCACGATCTTCACGGCTACCATCTCGCCCAGGGGGAGCTCGCCCGGGATAATGACGTAGCCGTCCACTTCGGGCGCGTCGCGGTAGGTGCGGGCCAGGGTGTAGCCCTGGTCGTGGGCCTCGGGGAGAGCGGTAAGGACGCGGCCGATTTGAGCCTGATTTTTGGCCAGGGAGATGGGCTGCTGCAAGGCCATGACCCGATGCCAGCGTTCTTCTTTCACTTCATCGGGAATCTGATTCGGCAGTTCGGCCGCGGGGGTGCCTGGTTCCGGACTGAATTGGAACACGCCCACCTTGTCGAACTGGATGGCCTCGATGAAGTCGAGTAGGCCCTGGAATTCCTCTTCGGTTTCGCCCGGATAGCCCACGATGAAGGTGGTGCGCAGGGCGATGTCGGGCATGGCCGCGCGCAATTTTTCGATGGTGCGGAACACCATGTTCATGTTGCTGGGTCGCCGCATGCGGCGCAGGGTGGCGGGATGCCCGTGCTGGAGGGGGATGTCCAGGTAATGGAGGATTTCGGGCGTCTCGGCCATGACCTCGATGAGCTGATCGCTGACATGGCCCGGGTACGCGTACATGAGCCGCAACCAGTGAAGGCCCGGGGTACGACGGGCCATGGCGTTCAGCAGCCGGGGAAGGCTGTCGGGCTCACCCCAATCGCGGCCGTAATCGGTGGTGTCTTGGGCCACGACCACCAGCTCCCGGGCACCGGCCTGCACCAGGGCGTTGGCTTCGGTAATGACACTTTCGAAAGGACGGGACTTGAGTCGGCCTTTGAAGCTGGGGATGGAGCAAAACGCGCAGGGCGCGTTGCAGCCGTCGCTGATTTTGAGGTAGGCGGAAGGGAAGGATTGGGGCGGGCGGGGTGTGGGCGCGTCCAGGGGATGGGGCGGGTCGCCCAGCAGGGCCATGCGGCCCAAACGGCGCTGCTTTTTGCCCCCGCGTAGCTTTTCGGCTAGATCCACGATCTCAGGCCAGCGCAGCGTGCCCAGGATCGCATCCACCTGGGGCACTGCATCGAGGATTTTATGCCCATCCCGTTCGGCCATGCAGCCCGCGGCGATGAGCCTCTGGCGTTTCTTCTTGCCCTGCCCCAGGTCGCGCAAGACCGCGAGGCTTTCCTGCTGCGCGGCCTGGAGGAAGCCGCAGGTGTTCACGATGAGGATATCCGCCTCATCGGGATCGGTCACGGCCCGATAGCCTTTCTGCATGAGCAGCGTGGCCATGGCCTCGCTGTCCACCTGGTTTTTGGGGCATCCCAGGGTGAGGATGTAGTATGCCGGGGATTTTTTCACAAGCTTAACAGCTCACTGAACACTGAACACTGAACACTGGACCCTATCCCCCAGGCGTCACCGTGAGCGTGGAGGTTAAAGTCGCGGTGGCGGTGATGCTCGGGGTGGGTGTCATCGATGCGGCCGGAGTCGGCGTGGCTGTGGGCAGGGGGGTGGGTGTGAGTTCAATGATCTCCCCATCTCGTAAGGTCCACACGTACGCGTAGACCTCGCCAATGCCTCCCAGGGGAGGCAGGGGCTCATCGTTGAGATAGAGTTGAACCCCGCCCGCGTTTCCTGTCAGGAATTCCATGAGCTGATGCGCGGTGAATTCCTGGTCAAAACCGGGGTCTACCAGGGAAGCGATCACTTCCTCTCCATCGGTGGCCACGCGCAGCCAGGCTGTGTTGGTCACCACCACGCGTAAACGGATGGTTTCGGTGGGGACCAGGGTGGTGGTGAGGGTGGGGCTGGGGCTAAGG
>JALWZT010000327.1 GCA_027002405.1 Anaerolineae bacterium | reverse complement strand
GCCGCCACTTTTTGCCACGAAGACACGAAGAAAAGCGAAGGCACGACGTATTTTTCTTTATTTTTCCTTCGTGTCTTCGAAAAACTTCGAGCCTTCGTGGCTTTTGGCGGCCTAAAGTCAAGTACGTCAGCAGTTACAAATGATCTCCACGCCCGCCCGCCACTGATTACTGATCACTGATTACTGATCACTGATTACTGATTACTGAACCATGCCCCCCGATCCCCTCATCCTCGCCATCGACTTAGGCACCACGGCCTGCAAAGTGGGCCTGGTCACCCCCCATGGTCGGGTGGTGGCGTATGTCAGCGAAGACGATGCCACGCCCACCTACTTCGGCCCCAACGGCCAAGCCGAACAGGCCCCCCACCATTGGTGGGCTGTGATCACCCGCAATGTGCGCCGCGTCCTGGCCCAAAGCGGCCTCCCTGTGGAACGCATTGCCGGCATCGGCGTCAGCGCCCACTGGTCTGGCACCGTGCCTGTAGATCAGGATGGCCATCCTCTGGGACGGGCCATCATCTGGATGGATAGCCGCGGCGCGCCCTATGTAGCCGAGATCACCGGCGGCTTCCCCAAAATCGAAGGCTATGGCCTGCGTAAGCTCATCACCTGGCTCCGTATGACCGGGGGCATCCCCACCAGGGGGGGCAAAGACCCCATCGCCCACATCCTCTATCTCATGCGGGAGGAGCCCGAACGCTACCGCGCGGCCTACAAATTCCTGGAACCCAAAGACTACATCAACCTTAAACTCACCGGCCGTTTTGCCACCGACCCGGCCACCATCACCCTGCATTGGGTCACCGACAACCGGGACATCCAACACATCCAATACCACCCCACCCTGCTGGCATGGACCGGGGTGGATGCTTCCAAGCTGCCTGAGATCCTCCCCACCACCGCGGTGGTCGGGGAACTCCTGCCCGGGCCCGCGGCCGAACTGGGATTGCCCCCAGGCCTGCCAGTGACCATGGGCGCGCCCGATGTGCACGCGCCCGTGCTCGGTTCCGGCGCCGTGGCCGACTACCACCCCCATGTCTACGTGGGCACCTCCTCCTGGTTCAGTTGCCATGTGCCTTTCAAAAAGACCGATGTCTTCCACAACATGGCCTCCCTGCCCTCCTCGGTGCCGGGCCGCTATTTCGTGGTCAACGAACAGGAAACCGCGGGGGGCTCTTTGACCTTCCTGCGCGATGTCTTTTTCTATGGCGAAGATGCCCTGGGCGATTGCCCCCGGCCCCAGGATGCCTATGAGCGTTTTGATCGTTTGGCCACCCAGGCCCAACCAGGCAGTGGCGGCCTCATCTTCACCCCCTGGCTCTATGGCGAACGCACCCCGGTGGAGGAATCCACCCTGCGCGCGGGCTTCTACAACCTTTCCCTCACCACCACCCGGGCCGACATCGCCCGGGCCGTGATGGAGGGGGTGGCCCTGAACACCCGTTGGTTGCAGAAATACGTGGAAAAACTGGCGGGGCGGCCCCTGACCCCTGTCAACTTTGTGGGCGGCGGCGCCCGCTCCGATATCTGGAGCCAGATCTTCGCGGACGTGCTCCAACGCCCCGTGCAACAAGTGAAAGACCCCCAGGCCGCGGGGTTGCGGGGCGTCGCCGGCCTGGCCGGCCTGGCCTTGAACCTGACCACCCTGGACGACTTCGCCCGTCATGTGGAAATCAAACACGTCTACCATCCCCAGCCCCAAGCCGTTGCCCGCTACAACGAACTCTTCCAAATCTATCTCGACATCTACAAACGCATGAGCCCCCTCTACCGACGTTGGAATCGCTATAAAACGCCTTAGCCACTTATCATGAAAACCGATCGTCTTCTGGCCCTGGCATCCCGCCTTCCCAAACGCCTCCACCAGCCCACCGAGCGCCTCATCCGCAAACTGCCGGGCATCCGCACCCTCATGGAGGAGGAATACCAAAAACTCCTGGCCGACATGGAAACCAGCCTCCATCCCTACCGAGGCCAGGTGCCAGCCTTCCCCACCCTCCCCGAAACCGGCCTTCCCCCCGACGAGATCCTGGCACTCATGGCCCCGCTTCAGGAACAAGAAAGCCAACGCTGGCAGGCGGGGCAGGTCTCGGGCGCGGTGTATCATGGCGATCCGGAACATATCGCGTTCATGAACCGGGTCTATGCCCTGCATTCGCAAATGAACCTGCTCCACGCAGATCTGTGGCCCAGCGGCGCCAAATACGAAGCGGAAGTCGTGGCCATGACCGCGTCCATGCTCCACAGCCAGGAGGCCCAACGCCTGGACCCCGATGTCCAGGTGTGTGGTTCGGTCACCTCCGGGGGCACAGAAAGCATCCTCATGGCCATGAAGGTCTACCGGGATCGAGCCCGGGCGGAAAAAGGCATCAAAAACCCCAACATGGTACTCCCTGTCACCGCGCACCCCGCGTTTGACAAAGCGGGCCAATACTTTGGCATCGAAGTACGGCGCACCCCGGTGGATGAACGTTTCCGGGCCCGGGTGGAGGCCATGGCCCAGACCATGGACAAAAACACCATCGCCCTGGTGGGCTCGGCCCCGGGCTACCCCCATGGCGTCATCGATCCCATCCCCGAGATGGCCCAACTGGCCTGGGAACGAGGGGTGGGCTTCCATACCGATGCCTGTCTGGGCGGTTTTGTCATCCCCTGGGCCGAGGCGTTGGGCTACCCCGTGCCGGTGATCGACTTCCGTCTACCCGGGGTGACCTCCATCTCGGTAGACACCCACAAATACGGGTACGCGGCCAAAGGCACCTCGGTCATCCTCTATCGCCATCCCCGTCTGCGGCGCTACCAATACTTCACGGCCACCGACTGGCCCGGGGGGTTGTACGCCTCCCCCACCATGACCGGCAGTCGCCCCGGCGCGCTGGTGGCCATTGCCTGGGCGGTCATGGTCAAAATCGGGCGGAAAGGCTACCTGGATGCAGCCCGACGCCTGCTGGAAACAGGGGATCGCATTCGTGAGGGCATCGAAAGCATCCCCGGCCTCTTCATCCTGGGCGATCCCCTTTGGATCCTCGCGTTCAGTTCCCATGAGGTCAACATTTACCAGGTGATGGATGCCATGACCCAACGGGGTTGGAACCTGAACGGCCTGCAATTCCCGCCCGCGGTGCACATCGCCCTGACCCTGCCCCACACCCAACCGGGCGTGGCTGACCGTTTCCTCAACGACCTGGCCGACGCGGTGCAGGAAGTCCGCACCCAACCCGCCACATCGGGCGGCATGGCCCCCATCTACGGCCTGGCCGCGTCCGTCCCCTTCCGCGGCATGGTCGATGACCTCCTCCGAAACTACTTGGATGTCCTGTACAAAGTGGATACCCCCTCAAGGATGGAAAAGTAACATGACCCCCACCTACATTGGAGCCCTGGACCAGGGCACGACCAGCACCCGGTTCATGATCTTTGACCCCAGCGGCCAGGTCGTGGCCTCCCACCAGCTCGAACATCGCCAGATCTACCCCCAACCTGGCTGGGTGGAGCACGACCCCCTCGAAATCTGGGCCCGAACCCAGGAAGTCATGGCCGGGACCCTGGAAAAAGCCGGGTTGACCCCCAAAAACCTGGCTGCCATCGGCATCACCAACCAGCGAGAAACCACGGTGGTGTGGGACCCTCGCACCGGCCAGCCTTACCACAACGCCATCGTCTGGCAAGACACCCGCACCGACGGGATCTGCCGCGGCCTGGCCCAGGAAGGCGGCCAGGATCGCTTCCGCGCCCAAACCGGCCTGCCCCTGGCCACCTACTTTTCCGGCCCCAAAATCCGCTGGTTGTTGGAAAACGTGCCCGGGCTGCGCCAGGCCGCGCAACAGGGAGATGCCCTCTTCGGCACCATCGATACCTGGCTCATCTGGAACCTGACCCACGGCGCGCACGTCACCGATGTCACCAACGCCAGCCGCACCCTGCTCATGAACCTGCATACCCTGGATTGGGATGAAGACCTGCTCGCGGCTATGGAAATCCCTCGCGCCATGCTGCCGCAGATTCGCCCCTCCAGCGACCCCACCCCTTACGGCTTCTGGCACGGGGTCCCCATCTGCGGCGACCTGGGGGACCAGCAAGCAGCCACCATGGGCCAGGCCTGCTTCAAACCAGGGGAAGTGAAAAACACCTATGGTACCGGATGCTTCCTGATGATGAACACGGGGCACGAGATCGTGCCCAGCCAACATGGGCTTTTGACCACCGTGGCCTATCAGCTCGGCCAGGAGCCCCCGGTCTACGCGCTGGAAGGCTCCATCGCCATTGCTGGGGCTCTGGTGCAGTGGTTGCGGGATAACCTCCGCTTCTTTGATTTCTCCCATCACATCGAAGACTATGCCCGGGCCGTGCCCGATAGCGGCGGCGTCTACATCGTACCCGCGTTCTCCGGGCTCTTCGCGCCCTACTGGCAATCCGATGCCCGAGGCGTGATTGTGGGGCTCACCCGGTACATCACCAAAAACCACCTCTCCCGGGCCGCGTTGGAAGCCACCGCGTATCAGACCCGAGAAGTGGTGGAAGCCATGACCGCGGATGCTGGCATCTCCCTGGGCGACCTGAAAGTGGATGGCGGCATGGTTCGCAACGACCTGCTCATGCAATTCCAGGCCGACATCCTCAACGTGCCCGTGATCCGGCCCAAGATCACCGAAACCACGGCCCTGGGAGCCGCGTACGCCGCGGGCCTGGCCGTGGGCTATTGGCAAAACCTGGACGACCTGCAAGCCAACTGGCAGGTGGACCGCGTCTGGCATCCCCGCATGGACGCGGAGGAACGGGAAAAGCGCTACCGCGGTTGGCTCAAGGCGGTCCAGCGCAGCATGCACTGGCTGGAGACCTGATGCCCATGCGAAATCTCCACACCGAAATCCTGGTCATTGGCGGGGGTGTCACCGGCGTGGGCGTGGCCTGGGATGCCGCCCTGCGCGGGTTTGATGTTATTCTGGTCGAACGTCGCGATCTGGCCCATGGCACCTCGGGCCGGTTTCATGGCCTGCTCCACAGCGGCGGCCGTTATGTGGTCAAGGACCCGGTCAGCGCCCGGGAATGCATCCACGAAAACCGCATCCTCCGCCACACCCATGCCCCCTGCATCGAAGACACCGGGGGCTTTTTCGTGGTTACGCCCGAAGATGCCCAAAGTGATTACCCGGACCGCTTCGTGCAGGCCTGTGCGCAAACCGGGGTGCCCTGCGAAGAGATCCCCCCAGCCCAAGCCTTGCGCGAAGAACCTCGCCTGAATCCTGCCATCAGCCGAGTCTTCCGGGTGCCCGATGCCAGCATCGACGGGTTCCAACTGGTTCACCTCACGGCCCAGGCCGCGCGAGAGGCTGGTGCGCGCATCTTCACCTACCATTCCGTGCAGGACCTGGTCCTCACCCAGGATGGAGGCGGCCCTCGGGTGGTGGCTGCCCGGGTGCATGACACGGTTGGGGATGAAACGCTTCTCATCCACGCGGATTTGATCATCAACGCGGCCGGGGCCTGGAGCGGCCGCATCGCGGGCATGGCAGGATGCCAGGTAGAAATAGTCCCGGGCAAAGGGATCATGATGGCCACCGCGCATCGCCTGGTCAACACGGTCATCAACCGCTGCAAATGGCCCTCGGATGGGGATATCCTGGTGCCTGCTCACACGGTCTCCATCATCGGCACCACCGATACCCCGGTCGCGGACCCCGAAGACCTGCGCATCGAAGCCTGGGAGGTGGCCAAAATGATGGAAGAAGGGGAAAAGCTGATCCCGGGGTTCCGTCACGCCCGCATCCTCCGGGCCTGGGCCGGGGTGCGCCCCCTCTACAAAGCAAAAGAAGCAGCCAGTGATCGCGACATCAGCCGCCAATTCGCGCTCCTGAATCATCGCACCCGTGACGGTGTGGCCGGGCTGATCACCATCACCGGCGGCAAACTGACCACCTTCCGGCTCATGGCCGAAAAAACCGTGGACCTGGCGGCCCAGGAACTCGGCCCCCGACGAGCATGTGCCACCGCCTCCACCCCGGTCGCCCCCAGCCAAAAGGACCTCTACTGGCTGGGCCATCGCCTGCGGGAGGTCGAAGATCATCATCTCCAGCATGAACTCATCTGCGAATGCGAGCTGGTGACCCGGGGCATGCTGGAACAAGCCGTTCGCAACAACCCCACCGTCACCCTGGATGACCTGCGGCGGGATGTGCGCCTGGGCATGGGCCCGTGCCAGGGCGGGTTCTGCACCTACCGGGCCGTGGGGGTGATCCACGAACTCCAAACGGGCGAAGGTCTCGTCCCCGACACCGAAAACGCCCCCTGGCAGGTAGACCGCCTGACCTCTCCCGGCCAGACCCCTTCATCCCCCACCTCATTCCCGCGTCAGGCCCACACGACCTCCCCCCTTTACAATCCCAACCTTCTGCTCCGCGACTTCCTGCAGGAACGCTGGAAAGGGGTGATCCCCATCTTGTGGGGCCAACAGCTCAAACAGGAACAACTGGACCGACTCATCTATCTCACCCTGCTCAATGCAGACCATCTGCCCGATCCCCATCTCAAAAGCCCCCTCACCGACTTCTATCATGCGACCGCGTCCCTGGCCACCCCTTCCTCCGACCCGGATTGAACACCTTGGATGTCCTGAAAAACCCCTAACCACGGAGACACAGAGAGCACGGAGAAGGAAAAGTGGCAAGTATGCAAGTGGCAGGTTTGCAAGTTAGTTCACTTGCTACCTGCTACCTGCCACCTGCCACCTCCAACCTTTTCTCTGTGTCCTCCGTGTCTCCGTGTTGAAAAACCTTTTTGCAGTGGAGCCAACCATGCCCTCTGATCTCCTCATCATTGGCGCGGGGCTCGCGGGCTTGATGGCGGGCATCCATGCCGCCCAACAGGGCCTGCGCCCGCGCATCATAGCCACAGGCTTTGGCGCCACCCACTGGACCGCGGGCACCATCGACGTTCTGGGCTATCTCCCCGGCGATCCCGAGCCTGTGCATCATCCCTTCCAGGCCGTGCCCCAGCTTTTGGCCCAACGCCCGCAGCACCCTTATGGCCTGGTGGGAGTCCCGGCCCTGCGGCGGGCCTTGCAGCATTTCCAGGAACTCACGACCACCCTGGGCCTGCCCTATGGCGGGGGGAGGAACCCTCACACCAATTTCCTGTTGCCTTCCCCCCTGGGTGCCCCGCGCCCCACCTTCCTGGCGCCGGTCGCGCAACGGGCCGGGGACATGACGCGGGAGGAACCTTATCTCATTGTGGGCTTTCGGGGCATGCGGGACTTCTACCCCACCCTCATGGCCGAAAACCTGACCAGGCAGGGGCACGAGGCCCGGGCCATCTTCCTCCCCCTGGACCTCATCACCCCACAACAGGATAACACCCCCCTCCATCTGGCCCGGGCTTTGGACCGGGAGGCCGTGGCCATGCGCCTGGCCCAAGCCCTGAAATCTCACATCCAACCGGGCGAGCGGGTGGGCCTGCCCGCGATCCTGGGCCTGGAGCGTCATCAGCAGGTTTGGGGGTTGATGCAAGAGATCCTGGCCGCGCCCATTTTCGAAATCCCTACCCTGCCTCCCAGTGTCCCTGGCATCCGCCTGACCCGGGCCTTGCGGCGTCATTTGGAGCGAGACCTGCAGGTGCCCGTGGACCTGGGCATGACGGTCATGGATTTTCACGCCCAGGCCGCGCGTGTGCAATGGGTGCGTACCCGCGCCAGCGCCCGCCCCCTCAAACACCGGGCGCAGGCGTTCCTGCTGGCCACGGGCGGCTTTTTGGGCGGAGGTTTCACCAGCGATACCAGGGGTCGGGCCTGGGAAACCGTCTTTCACCTGCCCCTGACCATTCCCCAGGATCGGGGGCAATGGTTCCGCCCCGACTTTCTGGCGGCCGAAGGGCATCCCATCTTCCGGGGTGGGCTGCGTGCCGATGCTGAGATGCGGCCTGTGGATACCACGGGCCGGGTGGTGTACGAGAACGTGCGTCTGGCCGGAGATCTTTTCACGGATTCCGATCCCCTGGCCGAACGCAGCCTGGAAGGCGTGGCGCTGGCCACTGCCTGGGTGGCTGTTCATGGCCTCAAATTTGCTTAATCCCCTCTTTTACGTTATAATCTTTGCTTGTCCTCATCCTCGATCCCTCGCCCGACCGGGTTCTCTCGGCGGGCATTTCTTTGCCACAGCATCCCAGATTTTCCCCCTGGACGTAACTAAGGTCGTCACCCGAAAACCACGAAGAACACCAAGACACAAAGGCACAAAGGGAAATTTACACATTTTTTTCTTCGTGTTCTTAGTGCCCTTGTGTCCTTTGTGGTTTGTTAACCGGGATACGTTAGCAGTGACATTCTCACACTTTTTTGTCAGAAAAACCGGAGGTAACAAGGTTGGCTACCCACAAAGACGCACTGAAGCGACATCGTCAAAGTCTCAAGCGCCGCGAGCGCAATCGCCGGGTGAAAGGCGGCATCCGCAAAGGAACCAAGCGGGTGCGCCTGGCTGTGCAAGCGGGCGATTTGGAAACAGCCCAAGAATGGCTGGCCATCACCATCAAACGGCTGGACAAAGCCGCGGAAAAAGGGATCATCCATAAAAACAACGCGGCCCGCCGCAAATCCCGCCTGACTCGTTTGGTGAATCAGGCGTTGGCCGCGCAGGCGCAACAAGCACAGTAGGCTTATTGGATATTGGGTATTGGGTATTTCCCTTATTCCGGGCGACTCGAATACCCATACCACATATCAACCTGGTTCAAGGTAAACCATGCCGGGCTCCTACCAGGAGAGGGGCCTGGCTTTTCGCGCGCGCGGGCGACCGCTTTGTAAATAGGATTCGGATCAGGATTAGGATTGAGATCGTCAGGCCGACGTTGAGCGAGGCGACAACGGGCGTGATGCGTGAAACGTAAAACGTGAGAGCCTTACGCATCACGCATTACGCATCACGTACTTGGCTTCCCGCGCCAACGTGGCCGCGAGACGTTTTCCTCGGTATCGGCGAGCTGCCGTTCGGGGTGACTGCTTTGTAAATAGAGCCTCGCGACGTCATTCCGAGGGAGCGAAGCGACCGAGGAATCTAGCGAAGCGCAAAAAACACGGCATGGCGCTCGCTTCGCTCGCTAGATGCCCTTCGATTCCTCAGGGCAGGCTTTCGCTCCCTTCGGTCGCTCAGCATGACGAACGTCTGCGCAAATCTGCGTTGCGGAGCATCGGCGCAAATCTGCGTTCTATTTTCGTCGTTATGCGGCGAGCCATCGCTCATATCGCCCAATCCTAATCCTAATCCTAATCCTAATCCCAATCCTAACCCGAACAAGCCCGTTGCCCAACCCGCCGGGCTGTGCTACAATGCCCCTACAATCCCCTTGCTCCTCTCATAGTCCAAAGACTTGGCCCGGCATCTTTTGAATCGACGGAGGGACCTGATGATACAATCCTTTGGCTACGAATTGATCAAGCAGGAAGGCCTGGAAGAAGGCCTGGAGAAAGGCCTGAAGGAAGGCTTCAAACAAGGCTTTCAGGAAGGACACGAGCAAGGCTACCGCGAGGGCGTGCTGGAGGCCATCGCCCTGGGCCTGGAGTTGAAATTCGGGGTGAAAGGTTTGAAGCTTATGCCCGAGATCGAAGCCATCACCGATCTTGGCATCCTGCGCATCCTGGAAAAAGCCATCCGCACGGCCCAAAGCCCGGAGGAGCTGCGAGAGTTGTATCGAAGGTAAGTTATTCCGGGCCCCCTCCGGCTCCCTCCGCACGCGGGTGAGGGGCGAAGGCACGAAGAAAGTAATCAGTGATCAGTTATCAGTAATCAGTGGAAATCTGCGTCGCATCTGCGCAAATCTGCGTTCCCTCCACCTGCCACTTGCGCTCCATTTTTGTCGTTATGTGGTGAGCTCTCGCTCATGGTGACTGTTCCGAAAATAGGGGATTGCAAAAGGGGTGCAATCATCACAACTCGCGCATGGGGGGTACACGAGTTAACACATATTTTACAATCAGATCATAGTTTGTGAACGGTTGGATGTCATTCTGGGAATGAAAAAAGTTTTGCGCTCATGCTGGCGCGCCTATACCGACGAAAATCTGTTGCGCATGGTCGCCCTCATCTTTCTGCTGGTTCCCCTGATATTGATGCAGAGCGGCATCTTCGCCCTGTACGCGGTTTTGTTCGTTTACTTTCTGCCCTGGGAGAGCGTACGTCAGATCGGTCGGCAGCTAAAGGGCATCTTCTGCTCTCATCGTGCGTGATGTACGAATGAAAACGCCTCGCGGCCAGGCTGCGGGCCGTGATACGTGATGCGTGATGCGTAAGGTTCTCACGTTTCACGTTTCACGCATCACGCCCGCTGTCGCCTCGCTCAACGTTGTCCTGACGATACTCAATCCTAATCCTGATCCGAATCCTATTTACAAAGCAGTCCGACGGCGGGCCACCCCGCGCCGATACCGACGAAAATGCCTCGCGGCCAGGGCGGCGTGACTCGTATTCCGTATTGCGTATTGCG
>JALWZT010000326.1 GCA_027002405.1 Anaerolineae bacterium | reverse complement strand
GCGGTAGGGGCCGGGGGGGTATCCTGGCCGGGCGAAGAGCCGGAAGGGGCCTGGCATGCAGCCAGGAAGAGGACCAGCATCAGGGTGATGAGAAGAAGAGGGAAGAGATGGTGTTTACGTAAATGCATGAAGAACCTCATTGAAAACGAATGTCGGCTTTGAGAAGAGGGGGGAGGGCTGCGTCTTTGGCGGAAAGCAGGGGCGGGCCTTCCAAAGGCCACTGGATGGCCAGGGCCGGGTCATTCCAAAGGATGCCCGCGTCCAGGTCGGGCGCGTATTCCGCGGTGACTTTGTAGGTCACGTCGGCCAGATCACTCAGGACCAGGAAGCCATGAGCAAAGCCCGGGGGCACGTAGAGCATGTGCTGGTTTTCTTCCGAAAGCACCGCGCTCACCCACTGGCCAAAGGTGGGGGAAGAGGGACGAATGTCCACAGCCACGTCGTAGATGGCCCCGCGCACCACCCGGATCAGCTTGCCCTGAGCCTGAGGGGGGTTCTGGTAGTGCAAGCCCCGCAGCACCCCGCGCACGGAACGGGAATGATTGTCTTGGACAAAGGTTTCGGGGATGCCGTGGGCCTGAAATTCGGAGTATTTGTAGGTTTCCAGGAAGAACCCTCGGGGGTCCGTGAAAAGACGGGGTTGGATGAGAATGACTTCGGGTATGGAGAGATGGGTGAAGGTGAATGGCATGGGTGGATGGATGATGAGGGGTGTCCGAAGGCAACTGAGCTATTGTCTGCCAAGTATACACCAAAAGTTCGAATTTGGTCCAGGTTCGTGCTACAATGGGCTTCCATGAATTGGCTTTGGTCTTCCCCCCTGGGCCCCATTGCCGTGCTGCTGGCGGGGGGCGCGTTGCTTTTGATGTTTCAGCGCCATCTGCGCCCACCATGGGCGCGGGGATTGCCCGCGGGGTGGGTGCTGGTGGGCATGGGGCTGTGGTTGATGCTGCGCTGGCAAGGGCCGGGCCAGGGACAGTGGTGGTTGTGGCAGGCGCCTTTGGGCCTGGAAACCGCCATCGGGTTGCAGTGGTACCCCTGGACCTGGCTGGCAGGATGGCTGATGTGGCTGATGGCCGGGGTGGCATTGGTGTTGCCCGGCTGGCCCCATCGCCCCGGCGTGACCCCCCTGGCCTTGTGGACCCCCTGGCTGCTGGCCGGTGGCTTGATGGTGATCACCGCAGGGACCTGGGCCACCCTGCTCATGGCCTGGAGTTTCCTGCTCTGGGTAGTGGGCGTGATGGCGGGGACGCCTCCTCGGCACGCGGCCCGGGTGTGGTCTTTTTTGCTCCTGGCCGGGCTGTGGTTGCTCATGGTGCCTTTGTTTAACGGCCCGGAGGGGTGGCGTTTGTCCCTGACCGGGGTGTCGTTGAATTTGCAAGGGCAATTGTGGTTGGCTTTGGCCGCGGCCTTTATGGCCGGGATGTATCCTTTTCATGACTGGCTTATTTCCCCTCAGCCTCGAGGCCGCGGCTTGCAACTGGCCTTACATGGGGTGCCCGCTCTGGCCGCGTTGGCTGTTTTGGGGCGATTCCCCATGCCTTTGCTGAGCAGTTTCAGTTGGATTGCTTTGGGGATTGTAGGGCTGCTGGGCAGTGCCCTGGCCGCCTGGGCCGGGGAGGATGAAGCCACGGTCTGGCGTTTTGTGGTGGTGAACCGGGTGGTTTGGGCGTTTTTGGGCCTTTCATTGGGCCGCGAGCTGGGGGATGCGCGTGTGCTCCTGCCCCTGGCCGCGTTGGGGCTAGGCATGATGCTGTGGGGGCTGGGGTCCCGTTCCCCGCGGGGCTGGTCCCGGTGGCTGGCCCTGGCTTTTGTGTGGGGCATGCCCCTGACCCCGGGGTTCCCTTTGCACGCGTTGTCCGGCCCTTTGGCCGCGTCCCTGTTGGGGCTGCCCGGCTGGTTGTTGCTGATGTTGGCCCAGGGGGTGTTGTTGGCTGTTCTGCTGCGTGCGGCTCTGAAGCCCGCGGCCGAGTCCGAGGTCCTGGCTTCTGAAACCTGGTTGGTGGGAGACCTGGCGCCCTTGCTTTTGGTGGGGCTGTTCGGGCTGGGATGGGGGATGTTCCCGGCCATGCTGGCCCGCGCCGCGGGCGTGGCGCCTGCTGGCGCGCTGCGTAGCGTATGGGCTCAGGGACAATTTCTGAGCCAGCAAGGGGGATGGCTGCCCCTGGCCGGGGCGTTGATGGTGGGGGTGTTGCTATGGTATGGCGATAACCACTTTTTGGCCCCCATACCCACCTGGCGTGAACGGCTGGTGGCCGTGGCCCGGTTGGATTGGCTTTATCGGTTTTTGGAAAAAGGTTTGCACACCCTGGCGCTCAGCCTGGGCTTCGCGGCCGATATCCTGGACGGCGCGGGCCAGTTTGGTTGGGTGCTGGTGGTGCTGTTGATCCTCTGGCTTTTCTTCCGGTAGGAATGTCGATATGCCCACACTCCACGCTTTGCTCACCTTTGCCCAACGCTTTCACACCTCCTTTATCTTTCTGGGGGTGTTGTTGGTGGCGGCCATGCTGATTTTCAGTGATTGGCGGCTGGCATTGGCCGCGTTCGCGGGCGTGAAGGTATTGGCCGGTTTGCTTTTTCTGGAACTGATGCCCCCGGAGTGGGCTTTGCAACAGTGGGTCACAGGCGGCCTGGTTGGGATCATGTGGTTTCTGGCCGCGCGACGGGTGGATTGGGTGCGGCGGAAGCAGCTTGGGATCCCCTGGTGGCAGCCGGAATGGCGCTTGAATCCTTCCACCCTCATGCGTCTGGCCTTTGTGCTGCTGCTTTTGATCACGATTTACACCACCCGGCCCTATGTGCCCATCCCCAAGCTTCCGGCGGACCTGGCCCGTTATGCCACCTTTTTGGCTCTGGCCGGCCTGGTGGCTTTGGGCCTGGGGGATCGCCCCATGCGCTGGGGTTTTGGGCTCAGCTTGTGGTTGCTGGCTTCCTCCTTTGGGGTGCACGCGTTGCAGACTCAGGTGGATTTTGTGGGGTTGCTGGCGGGCTTTGAGTTGCTTTTGGGGTTTGCCATCGCGTATTTCATCATCGTGGATGGGGCCCGCGCCTGGCCCCGCTGGGAGGAAGCATGAGTCTGCTGGGGTTTGTGTTGTTCATCCTGGTGGCCCTGAGCCTGTTGGCGGGGCTGTTGCGGCGGATTCCCTGGCTGGCCGCGGGGATCACGGCCGCGGGCCTGGGGTGGCTGGTCTGGCGTTTGCATCAATGGCCTCTGGAAGGGACCATCACCCTGGGCGGGCGCACCCTGGTGCTGGATGCTGGCCGGCAATTGCTGGGTTTTTCCTTTTTGTTGACCCCGGCCGCGCGAGCGCCTTTGATGCTGCTGATGATTTGGGGTGGGATTTTTGCTCTGGTGGCTGCGTTGGCTCGTGCGGAACGGAGTTTTGTGCCCCTCATCCCTTTGCTGGTGGCTGCGCTGGCCCTGTTCCTCAGCGCCACGCCTTTGTTGTGGGCGCCTTTCTGGTTGATGGTGGCCGCGGTGCTTATGGGCATCATGGCTCAGGGGAATCGCCCGCGCCCGGCCCGGGCCGCGTTGCGTTTGCTGCTGGCGCCCACCCTGGCATTTCCCTTTTTCCTTTTTGCCGCGTGGGTTTTTTCGCAATCGGCCATCGCGGCCGAAGACCCTCAGTTGTGGAATCAAGCCTGGCGCGCGTTGCTGGTGGGGATGCTCATGCTCGCGTCGCCGGTGCCTTTGCATGGATGGATCGTGGCGTTGGGCGAGTCCGCGTCCCCCTTTGCCGCGGCGTTTCTGGTGGGTGTATGGCAGATGGCGGTGTATGCGTTTTTACGCCACGGGCTGTTTGCTTATCCCACCCTCACCGAGATTGCCGACCCCGGGGTCTGGTTGCCTCGCATCGCGGTGATCAACATGCTTTGGGCAGGGGTTTTCATGCTGGGGAGCCAGCGTCTGGGGCAGTTCTGGGGGTATGGGCTTTTGTGGTATTACGGTGCCGGTTTTTTGGTGTGGGGTTTGACCGGCGAGTTGGGCGGGGGCGCGATGTTTGGGGTGTTTCTCACCGCGCCTTTGGCTTTGACCCTGGCCGCGGCCGGGTTGCAGAGTGTGATGCATCGATTCGGCGAGGACCCGTCCTATGCCAGGCTGCATGGGGGCGGAGAGCGGTTACCTTTTTCCACCTTGGCCCTGGTGGGAGGAGCTCTTTTTGTCTTGGGTTGGCCTTTGGCCGCGCTTTTCCCCTGGCGTTTTGCCACGTGGCAGGTCGCTTCGGTACGGGCGGGGAATCTCTTCTTATGGAGCATGCTGGCCCTGGGGCTGGCCGTGTTGGGGGTCGTGCGGGTGGCTCGGGCTTTGACCCGGCCCGTGCAGGACGTGGGCTTGCCGCGGGAATCCAGGGTCATGGCGTGGATAGTGCCCCTTCTGCTCCTCATCCACGTGGTCCTGGGCCTCAACCCGGGGTTGATCACCTCCTTAACCGAACAATGGTTGGTATGGTTTCAATGGCTTCGTCATTGAGGATCAGTAATTCACGATTGGCGGAACGCCTTGAGACCCGAATTTATTCGGCGTGCGTTTGCGAACCGAATCGTGCTCTACTGAAGATGCCGATACAGATCGAGGCAACGAGGTACAGATAGACGCTGACGACCATCATCCCGTACCATGTAGCCGGGTCCGTGACATCGATCCCCTGGTTCATGAGAGGTGAAGAGAGCAGCAGCAAGGGCATCAGGATCATCACAGAGACAGGCCATGCCAGGGTGATGGGAAAATGGTTTAGGATGTCATATCCTGGGGGTTTCGGGGTACCGGGTGGAGAAAAGACCCAGGCTTGCATGGCCCCTGCCATGGTGATAAGCCACAGCAAGGCGAAAAGGATGAGTTTTGATTTGTCCGGGCGCAGGTACGTGATGATTTTGGATGCCATGTCTTACCTTCAATTTGGCGTTTCCGTAAGTCCACTCTGCGATATCATCTGTTGAATCTTCTCGCTGACCCAAGCCCGTTCCCTTGCTCGTCTTTCGGTGGGGGCATAAGCAATAAGTGAGGCGAATTTTTCATAATCCCGTAATGCCGCTTCTAAATTGCCTACCTTCTCATAGATTATCGCGCGATTCTTGTAAAGATCTGCTGCGGATGGTTGGAGATTGATTGCGGTGCTGTAGTCCTCAATGGCTTTTTCGTCGTTCTGCATGAGCGAGAAAACAAAAGCCCGCTGGGAATAGGCCGTAACGTCATCAGGATGCTGTCGGATCGCTTCATCGTATAATGCAATCATGTTCTCTAGCTGTTTCATGTCTCCCGCGCTTATATTACCCTCTATTTTGGTTTTATGATGCAGAAAGTCCCTGAGCAGATAGCCTGCTCGGTCACGCGGGTTTGTGGTTCCATTCGTGTCGCCAAACGCGAGAACTGTCTATTTTGGTTTTATGATGCAGAAAGTCCCTGAGCAGATAGCCTGCTCGGTCACGCGGGTTTGTGGTTCCATTCGTGTCGCCAAACGCGAGAACTGTCGTAAAAGCGGCAAGAAGCAAAATGGCGAAAGCGAACAGCAGATAAATAGCTTTCACCAAATCTGCCTGTGTTTGTCGTATCTTGGTTGTCATTATTCCCTCCAAAATAACTTCCCTATCCTCGGCTTTTTGATATCAGACGTTCGATCTCTGCCATAAGTACAGGTAAATATGGTACGCCGATACTGCTCCTGGCGACGCAGCAGGATTTTATATGTCCCCGCCCAATCGGCCCAATCGAGCACCCACGAGTCGTCCTCTGGCTCTTCGCCACTCATATACAATTCGTAGAATGTCTCGGAAAGCACACCGTACTTCCGTTCATATACTTCTAAGTCTTCGGTAAGAGCATGAATGTCGGCAATGATATCTTGTAGAGTCATCATGGCCGGTCACCTCCTTGCTTTTATTGTACCAGCCTTTTGAATACAGAGCAAAGCAAGTCCGACGGCGGGCGCACCCGCGGCAATATTGTTCTGGAGCCCATCAAACCCTCGGCAGCCGCCGCCTTGTACGGCAAATACCGGGGTAAGGCCCAATAATGTTTCCAGAATGATTTGGTCGTCTGCGACTTCATTGGTGTTCGATGAATGCCCCCTCTTCATCAAACATTGGCAACGTTTCACCTGCGTTGATTTCAGCTTCTATTGTTGCCACTAGCGCAGCCAATTTATCATTGTCTGTCGCCGCAAATTGTGCATTCCACAGGGCCTCATCTGCCGCGACCTCTTCGAATGTTTCTTCGGTAGGTAATTGTTGGATTTGATAACAAGTTCAATGCGCGGTGATGAAATTTAGAGTCGGCGTCAATGGCATATATTAGTACATTTGTGTCAACCAGTACTGAATTATTCATATGCAATTCTTCTTATATGAAGATTGTCGAACTTGCCTTTTAGGTGGATGGTTTTGATCTGCTTTTTCTTTATATTTCTGCTTTTTATGGTTTCAAGATATTGTTCAAGTTGAAGCAGATATTCTTCTGGAAGTGAATCGATTTCGTGTTTTATTTTCTCTTTTAATTCCATTTGAAATCCTCTGGTATTGTTTTGTGGAATGGTCACATCGATCTATTTCAGAGGGCGCTAACGGCAGGCGTCAGGGACAGCACAGCGCGGCCCTCCGCCCGAACGCGGGGGATGGTCGCGCCTTCTATTTTACAACGCCCGGCCCGCACCCGCAACCCACCCGCAGGCCAGGGGCGCGTTCCAGAAATGGGGCGGCATTCATAGCCGACTGAAGTTGTGCCCCTTACTGCACATGGTGGATTTGACAACCACGGGTATCCATCTTACACTAATTATGAAAAGTAAGTTTTTCCGAGGAAAAATCATGTTCACAAAACTTTCATCCAAAGGCCAACTCATCATTCCCAAAAAAGTGCGTCAGGCATTGGGGTTAAAGTATGGCGATCGCTTTCATGTTCGTATCGTCGATGGGAACATTGTTCTGGAACCCATCAAACCCTCGGCAGCCGCCGCCTTGTACGGCAAATACCCCGGAGTCGATTTCCTGACCGAGCTGGAAGAAGAACATCGCCAGGAGATTTTACATGGGCTGTATGATGCCTAAATAAGTTTTCATCTCCTGAGAAGACGATCATACTCATCGTGGGTACCAATCCAGAACCAGGTAATCGTATCCGCCTTGAGCAACCCGAGCGCTCTATATCCCAAGCCAATGCGAACCGAAAAGACCGGTTGGCCTTTTTTTACCCGCTTGAAGAAGAGGCTGGGATGCGTCGGATTATCTCTCCACAGTTCGTAGGCTTTTCGTGCCCGTTGGCGGATTTCTGGAGGTAAGGCCCAATAATGTTTCCAGAATGATTTGGTCGTCTGCGACTTCATTGGTGCTCGATGAATGCCCCCTCTTCATCAAACATTGGCAACGTTTCACCTGCGTTGATTTCAGTTTCTATTGCTGCCACTAGCGCAGCCAATTTGTCATTGTCTGTCGCCGCAAATTGTGCATCCCACAGGGCCTCATCTGCCGCGACCTCTTCGAATGTTTCTTCGGTGGGTAGTGGATGGGTTTTGAGAAAAAGCGCGAACTGATAAAGTTGCACGGTTCTCGCCAACGGCATGGTTGTAGCAATGTCCGCAATAGCTTTCACTAAGTCTGCTTGTGTTTGTCGTATCTTGGTTGTCATTTTTTAGCTCCCAGGAATCATACTATCTTCTTTCTGGGGATGCCGGGCGTTTCAATTCGCCACGGATGATATCGTCGCTCCTCCTATTTTACAACGCCCGGCCCGCACCCGCAACCTGCTATCTTACACTGACTCGAACACCGATTCACACAGCCGCCAACGGGAACGCTAATGGTTTGACAATTCCCCCTGCTCATGCTATGATAACCATGGTTTGAGAACCGGTCTTTGTAGCTCGGAGGGTTGGCCGAGTGGACGAAGGCGGCTGTCTTGAAAACAGCTGCGCCGAAAGGCGCCGGGGGTTCGAATCCCTCACCCTCCGCCTTCATTCGCCTTCTCGGTCTCCACCTCCTCCCAGAGACCTCGCGAATCTTGATCCTGGGGAGGTCGCATAGTCCGGTCGAGTGCGCCCGCCTGCTAAGTGGGTAGGGGCCGAAAGGTCCCTCGAGGGTTCGAATCCCTCCCTCCCCGCCTTCTGACTCAGCCGTCCTCTGGGGCGGCTTTTTTAATCTGGAATGCGTGGTTAGGTTTTTTCAGGACATCCATTCATGACCCATAAACTCTACTGGCAAGACCCCTATCGCACGCAGTTCACCGCCCGCGTGGTGGCCCGGGTGGAGGAAGACCATCGCCCGGGCGTGATCCTCAACCGCACCTGCTTTTACCCCACCAGCGGCGGTCAGCCTCATGATACGGGCGTGCTGGCTCAAATCCCCGTAGTGGATGTGACCGAGGACCCCTCCGGCCGTATCATCCATTGGCTGGCCGCGCCCCTGCCCGAGGACCTCGAGGAGGTGCATGGGGAGATCGATTGGGCCCGCCGTTTTGACTTCATGCAGCAGCACAGCGGCCAACATCTGCTCTCCGCTGCCTTTCAGGAGCTGCTCTATCGCCCCACCATTGGCTTTCATCTCACCGAAACCAGCCTGACCATTGATCTGCCCGGCCCACCCCCCGAAGCCGAGGCCGTGGAGCAGGTGCTGGATTGGGTGCAAGGGGTGGTGCAACAGGCCTTGCCCATCACCGCCCGCCTGTATCCCCTGGAAGAAGCCATCCGCCTGCCTTTGCGCAAACCCCCGCGGGTCTCGGGCCCTGTGCGCGTGGTGGAAATCCAGGGGGTGGATTGGTCCGCCTGTGGGGGCACCCATGTGCGCCAGACCTCCGAAATCGGCCATGTGGTCATCACCCGCCTGGAACGCCGGGGGGATCAGACCCGGGTGCATTTTCTGGCCGGAGGCCGGGCCGCGCGGGATCATCGCCAGCGCATCCATGTGACCCAGCAGCTCACCGCCCAACTTTCCACCCATCTCCAGGACCTTCCGCAAGCCATCACCCGTTTGCAGGCCCAGGTGAAAGAAAGCCACCGCGCGGTGCGCCAGGCCCGCGAGCTCCTGACCCGGGCCGAAGCCCAACGCCTGATCGCAGAAGCCCCGCGCACGGGCGGAGTGGATGTGGTCTACCATCTGTTGGAGCCCGACACCATGTGGAGCATGGAAGAGCTGATGAAGGCCCTGATTTCCTTCCCCAGCGTGGTGGCGCTGATGGGGGCCATGGAAAAGGGAAGGGCTCGATGGATGGCGGGCCGCAGTGCCAATGTGCCCATGGACATGCTGGAAAATCTGAGCGAGCTAAAAGAAACCTTTGATGTGCAGGGAGGCGGCGCCCCGGACCTCATTCAGGGCGTGGCCCCGGATTTCGATACCCTGGAAAAAGCCTTGCATCTCTTGCAAGCTTTCGCGTTTGATTTGCCTGATCTGGTATGATGCCATCATGTACGAACTCGCCCCTGGCGTTTACGTAGAAACCGGTTTCTACAACAGCAACACAGGCTTCATGGTCACCTCCGAAGGGGTCATCTGCTTTGATACCCCCATGATCCCCAACGAAGCCAGGGCCTGGCGCCGGACCATCGATGAAACCAGCGGCGGCCTGCCCATTCGCTATGTGGTCATCACCGATCATCATCGCGGGCATTGCCTGGGCAGCCAATGGCTCAGCGACACCGTCATCGCCCACGAGCTGGCCTGGAAGCACATGCGCAACTACGGGGAAAATTTTAAGCAGCGGGTCCGGGATAGCTTCAAAAAATTCCCCGAGATCCGGGCCCAATTCGATGTGCTGCGCATTGTGGTGCCCCGAATCACCTTTCAGGACCGGCTCACCATTGTGCGCGGCAATCGGGTGGTGCGGGTGATCCATGTCAAGGGCCACACCCCTGCCACCAGCATCATCTGGTTGCCCAAGGAACGGGTGCTTTTCGCGGGGGACATCGTGTGGCTGGACCAGCATCCTTTTATGACGCAGGCGAACTCTGCGGAATGGGTGGAAGCCCTGAAGCTGATCCAGCGACTGGACCCCAAGTACATTGTGCCCGGGCATGGACCCATTTGCAGCGTGCAGGAACTGGATTACCTCATCGATTACCTCTCCTTTCTGCGCATGCGCACCAAGCACCTCTTTGACGCGGGCCTGACCAAGCAGGAGGTGGCCAGCCTCCTCACCCCCGAGATGCGGCCCTGGTTCCCCATCCCCTCCAAGCGCTCTTCCAAGATCGAATCCCAGATTCGTTCGGGGATCAGTCGGGTGTACGATGAATTCCGCCGGGCGCGCGAGGCGGAGATGGCCGGCTAGGATATGGAGTAATCAGTAATCAGTGATCAGTAATCAGTAATCAGTTGCGGAGCTAGCCGGAATTATCCGGCGCCGTTCTGTAGCCCGGCGACTTCATGATACTGTTGGCTTACTGCGGTACGCCGAGAGTGCCCCCTCCCGACCGCTTCTGCAGGAGGGGATGAGTCTTACGTAGCCCCTCCGATCCGGGTGATCACCCCTCCCTCGCTTGCGGGGGAGGGGCAGGGGTGGGGG
>JALWZT010000325.1 GCA_027002405.1 Anaerolineae bacterium | reverse complement strand
ACTCTTTAGGCGCTTCGCGCCGACGGTCGACCTCCGTCGACCGGACGACTGGACGGCGAAGGCCGTCATCTGATTCCCTTCCGATGTTCTCCCCCGCTTGCGGGGGAGATGAAGAGGGGGGCTGGCCATAGGCCTTAAGTGTCCGACTTCAGTCGGTGAGTACAGCCTCAACCGAAATAGGACGCACCCATATCCAATCGGTCGGGCGGATGTCGATACACTCGGTGTCCAATAAAAGGTCCACATACGCCCTGACGCTCACGGGAAGCACAAGTTTGCCACGGCGCATTTTCCAAGCGATTTCCCAAATGCTTTTTGAGATGGTTCGGGTCATTCTTATCTCTCCTGACTATGGTCATAACCATGGTCATACTTTATCACAAAACTACTTAACCCTGCATGGACCTGAACTCAGACATTTCCACGCCCGCCATCCAGCCTGCGACTTCGGCCCGGTTGCGCAGGCCCAGCTTGCCCAGCACGTTGGCCACATGATATTCCACGGTGCGCACCGAGACGCCCAGGGCCTCGGCTATCTCGGCATTGCGCAGGCCCCGAGCCAGCATGCGGGCCACATCCTGCTCCCGCCCGGTCAGCGATTCCCACGCGGCCGCCACCTCCTCCTCCCATTGCCGGATGCGGGCCAGTTGCTCCTCCCGCCAGGAGGGCAGGCCCTGCCCCGCGCGCTTCACCGCCCACGCCACCTGACTCATGGGCTCCTCCTTGAGCAGATAGCCCAACGCGCCGCTGCGGTAGGCCCGGTGCATGTAGCCGGGATGGTCGTAGGCGCTGAGGAAGAGGATGGCGATGGGGAGTTGGCGCTGGCGTAGGCTCTGGGCCAGGGTCGCGCCCGAGGCGTCGTGGAGCTTGTAGTCCACCAGCAGCACCCGGGGTTGCAGGCGTTGTAGTTGGGGCAGGGCCGCGTCCACCGAGGAGGCGGCGCCCACCACGGTGATGCCGGGCGTCTGCTCCAATGCTGCGCGCAAGCCCCACAACACAGCGGGGTGGTCGTCGACCAGGAAAACAGTGGTGTCGGACATGGGGAATTGTCAATGGCTAATTGTCAATTGCCAATGGGGTGAGTGTATCGTGATTTGGGTGGGAATTCAAGTTGGGAGGCAGGTGTGCAAGGGACGTTGTCAGGGCCGGGCCTGGCGCTGGATGCCTGGCAAATAGATGGGGCTGGGAGGATTCGCTTCCAGCAGGTTGATGATGCCGGCGCTGTTGGCCGCCAAAGAGGCATAGGGCGGATGCACGTAGACGGCCAGGATGTCGTCGGGAGCGCGATAGCGAGCAATTTCGACGGGCTGGTCTGGGTTCAGGATGTCCACCACCCGCAGATCGCGCCCGATGGCGACGTAGGCCCGCCCGGTGAAGAGGGACAGCGCGTGCACCTCGCCCTGGACGCGCTGCAAGGTGATGGCTCCCCTTTCCTCGAAACCTGTCTCGTGAACCTCAAATAGTTTCAGGCCCCTGTCGGTGAGCACGACCAGGTTGCCGCCCTCCTGGGCCATGTGGCGAATGGGCGCGTCCAGTTCTCGTTGGGCCAAGGGCTGGTCCGGAGCATGGAGGGGGGTGAGCGTAAGCTGACCTCGTTTGTTGAGGTTTTCAGCCCAAACTGTTAGATTTTGTGGAGCAAAGGGAACGACGACAGCATCCACCGGGATGCGGGTAGTCGTGGAAATCACCTGCATGTGTTCCAGGTCTCGCAAATCGACAATTGTCGTATTGGGCCCGCGAAAGGAGTCCCATGTCAGGACGAAACCATATCCCTGAGATTCGGCGAGGATATCGGTATTGTGATTGTATTGGTCAAAACGACTTTCCACCGGCATGGGATGACAGGGCGCCTCAGGCCCCTGACCGAGATCGGCCACGCACATGGTGGTCATGGCATGATAATCGGCGGCTTTGTGGGCAGAGCCAAGATACGCGTGGGAGCCCAAAAGACGAGTGAGTACGCTGGCATGGGTATAGACGCCTGTTTCCCGGGGGAGTTCGGGCTGGCTGTTGTCGAGCATGCGGATGCCGAAACCATCCCAAACAAAAAGTTGGTCCCCCGCGCCGCCGATGTCTCTGGCGCGAGGCTCGCCGACGAACCGTTGGGCCAGGGGATCGATGGGCAAGCGCTCCAGGGAATGGGCGTCGAAGACCCCCCATGTCCAATGATGGGGAAGGTCGGGATGACGGGGCGCGAAGGACGCCAGGACCAGGTCTTGAGACGCTGCGTATGGAGCGGCGACGCCTTCCTCGATGATTTTGTCGCCAAGGATGTGGATGTGATCGGGATCCCGGGCATCCAGTTTGAGGAGGTGGTACGTCTTGGGCGGCCCGTGGGGTTCGACGCCTCGGTAATAAAGGAGGAGCACGGTAAAGATGGCGTCCCCTTCGACCGCCAATCCATACAGTTCCTTCAGAACCCCTGGCCGAAAGTAGGGGCCGTCGACTTCGAAGGCGCCCCGGGGCCGCGGATGAGATGGGTCTGAAACGTCGATAATGGCGATGCGAGACCATTCATGCTCCCAATGGCTTCTATCATGGTAGCTCTTCACATAGAGGAAGTGTCCGCGCACCTGGAATCGTTGAATCACGCTCCACATGGGGAAGTTGTCATCCAGCTCGGGGAGCACGTAATAGCTGAGAAGCTCCAATCGGTGGGGATCGCTGAGGTCGTAGATGGCGATGCGTTGGTTGCGCTCGAGAACGAAGGCCAGCCGATGGGCAAATTGGACGGTGCGAGGCCCGCCTGGATAGTTGATTTCGCCTATGAGTTCGGGCGCATCGGGCTGGGTGATGTCGAAGATGCGCCATCGAGGACCGTCCACCATGTAGAGGCGATCCTCATCCACCTGCACCTGGCCCGGCCAGCCGGGCATGTGGGCCGCCAGGTGGAGATGATCGAGGTCATCGAGATCGATGATGGCCAGGCCGCCAGCCTGGAGATAGAGCCAGCGTTCTTGACGGGCCAGGGAGGTGATGTAGCCGGGCAGGGAGGGGCTTCGTCCCCGGAGTTGGGGTTGCGCGAGATCGCTGAAATCATACGCCAGCAGCCGCGTCCCCTGGGCCATGAGAAGGTGATCGTGATAGGGAAGGGCATGGGGCTGGTTTTCGGGTAAGGGATAGCCGCCCCAGGAGCCCGCTGGCTGTAAGTTCAGGTCGGGAAGGGGTGTGGGCGTGGGCGTGGGA
>JALWZT010000324.1 GCA_027002405.1 Anaerolineae bacterium | reverse complement strand
GCCCCTCGCATCGCCATCCACGGGGCCAACGCCAGCCCCAGACCTTGAAGCGTCTCCCAGACCTTCAAGGTCTTTGACGCCCGCCCGGCGATGAAGTCGCCGGGCTATAAAACGGCGCCGGATAATTCCGGCTACTCCCGCAGGGGCGTTGTTTCTAACCTCGATGCTACTGAACACTGAACACTGGGTGACCGCTCCCTGACTCCCCTGCGGAAAGGGTACTTACCGCAGAGAACGCAGAGGACGCAGAGTCAACTGAACACTGATTACTGATAACTGATGACTGATTACTCCTGCTCGCGCCTAACTTCGGCCTAACAATCCTCAATCCTAATCCTGATCCTATTTACGGAACAGCTCGTAAATCACCACCGGCTCATCATCGTCGGGGTCCGAGACGATTTGCCGGAGCACCAGACCAGGGGGCGGGTGTTGAGGATCATCCACCAGGGGCGCAAACTGGGGACGTAAGTGATGGGCTTCGTAGCCATCAATCGCCCAGAAACGCACGCCATGATAGCGGGCATAGGCGAGCACCTCTTCCACACTGGCCGCGGGGGTCGGCACCCACTCCGCGCCCGCGTGATAGGCAATGGCCACGTATCGACTCATCACCACATCCCCCGGATGCACATAGGGCGCCAAAGCCTCCCCGGCCAGGCGATGCACAGGCCGGGCCGAGCCCCGCAGATAGGCCGTATCGGCCTGGCGAGGGGTCATCACCAGGAAAAAGAGCGCCAAAAGCCCCAAAGGTACCCACGCCATCCCTCGCAGACGCCGGGTTGTATTCAGGCTCTGCCGTTCGGGCCAGAACAACCGGGCCAGGGTGTCGCGCAACCAGAACCCCAGGCGCATCAGCCCATGCCCGGCCCAGATGAAGAGCACAGGCACCAACACCGCGATATAGCGTTCCTGCACAAAAAAGAGAATAAAACTCAGACCGGGCAACAGACTCAGGCCTAAAAAAAGCTCCTGCCAGGCTCGATCCCGGTCCCATACCTGCCCAAAAAGCCCTAGAGCCAGGGGGATGAGCAAATACCAGGGGAAAAGATGGATATGGAAGAGCAGGGCGAAAAGTTTGAGGGTATTGCCGTACAAAATGCGGGCATAAGCCCCGGGATTCCCCAAAATGTAGGCCAGGGCAGACGCGTCCGCGGTTTCTTCACTGAAAAAGCGGACTTGTTTGCCCGTACTATCCAGGCCCCAGGTTTCCACATCAAACTGTTGGAAACGCCCCAACGCCAGGCCTTCGGCCGTGGCAAAATTCGCCCCCACTTTCTGGCTGATGGTCCATACCCCTGTGACCTGATGCACTTTGGCCAGATAGGGGAAGAGCAGCAGCAAGAACACCACGCCCAGCAAGAGGGGGTATCCCAAACGGCGTATGCGAGGGGGCCGGGCCAGGGCCCGCAATCCCAGGGCGATCCCCATGGCGCCCCAAAAGACGATGGCTTCGGGGCGCACATAATAGGCCAAAGCCAGAAAAAACGCGGCCAGGAGGATATCCAGGCTCCGAAAGCGTTCATACGCGCGATGGGCAAAGAAAAGGCCGGTGAAGGCAAAGGCCCAATAGGGGGGCTCGGTAAGGGTCCCCCAATAGAGGGGCATCAACGCGGTGGCAGGAGCCAACGCCACCAGCAGGCCCGCGGCCAGGGCGCTGGAAGGCCCGTAGACGCGACGAGCCAAACCATAGATCGCCAGGACTGTCCAGGTGCCAAAAAGGATGAAACTCCAATCACTGGCCCGGGTCAGGTCATGGGTGAAAAGGGCCAGGGTGGCGTGAATGAAGGGATAGCCGGGCGTGTGGTGGTAATCCCAATGGGTGACGAATCCCAAATGATACCCGCGTCCCTGAAACCAATTCCGCCCCAGCCATGCATAAAAAGGCTCATCACCCCACACAATGCGGGGCGCGGCCGCGTACCCATAGCGCACCCCCCACGCCAGGAGGGCCAGGAAGATGACGGGAAGATACGAACGCAGCGCCGAGGGTTTTATCGATGATCGTGATGGAACCATGCCACACTCTACGGATCACGGGTGATAGAGGAAGGATCATGGATGGCTTCCCCCGCGCCTTTCTGAGGCTCCTCCTCCTCCAAAACAGAGGCTTGGGGGTCCGCCAAACGCTCCAAAGATTCCAGGCGTTCACGCAAGATGCCCACCTCTTGCGTCAGCGTGCGGATCTGATCACTGAACTTGGAAATCACCAAAGTCAGTTGGAAAATGATCAAAAGCAGCCCAATCACCCCCAGGCCCAGGAAGAGCGCAGGGGGATACTCAATTTGCAGCCAGAAAGCGATCCGATCCAGGGGGTTGATCAAGATGGGAGTGGCTACCAGGGCCAAAGCAGCCAGGAGCCACAGCAAGGCGTATTCCTCCTTCAACCGTCGCGTGCGCATCAGATTGATGATGGTTGCCAACACCACCAATCCGATGAAGAAAAGCAGGATGCGGGCTCGGATGGACATGGGCCAAGTATAACATAACTTGACAATTTCCCCTGCCTGAGGCAGGATCTGAAAAAACATTCGGGTGCGTCCTATTTCGGTTGAGGCTGTACTCACCGACTGAAGTCGGACACTTAAGGCCTACGGCCAGACCCCCTCTTCATCTCCCCCGCAAGCGGGGGAGAACAGCGGAAGGGAATCAGATGGCGGCCTTCGCCGTCCAGTCGTCCGGTCGACGGAGGTCGACCGTCGGCGCGAAGCGCCTAAAGAGTCCGAGTTCACTCGGATAGGAGGCTGGCGCCAACTCATTTAGGATGCACCCAAAACATTCCTCGCTCCTCTCTTCGTAGCTATATCCATGCCCGACCATCGCTTGGTACCCATTCAAGGCAAACGTACCCTGACCATTGGCTCCGATCCCACCTGCGATCTTTCGATCCAGGGACCCGGGATTGCAGCCAGACATCTCATCATCCAACCGCGGGAACAGGGATGGCAGGCCGCGACCTTGCAATTGCATACGCCTTTTTACATCAATGACCGGCCCGTGTACGGTCTTGCCCTGTTGCAGGATGGGGATCACATCCGCATTGGAGACAATGTGACCCTGGTTTGGCACGACCCCTTACCTTCTCAAGCCCAACAAGGCCCCTGGTTAGGGTTGCTGCTGATTTTGCTTTCGATTTTGGCCGGGCTCGCAGTGCTCTTTGCCATGTTCCGCTTCGATGCGCCCCCTGCTCCCGCTGCCGTCCATCAGCCCATACAGCCCGCCGCGACCAGTCCTGAAGGACATCCCATCTATCGGATTGCCATCCCAAGGCCATGACCCCCCAGGATCGCGCGCTGGTCGTTGAAGATAGCAAGGCCTGGCGTCAGATTTTAATCGAATTATTGGAGGACATGGGGTTGGAGGTGGATGTGGCCACGTCGGCCGCCGAGGCCATGGGGTTGATTCGCGGCTATCCGCATCGCATCGCGGTGGTCGACCTGGCCCTGGCTGGTCGCGATCACCGCAACCGAGATGGCCTCACCCTGCTGGCCGCGTTGCAACGCCAGGACCCCGAATGCCAAACCATCATGCTCACGGGGTACGCCACGGTGGAAGTCACAGTCACCGCGCTGCGGCAGTATGGGGCCCTGACCCTGTTGGAAAAAAGTCGGTTTAGCCGCCGAGAATTTAAGAGCCTGGTCCATCAGGCCCTGGCCCGGCCCCGGAGTTCTCACCCATCCCCCCCGGACACGACATCCTCGGCCCGAGCCACCCCGCCCAGAGGTCGGGTCCTTTTGGTGGAAGACGACGCGGGATGGCAGACGTTGCTCACAGAATTGCTGGAAGAACAAAACCTGGTCGTGGTCACTGCCAGCAGTTATGGCCAGGCCCTGGTGGCCTGGCGAGACCAGCCCATTCATCTGGCCGTGTTGGATATCGCGCTGGCCAGTTCTCTGCAGCCTGAAACCAATGAAGATGGCTTGCGTCTTCTGGGGCACATGCAAGCGCAAGGGGTCCCTGTGATTCTGGTCAGCGGCGCGGCCTCGCCCCAAAGCCTGGACCGCATCATGGCGACCTATCGGCCCGCGGCTTTTTTTGAAAAACAGGCTTTTGATCGCCATGCCTTCTTGCAAGCGGTCCAGGCATGGATGCACACAGAAACGGAATCCATTTGGGATCGCCTCTCCCCCCGGGAACGCGAGGTGCTCAGCCTTTTGGTGGCAGGGAAAAGCAACAAAGCCATTGCTCAGGAGCTGGTGATCTCCCCCAATACGGTCAAGCGCCACTTGCGGTCCATTTTCGAAAAGCTGGGAGTCAACAATCGGGCCGCGGCCGTGGCCATGGCACTGAATCAAGCCCGGCATCCTCGCTGATGAGAAGCCATGTGCCATAACCGTTGCGCGATCCTGTCTGCGGCCTGGGGGGTAGCCAGGGCCCGGGCCTGTTGGCGCATGGCTGCGCGCGTGTGGGGGTTTTCCATCAGCCGGGCCACGGCCCGCGCGCTCCGCTCCGGGCCCGGGGCCCACACCCCTGCATGATGACGCAGCACCAACTGCACATTCCCTTCCTCCTGGCCCGGGATCGCGCCAAAAAGCACCGTGGGCAGCCCCATCACAAAAGCCTCGGCCAGAGTATTGGGCCCGGCCTTGGTCACCAGCACCTCCGCGGCCCGCATCCACAAAGGCAACGTCTCCTTCACGAATCCCAGAACATAGAGACGAGGATCCCGCATCCTTTGCAAACGTTGTCGCATCCGCTCATTGCGACCGGTCACCACCGCGAGGGTGACCTGGGGCAGGGAGGATAACAAAGACCGGGTCAGTGCCTCCAGAGGCCCCACGCCATCGCCACCGCTCAGAACCAGCACCAGCGGTTGTTCCGCAGCCAGGCCCAAGCGCTTTCGGGCCTCTTGGGGCGCAAGGTCCTGGGCCCGAACCATGGCCTGCCGCACGGGCATCCCCAGCACTTCGACCCGTTCCGGGGGCGCCCCCAACCGAGAAGCCCGGGCACGCATTTCGGGATACGCCACGCTGTAGAGGTCCAGCCCCGGCGCAAACCAAAACGCGGGCGCGGTGAGAAAATCCAGCACCACGGTGGCGGTGGGGATTCCTTGTTCCCGGCCTACCAGGGCCAGCAGCCGGTTGGGGAGGGGATGAAAACTGGCGACCAGATCCGGTTCATAGCGGGCCAACAACGCGCGCAAAGCGGGCGCCACGTAGGGGAACAGCAGCCGGGTCAGGGCCACCACCCGACGACGGCCATTTAGCATCCCAAACCCCAGGCGCCAGAAAATCCCCCGGCCCTTGAGCATGGCAGGATACCAGGCCGGGAGATGATAAAAAGGCCAACGCCCCGACGCCACAAACACATCCACTCCATGGACTTGGGCCCGGGCCCCGTACCGCGCGCGCAGGGCCTGGGCGACCGCCTCCATCCCCGCGCGATGCCCCGCGCCTGTATCCGAAAATAACAGCAGGAAACGCCTGGAACTCAACGGGAAGGCTGATTTTCCCAATAAGAGCGCAAAAAAACCAGCCCCAGCAGGAAAACCAGCAGGGCAAAACCGAGCCACACGGGCTTCCAATCCTCGGCGCGGCGCATGTGCCACAGGCTATTCTTCTGCCATTCGCTGTATGCTTCGTCAAGATGCATAAGAAAACTCCTGAATTATTGCAGAATGAGGTCCCTGCCAAGGCGCTACGAACGACAGTTCGCTGATACCGAGGGAAATGGGAACGCTGATTTGCGCCAATGCTCCGCAGCGCAGATTTTCGCAGATGATTTTTATTTTAATTTTATCTGCGTGATCTGTTTCTATCAGCGTTCATCTGCGTCCTCTCTTTTCGAAACAAACGCCTTGCAGTTAGGCTGGCGGGCTGTGAAACGTGATACGTGACGCGTAAGGTTTTCACCTTTCACGCATCACGCCCATTGCTGTCTCGTCCAACGTGGGCTTCGAGTTGCTTTTGCAAACGAACTCGACGCTATCTACGGAACCAGTATATCACAGCACATCCACGGGGTCCACATCGATGCGCCAGTGGGGTGTGAGAGGGACCCCGGCCAGGAGCATGGCGGGATCCTGGGCCCGAAAAAGGAGATGCCAGCGGAATTTGCCCCGCTCCTTGCTGAAAAACGCGGGCGCAGGGCCGATCAAAGAAAAATCCTCTATGCCCAACTCCCGGGCCCGACGCTGCAAGTGGGCCGCGACGCGCGCGGTTTCCTGCTCACATCGTTCTTGATTGGAATCCAGATAAAGCAGCCGAGTCAGTCGCCGATAGGGAGGATAGCCCATGCTCTGCCGATAGCGCATCTCCACTCGGTAGAATCCCTCGTAATCATGCCGGCTGGCCGCGAGGATGGCGTAATGGGTGGGGTGATAGGTCTGGAAGATCACCTGCCCTCCCCGCTCCGAGCGCCCGGCCCGGCCCGCCACCTGCATCAATATCTGAAAGGTCCGCTCCGCGGCCCGAAAATCGGGCAAAAAGAGCCCCATCTCCGCACTCAAGACCCCCACCAGGGTCACCAGTGGCAAATCCAGTCCCTTGGCGATCATCTGCGTCCCCACCAACACATCGGCCTTATGGTCAATGAAATCTTGCAAAATGGCTTCATGGCTCCCCTTTCCTTGCACCGCGTCCCGGTCCCAGCGCAGAGGTCGGGCCTGGGGAAAAGCCGCCTGCAAGGCCTGGATCACCCGTTCCGTGCCCGCGCCAAAGGTCTTGAAGCGAAGACTGCCGCATTTGGGGCATGTGCGGGGCATGGGTTGGCGGTAGTTGCAATGATGACAGATCAACACATCCCCCTGATGATGGGTGAGGGGGATATTGCAGCGGGGGCATTTGACCACATGCCCGCAATCGCGACACATGACAAAACTGGCGGACCCCCGGCGGTTGAGGAAGAGGATGGCCTGCTCCCCCCGGTCCAGGGTTCCACGCAATGCGTCTTGCAGTAAGCGGGAGAACATGGAACGGTTCCCCGCCCGCAGTTCGGCCCGCATATCCACCACGGTGATGGGAGGCAGGTCCGCCATGCGCACCGCGCCTTCTTCCCGGTGGCCCATCACCCGGCGGGGGAGCCGCAGCAGGGTGTAGATCCCCCGTCGGGCCTTGAACTGACTCTCCAAAGAAGGAGTGGCGGAGCCCAGGATGGTCACCGCGCCGTGCAGCCGCGCCAGTTCAATGGCTGTGTCGCGCGCATGATAACGGGGCGTCCGCTGTTGCTTGTACGCGGGATCATGTTCCTCATCCACCACCAGGAGCCCGATGCGGGGCAAAGGCGCGAACAGCGCGGAACGGGACCCTACCACCACATCCACCTGGCCCGAACGGGCTCGCCGCCACGTGTCGAACCGCTCCCCGGAGGAAAGCCTGGAATGGATCACGGCTACCCGGCCCGGAAAACGCCCGGCAAAGCGGCGGATGGTCTGGGGCGTGAGGCTGATTTCGGGCACCAGCACGATGCCCTGGCGGCCCGCGGCCACGACTTTTTCCAAAGCCCGCAAGTAAATCTCGGTCTTGCCACTGCCGGTCACCCCATGCAGCAGGAAAACCGGGGGCGGGGGGGGCGGCGAAGCCGGGCTCGTGTTCGAATCCGCCATCGTCAACGCGGCTTCGATGGCCTTCCAGGCCCGCTGTTGGTCCGGCGAAAGCTGCGCGGGGCGGGGGGAATGAAAAACCCGGCCTGCCAGCGGGTCCCGCAGGATATCCACCTCCTCCCAGGTGATCAGCCCCCATTGCACCAGCTTGCGCGCGTCGGCCAGTCGCAGCCCTGTGGCCCGTCGCCAGTCGGTAAGCCCCATCTGTTGACCAGGGGCCTGGGCCAGGGCCTGTAGCCCCTGGTACAACCGATCCACCCCCTGCAACGCCATCCTTTGGGCCAAAATCTGTTCCGGAGACAATGTCAGAACTACCTCTTCCCCTTCCACCTGGATCCAGCCCTGGGCCACCATCTTTTGCACCTGGCCGGGGGGCACCTGGGTTTCCCGTTTCAGCCGAGCCACCTCTCCACGCCCGCCCTGGGCCACCAACCATTGCAAAGCCCGGGCCATGCGGCTGACACGCGCCCGGGCCAGCAGAGCCCGGCCCATCTCCTCTGGGGAAACAGCCAGAGTCAGGACGCGTTCTATGCGGGGTTTGGGGCGTTTGAGCTTGCCCCGGTCCACCACACGCACCAGCCCTTGCCGTCGCAATTCCCCCAATACTGCATCAGAGACCAGGCGCCGATCCATCTGGCGCAGCTCCTTCAGACGCATGGGGGCCTTTTTCAAACGAAGCAGCAACGCCTGCTGCCCGGGGGTCAGTTCATCCGGGTAGATGGGTGCGTCGGGCACATAGGTGACCCACAGGTCGCTTTTGGCGGCAAAGCCCGGCGGCAGGATGAGGCGCACGCATTCGCTGAGAGGCACGAGGTAATATCGGCTCATCCAAAGGGCCAGGTCCATTTGCTGGGGGGTCAGAGCCGGGCCTTCGCTGATGGGCGGGCCCAAAGGCTTGACCTTCACCTCGGGCGGCGCGCTTTCTTCCAGGCTGAGGACCAACCCCAACTGTTGGCTGCGCCCGAAAGGCACTTCCACCACCTGGCCCGGTTCGATGAGCCCCCGCAAATCCCGCGGGATGCCATAGGTGAAGACCTGATGACGGGGATCGAAGTCCACCAGGGTTTCCAGGCGGCCTCGTTTATCCAGCCTGGGGGTGCGATAGTCGATGGGGGCCAGCACCACCACCCGGGCGAATCGAGGAGATGG
Source organism: Anaerolineae bacterium (assembly GCA_027002405.1). GTDB lineage: Bacteria > Chloroflexota > Anaerolineae > J102 > J102 > M2005. The sequence continues at coordinate 26,355 of JALWZT010000324.1, read as the reverse complement.
GGAGGATATCTCGGTGGGCATCAACAGTCTTGGATTTCGACCCGTTGGTAGTCGGTCCGGGCCCGAGTGGCTGTGAGGATTGCCCAGAGCACCCGAGCGGTTTCTTCCAGCATGTCGCGTCGATTCACCACCGCGTATTGGAATTTGGGAAGTTCCTCCAGCTCCTTGCGCGCGTGGGCGATGCGGATCGCGATCTGCTCATCAGAATCGGCCTTGCGCTCTTGCAAGCGCTGGATCAACTCCTCCTCGCTGGGCACGGTGAGGAACACGGTCACCGCGCCCGGGAGTTTTTTGGCCATGGTCTCCGCACCCTGAACGTCCACCCGCATGATCACATCTTCCCCCCGGGCCAAAGGTTCGATGATCTCACTTTTGGGCACGCCTTTGTAATCCCCGTACACCATGGCATATTCGATCAGCTCGTCCTTGTCAATCATTTCTGCAAAGCGCTTCATCGACACAAAATGGTAATCCACGCCATCGACTTCACCAGGCCGTGGGGGGCGGGTGGTGGCTGTGACCACACGATGGAAGGGAACGCCCAGACGCTCCAGCGCGTCCAGGGCCGAATCTTTCCCCGCGCCCGAAGGCCCGGAGAGGATCATGACCACAGGGCGTGGTTCATCGGGCACGCCGAAATGGCTCGTGGGTTGAGAAGCATAAGGATGGGATGACATGGAGGGGTTGTGATGGGGCATGTTTGGGGGATGGCGATTTCGTGGATTGTAAAGATGGGTTCTATTATACCCTGTTCTTGCCGTTCCGTAAATAGGATCAGGATTAGGATTGAGGATTGTCAGGCCGAGGCTAGGCGGGAGCAGAAGTAATCAGTGATCAGTTATCAGTAATCAGTGTTCACGGGAGTAGCCGGAATTATCCGGCGCCGTTCTGTAGCCCGGCGACTTCATCGCCGGGCGGGCGGGCGTGGCAGATGCCACTTCGGTCGGCTAGACAACGCCGAAAAATAGGGCCACGAAAAAGGCGACAACGAAACGTCATTCCGAGGGAGCGTAGCGACCGAGGAATCTAGCGAAGCGCAAAAACCACGGCATGGCGCTCGCTTCGCTCGCTAGATGCTTCGCTCCCTTCGGTCGCTCAGCATGACGAATATCTGCGGAAATCTGCGTCGCATCTGCGCAAATCAGCGTTCCCATTTTCCTCGGTATCGGCGAGCCGTGGCTGGTGGTGACTGCTTTGTAAAATAGGATTCGGATCAGGATTAGGATTGAGGATCGTCAGGACAACGTTGAGCGAGGCGGCAACGGACGTGATGCGTGAAACGTGAAACGTGAGAGTCTTACGCATCACGCATTACGCATCCCGGGCTCGGCTTTCCGCGCCAGCCTGGCCGCGAGGCGTTTTCCTCGGTATCGGCGAGCCGTGGCTCGTGGCGACTGCTTTGAAAATAGCATGACCGTCGGTTGCGGAAGGAGCGCCAGGCCGACGTTGGGCGAGGCGGCAACGGACGTGATGCGTGAAACGTGAAACGTGAGAGTCTTACGCATCACGCATTACGCATCCCGGGCTCGGCTTTCCGCGCCAGCCTGGCCGCGAGGTGTTTTCCTTGATATCGGCAAATCGTCATTTAAATTTAAAGATCGCGGCTTGCATATTCCGCGACTTCCGTTTAACATAGAAGCCATGTCTTCCATCGATTTCGGTCGCGCGGCCCATGATTACGCCCGTCACCGGGCCGGTTTCCCGCCCGAACTTTTTCGCAGACTCCAGGCTTACCATCGGGTGGGCCTCCCGGGCCAACGTTTGCTCGATATAGGCACGGGCACAGGCACCCTGGCCCGGGGATTTGCAACCCGAGGCTGCCAGGTTACGGCCCTGGACCCATCGGTCCCGTTGTTGAGGGCCGCCCGGGACCTGGCCCAGGAAGCAGGAAGCCGACTGGCCCTGGTGCAAGGGGTGGCCGAGGCCCTGCCTCTGGCTTCGGACAGTTTCGATGGCATCACGGCAGGGCAATGCTGGCATTGGTTCGACCGCGCTCGCGCGGCCGAAGAGGCTTTTCGGGTTCTGAAGCCGGAAGGCCACCTGGTCATCGCGCATTTCGACTGGTTATCCCTCCCCGGCAACGTGGTGGAAGCCACCGAAACCCTCATTATCCGTTACAATCCCCCCTGGGCCGACCTGCCCGTGCTGAAATGGTCGGGCGGTGTGAGCATTTACCGGGAATGGATTCTGGATGTGACCCTGGCCGGGTTCCAGAAGATTGAAACCTTCTCCTTTGATGTGGACGTTCTCTATACCCACGAGGCGTGGCGAGGTCGCATTCGTGCCAGCGCGGGCGTGGCCGCCGGGGGGCTTTCTGCGGAAACCATTGCCGCGTTCGACCGGGACCTGGCCCGCATATTGGAACAACGCTTTCCTCACGAACCCCTCCATGTTCCCCATCGTGTCTTCACCCTGGTGTGCCAGAAGCCGGGTGCGTCCTAAATGAGTTGGCGCCAGCCTCCTATCCGAGTGAACTCGGACTCTTTAGGCGCAAGCCCCCTCCTTTGGTTCCTCCCCCACTCCGACACGGGCGGGGGAGGAGATAAGGAAACTGCATTAGATGGCGCCGACGGTCGACCTCCGTCGACCGGACGACTGGACGGCGAAGGCCGCCATCTGATTCCCTTCCGCTGTTCTCCCCCGCTTGCGGGGGAGATGAAGAGGGGGTCTGGCCACAGGCCTTAAGTGTCCGACTTCAGTCGGTGAGTACAGCCTCAACCGAAATAGGACGCACCCCTAGAAGCCAGCAGCCATGGCGTGAGGGCAGGTGGCAGCAGGTGGCAGGTGACAGGTGAAAAACATCGCCGCCAGAAGAACTTGCCACTTGCGACTTGCAAACCTGCAAACTTACCTCGTCTTCGTTCCTTCGAGCCTTCGTGGCAAGGCGTTTTCCAGGCCAAATCAGGCTACCTACCATGCCCCTGTTGCGCGTCCATCTTCTCGGCAGTCTCCACATAGAGCAGGATGGCACGCCCTTGCCCCTTCCTGCCACCCATCACGCGCGATTGCTTTTGGCCTATCTTCTGCTTTATCCGCAGCGGGCCCACACCCGGGCTTTGCTCGCGGGGTTGCTCTGGCCCGATCTCCCCGAAGCCGATGCCCGCCGACGTCTGCGCCAGACCTTGTGGCAGGTGCGCCGCTGTTTTCCTCACCTCGCCAGCAATCGCCAGACCATTCAGGTGCTGTTGCATGACGACCTGTGGGTAGATGTGGTGGCATTTCGCCGGGCCCTGGCTCAAGCCGACCGGGCGGAATCGGATTTCCTGCGAAAACAGGCATGGGAGGATGCCATCCTCAGTTATGGCGGGCCTTTGCTGGCGGGGTTTTATGAAGATTGGGTGCTTTTGGAACGGGAGCGGCTTCACCAGCAATATCTTCAGGCTCTGGACGCACTTTTGCAATATCACATGCGGGAAGGACGCTACGAAGCCGCGTTGGCCTTGGCTCGGCGGCTGGTCCAGGAAGAGCCTTTGAATGAAGAGGCCCATCGGCAGATTATTCGCTTGTGCGCACTGTTGGGGCAACATGAGGATGCGTTGGCTCAGTATGAGGAGCTGCGTCAGATTTTGGAGCAGAGCCTGGGCACCCAACCCACTGAGCAAACCGAAAGTTTGATGCAGCGCATTCGCGAGCAAAGCGCCACCGAGGTTTCGTCCGCGCCTGCCTTGCTTTTCGAAAACATCGATGCCCTGCCCCTCATCGGCCGAGAAGAGGCATGGGGTCAGGCCCAGGGGATGCTGAAGCGACTGAGGCAAGGCCATGGGGGCATCCTGGTGGTACGAGGGGAAACAGGCATTGGCAAAACCCGTTTTTTGGCCGAACTGGCTTTGCACGGGGAATGGTCGGGCATGCAGGTATGGTCCGGGCAGGCTTCTCAGGAACATTATCTGGAACCTTACCATCTTTGGCGGCAGGTCTTCCGTTCTCATTTGACTCCTTTGCGGGCCGAACAATTGGCCATGGAATTGGACCCGGTGCTTTTGGCTTCTCTCACAGCCATCCTGCCCGAACTCAAGCACTGGCTCCCGCAATTTGCACCGGCCCCCGCGCTCCCCGGTGAAGAAGCCTCGCAACGCCTCGAATTGGCCTTGCGCCATTTCCTCCGGGCTTCGGCCCGCCGTGCCCCTTTGCTCATCTTGCTGGATGACAGTCAATGGGCCGATACCACCAGCCTGCAGGCCATCCGTCATCTTAGCGAGGAGACCGCTCAACATCCCATTCTGCTGGTGCTGGGTTTTCGGGATGACGAAATCCTTTCTCGGCGGAGGATGGAAGCGCTCCTTCAGAGCATGCCCATCCCCCCCCAAGTGATCGCGCTCGATCATCTCTCACCCCAAGCCACAGAACGACTCATCCAGGCTTCCCTGGGGATCTCCTATCCCATTCCCCACTTTAGCCATCGCATTTACCGCGCCACCCAGGGCCACCCGCTCTTTGTGTTGGAAACCCTCCGGGCTTTACACCAGCAAGGCACCCTCTTCCGTAACGCCCAAGGACGATGGAGCACCCGCTGGGATGAGACTACCGAAGACTACGCGGAGCTCCCCCTTACCAATCGCCTGCAAGCCCTGTATGAACAGCGATTGGCTCAGCTTTCCCCGGTAGCCTGGGAGATCATGGCGGTGGCGAGCCTGGTTTCCATGCCGCTTACCCCTCGTTTTCTGCAACGCACCCTGGACGCGACCCCCCAGGCCATTGTGCGGGCTACCGAAGAACTCGTGACCTTACGTCTTTTGCGGGAAGAAGCGCGCGGCCTGCGTTTGGCCCATGATTCCCTGCGCGAGGTGGTCTCAACCCTCCTGCCTCCGGAAGAAATCCAACAGTGGCATCGGAGCATCGCCCGGGCCCTGGAGATCCAGGGCGATGTCCCTCCCGCAATCCTGGCCTACCATTTTGAACAGGGCGCGTTGCATGAAGACGCGTTGCGTTATCACCGGCTGGCTGCCCGTCAGGCGCGGAACCTGTACGCCTATCCCCATGTACGGGAACATCTGGACGCGGCCATTCGCCTGGCCACCCTTCTGCACAAACCTCAGGACCTGCTTTATCGCCTTCTGGCCCAGCGCGAGGAGGCCCTAAGCATTTTGGGGGAACGAGACGCCCAAGCCCGGGACCTGGAGCGGATGGCCGAGTTGGCCGGTTCGCGTCCCGAACGCAAGATCCAGGTCTTGCTGCGTCGGGCCCGATATGCTTCTCAAACGTCCCGGTTCGAGGAAGCGCGCCACCTGACCCAGGAGGCGTTGACTTTGGCCCGGGAGAACCAAGAACCTCGATGGGAACTCCAGGCCCTTCTCGAACAGAGCCATGCCTTCATCCTCTCGGGCCGTTCGCAGGATGCCCTGGCCCTGACCCATACCATGCTTCCCCTGGCCGCTCGCGTTCAAGATACGCGTTTACAGGCCCTGGTTTATCGAGAGCTGGGAGATGCGTTCCTGAGTACAGGACATCACGTCCGGGCCCGGGAATATCTGGAACGAGCTCTGAGCCTGTTCGAAAGCATCAAGGACCCCCTGGAACAGATACGCACCATCCATTTGCTGGCGATTTTGGTGACGGAGCAAGGGGAGTTGGATGAAGCTCGCGCGTACTATCATCGTGAGATCGAACTGAGTCAGGGGATTGGTTATCTCGCGGGTATCAGCAAAGCAGAGAGTAATCTGGGGAATCTGGATTGGCTGGAAGGCCGAGCGTATCAGGCCCTGCAGCGATACACCCGGGCCCGGGAACTCATCCAACCGCTTCGCAACCCCCGAGCCGAGATCACCGCTCTGGCCAATAGCATGAATGTATGGATGGATTTGTTCGGGGCCTGTCCGGAAGCCCAGGAGCTTTTGGAGATGGGGATGGCCAAAGCGGAACGGTTGGGAGAAGCCCCTAGCCTGGCCCATGTTTATGCCCTGAAGGGGGAATTCGAGCTTCACGCCGGCCGCGCGCACGAAGCCTTGCCCTGGCTGCAGAAGAGCATCCGCATCATGGAGGAAACAGGGCAGCTTTGGATGGCGCAACAAGGGGTGCGCGTCATGGCTCGAATTTTTCTGGCTTTGGAGGAACCTGCTCAGGCCCTGGACGCGCTGAAACGGGGTCAACGTTACGGCCAAACCCTGGGCATTGATGAACTGGACCTGACCGACGCGGCGCTTTTGGCTCTGGCCCACGCGCGGCTGGGGCATACCCTTCAGGCCCAGGAGTACCTGGAAGAGGTCGCACAGCGGATCACACCTCAAACCTACCAGAGTCATCTGATCGCCCACTGGTGCGCCCAAGCTGCCGAGGCGCTGGGCCAAACCGACCAGGCGCAAAGGTGGCGTTTGCGGGCATGGGAATGGCTGCAACGTTTCCTGGCCGAGCTGCCCCCGGATTGGCAGAAGCGCAGTGTGGAAGAGATGCCCTACCATCGGGCCATCGCCCAGGCGGTCCGACAAGACCAGCACCAATATCGGGTGCGGCTCCCCCGTCGAGACGCGCCCACAGGCCGCCCCTTGCGCGAGGATGAATGGGTGGAGGTCACCTGGACGGTGGCTTTGCCCGAAGATGATCAGATCCCCAGCAAAGTTGAGCGGCGCCGTCAACGCATCTTACGGCTTTTGCGGGAGGCCGAAGCCCAGGGCGCTGCCCCCACGGTAGCGCATCTGGCTCAAGTGCTGGACGTGAGCCCAGCCACCATCAAACGAGACCTGGCCGCGCTCCGTCGCGCGGGCCACCCCACCCCTACCCGAGGGAATCGGTAGCGGGGCCCTATTTAACCGTCGTCTCCAGTTCCTGCACCGGCCGCGCGCCTTGGCTGGCCGCGTAGGCGTCCAAAACCTCGGTCACCTGCTGGAGGACCGATTTGGGAATGGGTTTCCGCTTGGCCTGGCTTCGCAGATAGGATTTGAGCTGTTTGTAATGCACCACAGGCACGGCTGGATTTTGCACCTGGAGCTGGGCCCGGTCATGGGTGAAAAGCACCAACGGCTGCACCTGGACCTCGGTTTCGGTGCCTAATTGCTCCTGTAACCAGGATTGCAGCTTTTCCGCGTCCGCTTCGGCCTCCACCAGAGGCCGCCCCATGCCCTCATCGCCAAAGAAGAAGAGAATTTTGCGGAAGGAGAAGGGGGTTTTCGCTTCGTAGCCCTCGACCGTGATCTCGCCAGCGTGGTCTCGACCGATGATGGCATAGACCCCCGCGGGCCCTACAAAGGCCAAATCAATGGGGCTGGCCCACACATAGAGGCGATTCCGATTGTCGAATCCTTTCAGGGCTTTGGCGATCACCATATCCGGGCGATTGGGGCGCAGATAGCGACGCATCATGCCGTTGCCTATCTGTCCCAAAATAAACCCCAAAATCAAAGCGGCCATGGAAAGATAAATCCAACCCACTTGATAAACCCACAACACAAAGGGGATTTGAGCCAGGGAATTGCCTGTGTCGATCCATTTCTGGATGGTGCTGGGGGCCAGGGAAAAAAGCATCCCCAGCCCCAAAATAAGCAGGCCGATCATGCTCAGACGACGGCCCCATTTGCCTTTTTTGGCGATGGCATCGTTGTTGGCGTAAACGTACATAGTTTAAGATGAAGTTAAGGCGTGGAAGGGGTGTATTTTTTGACCACCAGGCAGGCATTCTGGCCGCCCAGGCCAAAGGAATTGGAAAGGGCGATATTCACCCGTTGGTGTCGAGCCTGATTGGGCACATAATCCAGGTCGCATTCGGGGTCCGGGGTTTCGTAGTTGATGGTGGGGTGGAGCAGGTCCCGGAAGACGCTGAGCACCGATACCACCGCCTCGATAGCCCCTGCACCGCCGAAGGCATGGCCGATCATCGATTTGGTGGAGTTAATGGCCAGGTTGTAGGCGTGTTCGCCAAAGAGTTTTTTGATGGCGTAGGTTTCGGTTTTGTCGTTGAGCTTGGTGCTGGTCCCATGCGCGTTGATGTAATCCACGTCTTCGGGTCGGATCCCGGCATCCTCCAGGGCCCAGCGCATGGCATTTTGTGCGCCCAGACCTTCGGGATGGGGTGCGGCCACATGATAGGCATCGGCCGAGGCGGAATGGCCGATGATTTCCGCGTAGATATGTGCGCCCCGGGCCAGGGCATGCTCCAGGTCCTCCAGGATCAACGCCGCGCCCCCTTCCCCGATGATAAAGCCATCCCGATTGGCGTCAAAAGGTCGACTGGCCTTGTGCGGCGGATCGTTGCGGGTGCTGATGGCTTTCATGGAGGAGAAACTGGCGAAGAACATATCGCCGATGAGGGCTTCGACCCCGCCGGCGATGATCACATCCGCGTAGCCTCGGCGGATATATTCCGCGGCCTCGCCCACGGCCTGAGTGCCCGCGGCACACGCGGTGACGATGGTGTTCAAAGGGCCCATGGCGCCAAAACGCTGGCTGATGTGAAACGCGGGCATGTTGGGCAGGCCCCCCACCGCGGTCATAGGAGGCACGCGAAAACGCCCTCGTTTGGCCGCGTCGGTGATGGCTTTCTGGTAGATTTCAAAGCCCCCCAGGCCCGTGCCGATGACGGTGCCCACCCGGTCGCCCAGGTCCCCCTGGGTCGAAAGACCGGCATCTTCCAGGGCCTGCTGGGCCATGCCAATGGCAAATTGGGAACACCGGGCCATGCGTCGCGCCTCTTTGCGGGGCATATAGCGGGTGGGGTCCCAATCCTTGACTTCGGCCGCAATGCGTGTGGGATAGGGCGACGCGTCGAAAAGGGTGACGTAATCGATGCCGGAACGGCCGGCCACCAGGTTCTCCCACATGTCAGATACATTTTGCCCCACCGCCGTGACCGCGCCCAGGCCGGTCACCACCACCCGGCGCCGTACGCCTTCCCGGGCGAAATGCAAAGCCTGTTCGACCACACTCGCGGAAAGGCCTTTGGTCTTTTGTAGCACATCTTCCGCCACAGCGGTGGGAGAAAGGTGAGGTTTTTCCAATGATTTAAGGGTTTCCAGGATCAGGGCGCGTACTGCCGCAGGGGCGTCTTGCAGGCGGCGGGCCAACTCGGCCAGTTGATCCCGAGTCATGGGTTCCAATGTCATACGGGCTCCTCTTGAGTTTGTGACGCGATAAGGAGAAGACGTTCGATCTCGTGGCGGGTTCGATTCAGCATATCGGCTTCCACCAGGAAGGCGGTGGTTTTCAGCGCGTGGTAAATGTCATCCCGTTTGGAACGGCCATGGGCCAGGGTGACGAGACCATTCAGGCCCAAAAGCAGGGCCGCGCCAAACTCGCGGTTATCAAGGCGAGCCAGGGTGGCTTGAAAAGCCGGTCTGGCCAGGGCCACCCCCACTTTCGCCCGAGATCGGGCCATGATCTCCTGCTTCAGAAGCTTGAAGATCAAATTAGCCACGGCCTCGGACTGTTTCATGGCGATGTTGCCGGTGAAGCCATCGGTCACCACCACATCCGCATGGCCGTTCATCATTTCTTTGGGTTCGACCACACCGACGTAGTGAATGTGATTACGGCGAGCCATCAGGGCCTGGGCCATTTGCACCACCCGGTTCCCTTTGCCTGCTTCCTCCCCATTGGCCAGGAAGGCCACCCGGGGTTCGGGGATTTCGAGCAAGACCTGGGCATAGATGGAAAGCATGTAGGTCCACTGCACCAGCCATTCGGGCCGGCAATCCGCGTTGGCGCCTGCATCGCCAAAAATGTGCAGCCCCCTGAGATTAGGAAAGGGGAGCGTGAGCACGGCCCGATGCACCCCGCGGATGCGACGGAATACCATGTGTCCCGCGGTGAGCACAGCACCCGTATTGCCCACAGAACAAAAGGCATCGGCTTCTCCGGCTTTGACCAGGCGCATGCCCACCACCATGGCGTTGTCTTTCTTCCGACGCACGGCAATGGCCGGTTTTTCATCCATGTGGATGGCGTCGGGCGCGTGGACGATGGGGAGTTCTAAGCCCGTGGTGTCATACCTGGCCAATTCCTGACGGATCCGGGCTTCGTCTCCGGCAAGGAAGACGGTATGCCCGGTGGCGCGGGCGTATTGCACGGCACCGGCCACGGTTTCTTCGGGCGCGTAATCCCCGCCCATGGCGTCCAGGACCAGACGCACCGAGGGCGAGGGAGATGACGGGGAAAGGGGAGAAGGGTCCGCAGCAGGGGCGGAAGAGAAGGGGCGAGAAAAAGAAGGAAGAGAAAAGGAGGGTAATGGGGGCAAGGGCATGTTGAGCTCGTAGAAGGGGTTGTTATCAGTTTGTATAACAAGTGGCGGCGCGTGAGGTCGCGCCAAAACACTATTCTAATGGATCAAGTGAAAGGTTGACAAATAAGCCCTGCTTCCGTATAATTGGACGTGGTAAGCCCCCGTGGCGGAATTGGCATACGCGGCAGGTTGAGGGCCTGTGCCCATTAGGGCGTCTCCGTTCGAGTCGGAGCGGGGGCACCATGTTTAAGCGTCGGTCGTGGAACCGGCGCTTTTTTCATGGCCCGGCTCATTCAAGCCCAAACTGGCTTCAATGGCCTCGGGCGATTCGCCTGCTTCCAGGCGATCGATCATGTCCTCCAATTCGGGATCATTCAGCTCTTCGCCCAATTCGTTCTGCATGGTGCGCATAAAACGGGCCAGGGCCCGGGGGTCTTCATTTTCCAGGCCCGCGAGCAGGGATGTATCATCCATCAATCGTTCTAATCGGTCCTCTTCGGAATGGACCACGGCCACCCGGGAGATAAGCCGATGCAACCGTCGGCCCCCGCAGCGTGGGCAAACGGGCTCCGCCTCCTGGGCCGCGGTCACCGTACGGAAAAAGAGAGACACCTTTTTGCGACAATCGACACAGTAGTATTCGTAAATCGGCATGACTCACCTCGCTACTCCGTAGATGAAGTAATCAGTGATCAGTGATCAGTTATCAGTAATCAGTGGGAATCTGCGTCCTATTTTCGTCGTTATGTGGTGAGCTCTTGCTCATGGCGACTGTTCCGAAAATAGGACACGATGGAAAAGGCGACAACGAAACGTCATTCCGAGGGAGCGAAGCGACCGAGGAATCTAGCGAAGCGCAAAAACCACGGCATGGCGCTCGCTTCGCTCGCTAGATGCTTCGCTCCCTCCGGTCGCTCAGCATGACGAACATCTGCGTCAATCTGCGTCGCATCTGCGCAAATCTGCGTCCTATTTTCGTCGTGATGCGTGAAACGTGATACGTGAGAGAACCTTACGCGTCACGCATGACGTTTCACGGCCCGCCAACCTGGCCGCGAGGCGTTTTCCTCGGTATCGGCGAATAGTCGCTCGTGGCGCCTGTTTCGTTTCTCCTTGATATCGGTGCGGACCGGGCTCACCGTTCAAGGGCCTCCAGAATAGGATGGGGCTATCCATGAACGGGTATGGTGGTGATCTCTCCGTTTTCCATGATAACGAAGCTGGATTCGGGCACGGGGGCCCAGTCCTCGCTCAGATCATCCAAAGGTTCGCTCACCAACATGCGAGCACCTGGGGGGATGGCCTCGTAGTCGCCATCGAGTTCGCGTATGGCCCGTAGATTGAGGCTGTAGAACAGGGTTTTGGGTTGGCCGTGGCTGGCGTAACGCAAGGCGTAGATGGTGCGGCCATTGGTCACAGCCAGGGTGAGATGGGCCGGGGTTTCAACGCCATGGCGGTCGCGCAAGGTTTCCACGAAATCGATGGTACGGCGCAAGGCATCCAGGGGGTCATTTTCCAGGCCGTAAGTCAGGGCCAGATAAAACAGGGTTTCGCTGCTGGTGGTTCCCCGGATGTGATGAAAAAGATGAGGGGCTACCGCGCATTGCAAGTCGCGACGCAGACGTGAGAAGTCACCCACATCCCCATTATGTTGAAAAAGCCAGTTTTTGTAAAGAAAAGGGTGCGAATTGGTGCGCTGGACTTCGGTACCCGGCGAAGCTGCGCGCACGTGGGCAAAGAAATGGTTGGAGCGAATCTGTTGGGCCAGATGGCGCAGATTTTCATCATTCCAGGCCGGGCGGATGCTACGATAGAGCCCCGGGAATGGCCGGGCCCCATACCATCCCAACCCGAAACCATCCCCATTGGTGGTCCATTTGCCCTCGCCAGGCACAAAGTTCATCTTGGCATGCAGGCTTTGATCAATCAGAGAGTGCTGGGGCCGAATCAACAACGCATCCATGAAGATCTCCGGGCCAGCATAAGCTAACCAACGACACATAAGCAACTCCTGCTTTGGAAATAGGATTCGGATCAGGATTAGGATTGCGAATCGCCAGGTCCACGTTGAACGAGTCTGCAACGGGCGTGATGCGTGAAACGTGAAACGTGAAAACCTTACGCATCACGCATTACGCATCACGTACTTGGCTTCCCGCGCCAACGTGGCCGCGAGACGTTTTCCTCGGTATCGGCGAGCTGCCGTTCGGGGTGACTGCTTTGGAAATAGAGTAATCAGTGATCAGTTATCAGTAATCAGTAGAGCCGTGCGACGTCATTCCGAGGGAGCGAAGCGACCGAGGAATCTAGCGAAGCGCAAAAACCACGGCATGGCGCTCGCTTCGCTCGCTAGATGCTTCGCTCCCTTCGGTCGCTCAGCATGACGAACATCTGCGGAAATCTGCGTTGCATCTGCGTTCTCATTTTCCTCGGTATCGGCGCGGGCGAGCCAGCCGTTGGACTGCTATGTAAATAGGATTAGGATCAGGATTAGGATTGAGGTCGTCAGGCCGACGTTGAGCGAGACGGCAACGGACGTGATGCGTGAAACGTGAAACGTGAAAACCTTACGCATCACGCATTACGCATCACGTACTTGGCTTCCCGCGCCAGCCTGGCCGCGAGGCGTTTTCATCCGTATCGGCGAACTGCCGTTCGGGGTGACTGCTTTGGAAATAGAGTAATCAGTGATCAGTCATCAGTAATCAGTTGCGGGACTAGCCGGATTATGAACGTTTACAAAACAATCTGGTAATAGAATGAGGCCTATGACCCGTTTAATTTGTAAAACTCCATCATCCGGCGCCGTTTTATAGCCCGGCGACTTCATCGCCGGGCGGGCGTGGTGGACGCCACTTCGCTCGGCTAAACCACGCCAAATGTCTGAGACGCACACCGTGACCACTTGCCACGTGCCACCTGCAAACCTGCAGACTGCGTCCCCATTTCCCTCCGTATCGGCACACTGCCGAGGGGGTTACCTGTTCAAATCCAGCCCCCGTAATTGAGGGAAGGCCATGCGCTCCCAGGGGATCGCGTCCAGGGGAAACCAACGCACTTCATCCACATCATCCCCAGGCTGTAAGGTCCCTCCTGTGATATGGGCTTCAAAAAGCAAAAAGATGCCCGATTTGTTGGGGTCCGCGATGGGGAAGAGGTCAATCAGTCGCCCCACCCGGGCTGCCAGGCCCGTTTCCTCCTGGATTTCCCGGACCAACGCGGGCCGGGGTTGTTCGTCGCATTCCACAAAGCCCGAGGGCATGGCCCAGTAGCCCTTCCTGGGCACCACACCCCGACGTACCAGCAAAATCCGGTTCTCTTGCAAGATTAATGCTCCCACCGCCAACTTGGGGTCACAAAAATGCACAAACCCACACTGGGGGCACACAGGGCGGACCGCACCAAAGCGGAATTGCCTTTCCAACGGGTGCCCACAATATGGGCAGTAACGATACACGCCTCGAGCTTTCATAAGTGGGAGGATGGTTTTAGGGCGCTCGGCATGGCATGTGGCAGAGCATGGAATTTTGTGATACTCAATTCAGGCATGACGAACCGCCTGGATGGATTGGGTATGTTGGCCATATATGCCCGGATGCAGTGATTATACAGCGACGGGGCAGGCCGTGCAACTGAATGGGCTTTGCACGCGCAGCCCGGGGGTTCCGCCTCGGGTGCTTCCGATGCCATTACATGGACAGCAACATCGCCACGCCCGTGATAGCTATCAGCGTCCCAAGCACCGCCCTGACGCCGATACGCTCCCCGAAGACGAAATGACTCATGGGCAGGAGAAAGACGGGAGGGAGGGACATGAGCGTGCTGGCGATGCCTATCTCCGTGGTTTGAATGGCCACCAGGGAAAGGTAGACACCCAGGAACGGGCCAAAGAACGCGCCGGCCAAGAGGTATTTGAACGCCTGGCGGTCCTCTTTCAGCTTGCGTAGCGTCTCCTGGCCCTGGCGCATGAGGAAGGTGACAATCCACAATGCAATCATCGCCACGAACATGCGGATGAACGTGCCCGACAGCGCCGAAAAATCCCCTGCCAGCCCTTTTTTGGCCGCGATAAGGCCAGAAGCCTGCCCCAGCGCACCTCCCAATCCGAACAACACGCCGATCAAATACGCTCTTCCCGTCACGATAGCTGCGTTATTCCCCTTCTGATCTAGAATCACCGAGGCCACGCCGCCCACGGTGATCAAGATGGCCATCATTTGCAGGGTGGACAGCCGCTCGCCCAGCAGAATCCAGGCAAACAGGGTACTGATCACGGGCACCAGGCTCATGATCAGCATGGAGAGCCGCGGCCCCAGCCAGACGAAGCTTTGGAGGAGCATGGCGTCGCCGATGAGCAGCCCCAACACACCCGATAACCCCAGCCAGAACCAACGCTCGGGCGATACATGCCAGGGGAAGAACGTTCCCAGCATGGCCCAATGAGTAAGCATGAGAAAAATGACGGCCAGCACAAGCCGGATGCGATTGACCACCATGGACCCCACCCGTCTCCCGGCCAGGGTGAAGAAGGTGGACGTAAAGGACCAACAGAAGGAAGTGCCAAGGGCGGTAATGGGGCCAAGTAGAGACATGATGCGATATTGCCGCGCTTCACTCAGACCTCGGAGGCCTGCGCAGACCTCCGAGGTCGCATGCTGATGCTCTCGTTAACGGGTGTATTCCACCGTATAGCGCACTTTGGCCTCCCCGTTGGCCGGGACCTGAATCACCCATTCGATGGTGCTGCTATTCAATGCCTGGTAATCCTCGGGCGAAGCCTGGGTAATCTCCCAGTTCATCCAGGGGATGAGATGTTCCACCACATGGATGGTCACATCCTGATCCTTGTGGTTGCGGAGAACGATTTCGTAGGATTCTCGCCAACCCGCATCGCCCAATCGTTTGCTGCTGGTTTGTTTCCGTTCGCCTACCAGGTCGAAGGCTTCGCCCACCACCAGGGTGACCATCTCGCCTTTGGGCGTGTGGTCGATGCGGTCTTCGCCGATGAACAGGGGGGAGCCGTCTTCATCGGGCTGATACATGCGCACCACCCCCGCGGGCAATTGGGCATTCACGCCTTTCTCGCCTGTTTCAAAACGCACGTTCACCTGCACGTTGCCCTTCATCCCGCCCGAGTCGGTAGGGGTGCGTGGGCTGATCTGGTTGTCGAACACAAAGATCTTTTCGGCCGAGACATCGTGGGCACTCAAAAATTGAATCTGTTTGGTTTGGTTGTTCTTGATGGTGACAGGACGGGAAATCTCGTAAAGGTGATATTCTGCAAATTCCCGCTCTTCCACCGGGGGTTGGGCCGGGGCTTTAGCCAGCATTCTGTCTTCCATGATCTGGATGGGCCTTTCTGTCTCGGCTCGGTGCACTTCGCCCGCCACCAGTTTCAACCGCGCATCCTTATAAGCCGCGCCACTGCGATTATCCAGAGTCACCCAGCCATCCAGGTCCAACTTTTGGTTATCCCGACTCAGTACCAACACATAATTGGCCTCCCAGGAAATGCCCTGGGTGAGATACGCGATCTCCACATCCTGCTTTCCCTTTTTGCTGGCATCCACCAGCCATTGCAGGGTGGGCTTGGTGATGAGCCCTTCGGGTAACGCCGGGAAGCGGAATTGCCGCACCTGGTCATATTTCAGCACATCCACGCCTCCCTCTTCGGTCTGGAGGATAATGTCATCCTTTCCGCTGAGCAAAACCCCTTGATGCTTGCTCCCATCCTGGGTTATCACTTCGATGGGTTGGTCCACGTATTTGGTCAGCAGTTTTTGCGATCCGACGATATCATACTCGTAATTCTGTTCCAGGACCATGGCATCGGGGTCATCCAGAGAACGGAAGTGAACACTTTCGGGGATGATCTGGGCGGGCACATCGGTCACCGCGACTTGATTGACCCCGGTTTTCAAGTCGAAGCTGCGGATTTCTTTCACCAAACCGATGTTGTCATTATAGACAGTCAGGTCCAGTTGGGGGTGTTGAGCCTGGGCTGCGATGGGTGAACGAAGGCTCATGAGCAGAGCACCTCCGGCAAGGAAAATCAGAAGAAGCAACAGGGGGATGATCAAACGACGTCGCATAAGGGGCCTCCTTGAATGAGGGGTGAATGGGACGCATCGACAGGGTGTCCGGTCTATCCCTGAAACGTTTGGAGGCAAGCATTTGTTCCGGCTTCCGGGTTTTTCTGTGTTCATCCGTGTTCTATTTTCAAAGCAGGCGCCACGCGCGGCGGCGCACCGATACAGACGAAAGCGCCTCGCGGCCAGGGCGGCGTGACTCGTATTCCGTATTGCGTATTGCGTAACGACTGGACGGAATACGGAATACGCAATACGAACCTTTGCCGACTCGCCCAACGTCGGTCTGGCGATTCCTCAGCAACCAGCGATCATTCTATTTTCATAGCAGGCGCCACGCGCGGCGGCGCACCGATACAGACGAAAGCGCCTCGCGGCCAGGGCGGCGCGGGAAGCCGAGTTCGTGATGCGTAATACGTAATGCGTAATGAGCTCACGTTTCACGTTTCACGCATCACGCCCGTTGCCGCCTCGCCCAACGTGGACCTGGCGATCCGCAATCCTAATCCTGAGTCGCAAGTGGCAGGTGGAGGGAACGCAGATGCACGCAGATGCAACTGCAACGCAGATTCCCGCAGATATTCGTCATGCTGAGCGACCGGAGGGAGCGAAGCATCTAGCGAGCGAAGCGAGCGCCATGCCGTGGTTTTTGCGCTTCGCTAGATTCCCTTCGGCTGCGCTCAGGACATGCCTCGGTCGCTTCGCTCTCTCGGAATGACGTCGCGGGGCTCTACTGATTACTGATAACTGCTCACTGATTACTCTATCTTCAAAGCGGCGATGTGGTATAATAACCCCTGCGGATTTGCCCGCCACGCCTTCTTCCTCTCAGGAATCGCTTCATGTCACAAATCACCATCATCGGACTAGGACTGATCGGCACCTCCATGGGCTTAGGACTCAAAGCCCTGGGGCATGATTACACCATCATGGGGCACGACAAAGACCCCAAAGCCATGGATCGAGCCCAAAAGCTGGGAGCGGTGGATAAGACCCATTGGAATCTCATCGCGGCCTGCGAAGACGCGGACATGATCATCGCGGCCATCCCCCTCGATGCCATCCCCCCCACCTTTGAAGCCATCCGGCAGGACCTCAAATCAGGGGCCCTGGTCCTGGATACCGCGCCTCTGAAGCGCCCGACCCAACAGGCCGCGGCCAGGTATCTGCCCGACCACGTCCATTTCATCGGCACCGATCCCATCCTGCCCCAAGGGGAAGACCTGAAGGTCGAGGATGCCTCGGCCCAGCTTTTTGAGGGGGTGCTTTGGGCCCTGTGCCCCAGCAGCGAGGTGCATCAGGACGCGGTGAATGTGGTGGCCAACATGGTCCAGGCTTTGGGGGCCCGACCCTACTTTCTCAGCCCCGAGGAGCACGACGGCCTCGCGGCCGCGGCCGAAAGCCTGCCCACCCTGATGGCCGCGGCGTTGATGCATGGGGTCAGCCAGGATCCCGCCTGGCGGGAGATCCGGAAGATGGCAGGGGCCCAGTTCCAGCGGACCACGGCCTTACCTCATTTCGAACCCGAAACCCTGGCCCGCGTGGTCTTCGAAAATCGGGATAATGTCATCCATTGGGTGGATGCCATGAGCCGGGAATTGGACCGGTGGGCCCAGGCCCTCCGGGAAGAAAACCCGGATCGCCTGGTGGCGTGGTTCCAGGAAGCCATCCAACAACGCCAGACCTGGCTGGAACTGCAAGCCACCGGCGATTGGGAGGAGCGCCGGAAGGAGAGCAACGTGGAATACGCGGGCTTCTTCAGCAGGATGTTTGGCGCGGGCGCGTTCTCGCGCAAACGTGAAAAATTGTGGAAGGATTGAACGGGGAAGGTCTTGACCCTTGACCATTTTCCCCATCGCGAGTACGATGACAGCGTCCTTCCTTTTGTGGGAGCGGATGCGTCCCGGTGGACGTCCCGGTCTTCAAAACCGGTGGCGGGCGTCGCGGAGACGTCCGCGGTGGGTTCGACTCCCATTCGCTCCCGCCTTCATCTTTCAACCCCAGATCGCCCATGAGCAGTTGCCAGATAACCACGGCCCAGCAAGAGATGGCCAAGGGCCTGACCTTTCGTTTTGATAAACCGGAGTTCGAGGTAGAACGCATCGCCATCTACCCCTATCCCGATCTCACCCGATTGTGGGTGCGCGTCCAGCTTACCTCCTTCGCCACCCCGGTGGTGGTCGAAATGAGCTGCCTGGACCCGGAAGGTCGGGAAGTGGGGAGTATGCTGCTGGTGGATTGGCGAGACCCTTACATTTCTCTGACCATGCACCTTAAGCGCCCGCCCCAGCCCGATGCCCGGTATCAATTCCAGATCCGAGTGGAGCGCGGGGGCGACGTGCTGACCCAGGCGACCACCACCTTTCCTTTGACCTTTGTGGACCCCAACGGGAGGTGATTACGAGCGAGGGATGAATCGGATGGAGGGGAGGGAGAGGAGGCCGATGATGGCGCTGAGCATGAAGGCCGCGGTCAGGCCCCAGGCATCGGCCGTGAGCCCGATGGCCCAGATGCCCACCGCTCGCAGCGCGAAGCTTAGGGCCATGTAGCTGCCATTGGCCAGGGCCCGGTTGTCGGGGAAGAGGTCTTGCACCAGGGCCAGGATCACCGGCTGTAAGGAGATGGCTGTGAGGCCCAGGGCGATGAGCAGGGGGAAAAGCAGCCAAATGGGCGCGAATAGAAAGAGGACCAAAAGCAAGGGGGCAACAAAAAGAAGGAAAGCGAGCATACGGTGGCGCCCCACCCGGTCGCTGAGAGAGCCGGAAAGCAAGGCTCCCACAAATCCCGCAGCTTCCAGCACGGTGAGGGAAGCCGCGGCCAGTCCCAGGCTCACATGGCGGGCGTCTCGCATGTAGATGGGAAGATAAGTGGTGATGGCCGCTTGCATGGCCACACGCCCTATCACCAGCCAGGTGAGGTAGGGGAAAACGCGCAGGAGCCGGGGCTTGAGTCGGGCCCAATCATCGCTTCCCGGAGGACGAGGCCGGGCCTGGATGCGGTGCAATCGCCAAAAAAGGATACCCGTGACAGCCCATCCCACAAACGCCAGGCGCCACAGCCCTTCCAGGCCGAACCACCCCACCCCTGCCACGGCCAGGATGGGCCCCAGGGTACGGGCCAGTTCCCCCGCGGCCATGAAGATACTCATGCCCGCGCCCACGCGATTCCCTGCCAGCTCCCCGATCATGGCGCCGGCCGGCGCGTGGAACGCGGCCACACTCACCCCCGCGGCCAGCAGCAAAAAGGCCAATGTGAGATAATTCGGCGCCAGGCCCATGCTGCTCATGAGGGTGGCCGTGACCGCGGGCGCGAAGATGACAAAATAGCGCAGGCTTACCCGGTCGGCCAGCAAACCGATAAAGGGATTCAGCAGACTGGGCGCCTGGGTGAAGACCGCCAGATTCCCCGTCAGCGCGTACCCAATGCCCAGCCGGTCTTGCAGCACCGGCAGCAAAGGGGCCAGAAAAGAGCTGTACACATCATGGGTGAAGTGCCCAAGGGCGACGGCAAAGATATCCTTGTTGAATCGGCGTTGAGGCGGATGTGAAGAGGACATGGGCAGTTTGAGGGGGTGGAGTATGAACTTAACGAAGCCGCATCGCCCCATCGGGCCAGGGGGGGGCTTGGGGCGGACGGATGGTCAGCCGGGCGCCTGTGGCGGGTTGGTACATGCCCACCCACAGGGTGCTTTCTGGAACGGCTCGCCCATGGGGCCAGGGCAACCAGTGGACCGAAACCACCTCCTGGCCGGGCTGCCAATGGGATGTGGGCCAGTACCCCTCCCGTGGAGGCGCGTCCCCCTGGGCCAGGAGCTCTCCCTGGGAGTCCCGGAGGTGCACAAAGATGGTGTAGTCCTCCGGCACCGGTTGGGTGGTGGACCAGAAAAGGCGCACCCGTAATCCATCAGGTTCGGGTTCCAAACGGTAGTCGTGCAATTGGATGCCGTGGTCCAACAGGGCGATGGGCGGATGCCGGGGTTTTTGGATCCGGTCGGGAGGCGTCAACAACGCGCCCGCATCAAGCATGATGGCATCGACCGGCTGCCCGTTGGCGTAGGCGGGCACGGGGTCCCCGATGCCATCTCGGATCAGGTTACGGGAAAAATGCACCGAAAGTTTGAGCAAGGTGGGCGTGTCTGCGTCCCCACGAATGGGGAGCAGGTACGGGTCGGGATAAATCTCGCCCGGGCGCCAGAAGGAGGTGGGCCACAATCCCCCGCCGGGCCAGGTATCCAGCTTAGCAAGATTCTGTTCATGGAATCCCAACCCGTTGAGGGAGAGGTCCAGGTTTTCTGCCATGGGGGTGTCTGTTCGCCAGTAGAGGGTGATGGCGATGGCCTCCCCGGGCATGAAGGTGGTTCGAGGCAGGGTGTAGCCCAGGAGTTGGATGTGGGGACCGAAGCGGGCATCGAGAGGACGCACGTCCTGGGGAAGAGCAGCCAGGGGTTGGGGGGGCTGATACGCGGGCCGGATGCTGATGAAGGGGATGAGGAGGGCGCTGAGCATCATGAAGCCGCCGGCCGTGGCCGCGACACGCCCCCGCCACGGGCCGGGAACCAGATGGGTCAATCCCAAAGCCAGATACAGGGCGATGACCCCTGCGCCGCCAAAAAGCAAGCGGCCCTGCGACGCGGGGGTGAGCAAAGACCAACGGATAATCCCTACCAGGGTGAGAAGCAGGAAGAGGCCCAATATCCCATGAGCCACTGAATGGGGCTTGAGGCCCCCGCGGCGAGACTCCCAAAGGAGGCGCCCCAGGCCCAGGCCCGCGAGCAACGTCAACCCCGCGACCGCGGCGAAGAACCAGGACGGGGCCAGGATGTTGAAGGCGCCAAACACCCCCCAATAGGCATACCAAAAGCTGGACCATTCCTTCAACAGTTGCCGCAATCCGAACCCTTCGGGCCGCGGGCCCGCGATCAGGGCCATCCGGGCCGTGCCTGTGAGTTCGCCATAAAGCTGCCAGTTGCGCGCGTACCACCATCCTGCCAACCCGATGCCCAGCCCAGCCAGGACCAGGCCTCGCAGCAGCCAGCCGCGCCAGTCCCCGGTCCGCCAGGCGGTCCAGGTGAGGGCCAATGCGGCCACAGGCCACAGCATCAAGCCCGAAAGTTTGGTCAGCGCGGCCAGGCTCAAAAGCAGGCCCAAAATCAAGGTGCGCCGCCCTTGCACGCCCGGCCTGGGGTCCAGAACTTCCTGGACCAAAAGCCACAGGGTGGCCGCGGCCAACACCATGAGCAAATTGTCGTTATTGACGGACGCGCTGATGAAAAGGAGCATGGGGTTGAACGCGACCAGGGCCGCGGCCAGCCAGGCCAGGTCCGGGTGCTGGGGATACATGGTCCGGGCCAGGCGCCAGGTGAAGGAAACCATGCCCGCGACCAGGAGCAGGGAAAGCCCCCGGATGACAAACACCGCCAGCACGGTGCCCCCCTGCCACGGGCCTTGGCCTGGAGGATGGGCGATGAAATTGACGTTGTCGGGCGTGCCCGGGATTCCGGCTTTGACAAAAGGATTGCGAATCATCACCGCCCGGTAATCGCTGTCATCGATCCAGGCCGTGGCCAGGGCTGCCAGCCCATAGTAGAGGGGCGGTTGACTTCCTTCCTGGGCCCAGTCCGTGGTTTGGCCCGCGATTTGCACGGGAAGCCGCCCATGATGGCGGATTTCGCGTACCACGGGATAGTGCCAGATCTCATCCGAAGCTTCGAACACGGGCGTGGCAAACGCGTAGAGCCCTCCCAAAGCGAGATAGATGAGAAGCAGAGGCAGGATGGAGCGGCGCAGGAATCCGGGCATGGGAGGGTTAAATGCGTTTGATCTTGGCGCTGCCGGTGTAGCCTCGGGCTTTTGCCATCCGGCGCAGGGCTTCGCTCACGTGGGGCGGGCACATGGCCGATGTGTCTCCGCCCAAAAGCGCGACCTCTTTGAGAATGCTGGCAGAAAGAAAGGTGTGTTCCTGGCTGGTCATGAGAGCTGCGAATTCGATATCC
This sequence comes from Anaerolineae bacterium, assembly GCA_027002405.1. Taxonomy (GTDB): domain Bacteria; phylum Chloroflexota; class Anaerolineae; order J102; family J102; genus M2005. The sequence continues at coordinate 4,130 of JALWZT010000324.1, read as the reverse complement.
GGGGCCAGTTGCTTGTTGGTGAGCGCGATCTGGAATTCGTACTCAAAATCGGTGATCGCTCGCAAGCCCCGCACCATGACTTTGGCCCCCACCTCCCGAGCAAATTCTACGGTCAGGCCGGCATAGGCCTTGACCTCCACGTTGGGAAGGTCTTTCACAGCTTCGGCAAAGAGGGCCACCCGTTCTTCGGTGGTGAAGAGCAGGTTTTTGCTGGGCCGGTCATAGACCGCGACGATGACCTTGGGCCATAGCGCGGCCGCCCGGCGGGTGATGTCGATGTGGCCATAATGCACCGGGTCAAAGGTGCCAGGGTAAAGAGCGATGATAGACATGAATCCTCCAAAGGGTATGGGATATCGTCGCCATGAGCGAGGGCTCACGCCATAACGACGAAAATGGGGATGCAGGTGGCAGGTGGCAAGTGGCAAGTGGTCACACACTGAACACTGAACACTGAACACTGGATGACTGATCCCTGACTCCCCTGCGGAAAGGGTACTTACCGCAGAGAGCGCAGAGGACGCAGAGTCAACTGAACACTGATTACTGATGACTGATCACTAATCACGACAATCCTGGTCCCAAAATTCCCTCAGCAGTCGGGCGTAGCCGTGCGGGTCCGCCTCCAGATGGGGGGCGTGGCCGATATCTTCCAGGACCACCAGTCGCGCCCGGGGCAGGGCTTGGGCAATGGTCTGGCTGTGAGCCAGGGGGAAGAAGGGATCGCGGCGGCCATGGACCACCAACACGGGGCAGGTGATGTGGGAGAGGGCTTCTCGTTCGTCCCAATCCATGAACGCGGGGTCTCCCCAGCGATTGAGCCAACGCGCGACGACCTCTTGCGCCCGCTCTCCATGGGCCCGGGCCATGGCTTTCCAAAAACGGGGGTCCTGGCCTATGGTGGTTTCGAATTGTTGGAACATGGGGATCAGGGTGCGCTTTTCGTACCACATGTGAGGCGATTCTGCCACCACCGAGCGGATGCGGTGGGGCGAGGCGGCCGCGGCCAACAGGGCGATGGTGGCACCATCGCTGGTCCCCATGAGCGCGGCTTCTTCCAGGTGCAGCGCATCCATGAAGGCCAGGAGTTCATCCCGGTAGTGGTGCAAATAATCCAGGGGCCAGTGGGGCTGGGGCCATGGGTCCGAACGCCCGAACCCCCCGCGGTCATACGCAATGACTCGCAGTCCCTGCTGGGCCAAAAGGGGCGCGATCTTACGCCAGTCTCGGGTGGAGCCCGTGGCATTGTGCAGCAGGATCAACGCCGGGCCTGATCCCTGCTCTTCGTAGTAAACGCGATAGTCATGAATACGGAGATACATGATGGATGGGGCGGGGTTCAGACATCAGGGGCAGCAGCTCGCCGGTACCGAAGAAAAGGGAACGCAGATTTGCGCAGATGTTCGTCATGCTGAGCGACCGAAGGGAGCGAAGCATCTAGCGAGCGAAGCGAGCGCCATGCCGTGGTTTTTTGCGCTTCGCTAGATTCCTCGGTCGCTTCGCTCCCTCGGAATGACGTTGCACGGCGCTACTGAACACTGATTACTGATAACTGATCACTGATTACTCTATTTTCAAAGCAGTCATCACGAACGGCAGTTCGCCGATACGGATGAAAACGCCTCGCGGCCAGGGCGGCGTGACTCGTATTCCGTATTGCGTATTGCGTAACGACTGGACGGAATACGGAATACGCAATACGAACCTTTGCCGACTCGCCCAACGTGGGTCTGGCGATCTTAATCCTAATCCTGATCCGAATCCTATTTTCATAGCAGTCGCCACGAGCGATAGCTCGCCGATACGAATGAAAACGTCGCGGCCAGGCTGGCGGACCGTGAAACGTAATGCGTGATGCGTAAGGCTCTCACGTTTTACGTTTCACGCATCACGCCCGTTGTCGCCTCGCTCAACGTTGGCCTGACGATCCTCAATCCTAATCCTGATCCGAATCCTATTTACATAGCAGCGCGCGGATAGCGGCAAGATCTGCCCATCACGCGCGCGCACGCCTGCTTCATCCAGGTCGATGACCACGCGGCGATAGGGGAGGTAGAACCAGGTATAGACGCGGAAGCAGACGCGCGAGCCCGGCCCTTCGGGGGTGGCCAGCACGTCTTCCAGGGCCAGACGCCGGTCCATCCATCCTCGCATGTGAAGCTGCCAACGCCAGGCCCGGGCTGCGTTGTTGACCAAACGCCGCTCGGGGATGCTGGTGGGCGGCTGGGGCGGCGGAACCCAGATGGGCAGGGTGGCCAAAGGCAGGAGCACGACGACCAGGATGAACACCACCCGGGTACGCCATGCCCGTTGCCCCCAGCGAAAGCCGCGGGCCAGACCTGCCACCAGCGCGCTGAAAGCCAAAAGCGCGGCATCATAGAAGAAGCTGTTCAGAACAAAGGAGGGCCCATCCCACGTGACCGTGCCATCGGGGGCCAGGTGGTAGACCGGATAGGGATACCCGGCCCAGCCTGCACAGACCGTTTCGGGGCAGCTCACATGATAGGGGGGCACGCGAAAGAGGAGAGAGGAAAGATAACTAAGCCCGACGGCCCCCAGGATGGCCACCGTGACCCAAATAAGCCCGCGCGAAAAGCCCCTTACCCACCAAAGGATGAGCAAGAGGATGCTGAGGAGGAGCAGGAAGAGAACAAGCAGGGGATGCGCGGTCATGGTTGGCAGGCTGTGATGGGCTCCAAAACCCGAGGGGCCATGGTGCGAGGGTCCGAGCCATGAATCCAGACGTTGCTGGTAAGGTCGGCATGGGAAGCTTCCAACCAAAAGGCCCAATGATGGTTGGAATCCTGAGCCGCGCGGACATCGATATCATTGAAATCGTACACCGTGTAGCGGAGCCCGTTGGATGTCACCTGCCGCGGCTTGCCCACGGCCAGGCGCCGGCCCACCTGATTATCCAGTGCGCCCACCAACCACAGACGTTCGGGCAGATCGGCCTCATCCAGGGCCAGCAGGGTGTCGCGCTGGAACAGGGCCGCGGTGATGTTGACCAAGGGCGCTTGGTCCGGAGGCACCTGTTGGCCGTGGGTATCGTGGGGCCATACCACCAGGATGCGGCCATCCCAGGCCGTGACGCCGGCAGGGGCCAGGCCCTGCGGCTGAGGGGGATGAGGCAGACGGGTGCGCGCATCGGCCGCGTGCACCCATACCGAGCTGTGGCTTTCGGCCAGGCCCGGCGCCACCTGAGCCATGTAGATGAGCTGGTGCTCCGGATCGTTGGCCCAGGTGACATCCACATCATTCATCACCCAGAAGGGGAAGGGATGGCCTTCCACATCGCGATGGTCGGCCAGGCCCAGGCGTCGTAAGGGTTCGGCATCTCGCGCTGCCCAGAGGATGATGTTGGGAGACCAGGCGCAAGGGGGAGGCTCCAGGCTGTGGTCCTGATAAAGACGTAAGCCCAGGTTGGCTTTTTGGGCCGAGGTGACGGGCGCAAAATCATGGGGCCAGAAGATTTCGATGCGAGCGTCCACCTGCGCGGGGGGTTCCGACGCGCTGTTGTGGTCTTTTTGCCACAGGAAGACACCAGCCGTGGCCGATCCTGCGACCAGGGTTTGCTTGCTGCGGGCGAAGCTGAGGAAGAGGACATCCCCCAGATCATCGGTGACATCGGTCCATTGGGCCCCGTTGTTGATGCTGCGATAGACGCCGCCCCCATCGCGGCCCGCCCACCAAACGCCCGTGATGGGGTCCATGTACAGAGCGAGCAGGTTGGGGCCCGGAGCCTGTTCGGCCGCGCCTGCGCGCCAGCGCGTGGGCGTGGAGATGCCCCGGTCGCGACGTTCCCAGGTGCGCCCCTCATCCACCGAGACCCAAAGCCCTTCCCAAGGGCCGGTGAGGGTCAGAAGCCCCGGTTGCTGGGGATGCGCCTGGAGCTGGATGGCGCCGGTCACAGGAAGCGGGCCCTGTTGTTGCCAATTCTGGCCCTGAGGCCCCCGCCATAAGGTGAGGGTTTCATCCTGTTCGTAGGTGACCAGGAAAACCACCCCCGCGGCATCCACGGTGACCGCCACCACATTTCCGGATTCGAACACAGGATGCCAATGGCCGCCTTTATCCTCGCTTTGCCAAAGTCCCTGGCTGGTGCCCACGTAGACCGCGGGGGAGGCGGG
>JALWZT010000323.1 GCA_027002405.1 Anaerolineae bacterium | reverse complement strand
GGGGTGGGGGCCAATCGGCCGGATCACCGCCCCTGCCGGATTGCCCAGCAGCCTGCATGGAGTTTGCCAACAGATTCACTTCATCGCCGGGCGGGCGTGGCAAACGCTACTTCGGTCGGCTAAACCACGCCAAATGTCTGAGATGCACACCGTGACCACCTCCCACTTGCAATACCTGCAACCTACGTCCCCCTTTTCGTCATTATGTGGTGAGCCATCACCCATGATGACCGTTCCCCCATCAAAAAGGAGTTTCCTATGCGTTCCCCACGCAACCTTTGGATTGCCATCTTGCCTTTCATGTTGCTATGGGTTCTGGCCGCGTGCACCGTGACTCAGATGGAGCCCGGCCCCGCGGAAACGCCCCAGGCACCTGGGGCAACATCCCCCGCGGCCACGTCGGTCCCCCCTGCGGCCACCTCCGCCCAACTGCCCCCCACCTCTCAACCCGTCACTCCCTTGCCTCCGGAAGAGGCTCGAAGCCTATGGCAACGCATTCAGGCTCAGGGTGTCATCACCGTGGGTGTTGCCTCGAACTACCCGCCTTTTGTGTATGAGAGCTCGGGAGGCGCCTTGGACGGTTTGGACGTGGCTTTGATGGAAACCCTGGCCCAAAAACTGGGAGTCAGCGTCGCGTTTCAGCAAGTTCCTTTCCCCGACCTGCTGGCAAAGGTCCAATCGGGAGAGGTCCAGGCCGCGATAGGAGGTTTAAGTGTGACCCCCGAACGGGCCCGGCAGGTCGCCTTTACCCAGCCCTATTACACAGGCCCCGCAGCGCTTCTGGTTCCTGAAACCACCGCCCAGGAAGATGTCGCGTCGGTGGAAGCGTTGGCTCAGCGGGTGATCGCGGCCCAGGCAGGGACCGTGTTTGCGGATTGGCTCCAACAGCAGGTCGAAGCGGGCGCCTTACCCGCGAATCACATTCGCTTGTATGCGGACCTCCACCAGGCCGTGAATGCTTTGGTCGCGGGCAAGGTGGACATGGTCTTGCTGGATTTTCTCACCGCCCAAGATGTGGCCCGACAAACCTTCAGCCAATTGCAGTTGCTGAATAAACGAGGAAAAGCCACCCTCACCTACCGGCCGTTACTCCAGCAGCCCCTTCATCATACGCTGTGGGAACTCCGTTCCTACGCGAACGATCAGGGTCAGCTTGTGCCCGCGCTGACGGGTGTTCATGTCACAGCCCAAATCGACGACGCGGTCATCAGGGGTTCGGCGGGATGCAACACCTATTCCACCGATATCCTGATCAAAAAATCCAGCATCCGCATCACCCCCCCTGTAACCACCCGCAAGACATGCGCGGACCCCGAAGGGATCATGGAACAGGAAAACCAGTTCCTGAAAAACCTTCGGCGTTCCGAAGCGTATCGCGTCCAGGGGGATGTGTTGGTCTTTCAGGATAAAGAGGGACATCCCACCCTCATCTTCCAGGCCCAACCGGACGTTCAGCTCGAAAACACGATTTGGAATCTGGAAGCCTACGGGCCCCTGCGCTCTCCATCTTCTCCCCCTGCTCATCTGAAAGTCACCCTGCAAGTGGATAAGAAGGGCCAGATATCGGGTTTTTCCGGGTGCAATCATTACACAGGCAAGGTCACCCATAGCCAGGATGCTGTCCATATCGAGCTGGGAGCAAGCTCCACCAAAGCCTGTGATGAAGAGGCCAACAGTCTGGAGGCAGCTTACCTCACCGCGCTGGCCAGCGCAGAGCGGGCCGAGATTCAGCAGGACCGACTGATTCTGTATTACAACGGGGGCCTGGACGCGCTCAAATTCCGGGCCAGCCACCGGAATCCCTTGCAATTTACCCGATGGGAGCTCCAAAGCTTTGGCGATCCCGAAAAGGGCAAACCGCCTTTGGAAACCACTCAGCTCACAGCGCTTTTCGGCCCTCAAAAATTGACCGGCTCCGCGGGCTGCAATGTCTTTTCCACCTCCTACGCGGTCACGGGTGAAAAAATCCAAATTGGCCCCATCAAGCTGACACGTAAGCTTTGCCCTGATGAAAAAGTCACGGCGCAGGAACAGGCTTACGTTAAAGCCTTGCGCAACAGCGCGCGCTATCGTCTGGCCAAACTTCGGGCCGTGGAAGCGCCTTTCTATCAGCAGACTTATGCCATTGCCGTCCCTCTGGGCGCGGATGCTCTGGTGGATGCATTGAATCGGGCATTGGCCGAACTCGAGGCCCAAGGGGACCTGGAGGCCCTGCGCCAACGGTATGTCACCGCGTTGCCCCCTGCCACCGCGCCCGAACCAGAAATAACCCCCACGCCCTCCTGCACGGATAAGATGAAATGGATCGCGGACCTGACTTACGACGACAAAAACATGAAAAAGCCCCCCGTGATCCAGCCAGGAACCCCCTTTACCAAAACCTGGCGCATCAAAAATGTGGGCACATGCACCTGGACCACCGATTATTATATGGACTTTGTACGGGGGAATAAACCGGGAGCGGATATGAGCGGTGAACGCACCTTCCTGGAACAGGAGGTTCCCCCCGGCAAAACCTATGATCTAAGCCTCAAACTTGTGGCCCCCACGCAACCGGGCGTGTACCAAGGCTTTTGGCACTTCTTTAATCCCCGAGGAGAGGCTTTTGCCGAGCTGTGGGTGGGCATCAAAGTCCCCAAGCCGGCAACGCCCTTCCCGACACCCACCCCAACGCCTCCTTCTCCCATCCTGCAACTGGTGGCCGAAAGCACCCACATCCAGCAGGGGGCCTGCACGACCCTCTATTGGAATGTGCAAGGGGCCAATGAGGTTTACCTCTTCCCGAAAGGAGGGGATCAGGGTGAGGGCGTTCCTGCCCAGGGAAGTCAGGAAGTATGCCCCGAACAGACCACCACCTACGTACTCAGCGCGGTCTTGCCCGATGGGTCTCGCACGTCCACAAGCCTGACCATTGTGGTCTCGGTGGTCGAACCGCCTCAGATCGTGCGGTTCACGGCCGATCCTCCTGATCAGGTCGCTTTGGGACAACCGGTCCACCTTCAGTGGGAAGTGGGGGGCGATGTGCAGCAGGTCCAATTGTTGGCCAATGAGATCCCCCTGGATGCCAACGCGCCCATTTACGGCAGTTGGGTCCATTATCCAGAGACACTGGGCACCATCAAATACACGCTGAAGGCCCAGGGTCCCGGGGGTGTGAGCATGTCGGATCTCCTTCTCCAGGTGGTGGAGGCTCCTGGCCCGGAGACACCATCCCCCACGGCCACGCCCGTGCCCCCTACCGAAGAACCTCAGCCCACAGCCACCCC
>JALWZT010000322.1 GCA_027002405.1 Anaerolineae bacterium | reverse complement strand
GATTTCTTGGGATTTGAATGTCTGGGGGGGCCGCGGGCGCACTCGGGTACATCCTGCGCTCAGTGCCAGGAGTAAGATCGGGATGACCCACCACCATGTTCGGGCCGAAGGATTACGGTGCATAGACGAAGTTGACCAGATACAGGAACCGATCCAGGGCCAGGATGGAACGCAAGGCCACCGGGGTGATCTGAGGCAGGAAAAGATCAAATCCGTGAGGCGTGTATGGGAATTCCACATAGATGGAGATGACTCCCGCTCTTTGCAATTGGCGATGGAGTCGACGCAGAGGGGGCGCAAATCGGAAGAAGTCATCCGTGCCCTGAAAAAAGAGGGTGGGCGGGTTCTGTTGCGAAATGTAGCTGAAGGGGGAGAGGAGGTCGTAGATTTCGGGGACTTGCTGGGGCGAGCCGCCCAGCATTTGCCGGATCATGTTCAAATCATCCCCCAACTGATAGGATGAGGGGACATATCCCAGCCGTTTCAGTGCGCCCAGGGCCCGGTTGGCCACAAAGACGGCTCGGGGGTGATGGATGACGCCCCCGAATTGGGATTCCAGGTCCGCGTCCATGGCCCGGAAGTCCACGGGCGGGTAGTACGCGACCACGGCCCGCACACTGGGGTCTCCCTTCACGTTGGCTGGTTGAAACGCGGGCTCGCCCAGGGCATAGGCCGCGAGCAGGACCAAATGGGCCCCGGCCGAGGCCCCGACCAGGGTGATGCGGTCAGGATCGATGTGGTAATCCGCGGCATGGGCTTTGAGCCACAGAACCGCCTGGCGGATTTCTTTGACCATGTCGGGCAGGCTGCTCTGGGGCCAGAGGGTGTAGGCCACATCCATCACCAGGTATCCCTGGCCTGCCTCGTGGCGAAATACGGGGCGTTGGGTGTTGTCTTTATCGCCATAAACCCAGGCTCCGCCATGGACGTAGATGATGGCCGCGGTGTTGGGTTTGACGTCGGGGGGTGGGCACCAGATGTTGGCCAGGATATCCTTGCCTGTGGCCGGGCTTTTCCCCACCACCACGTCGAATTCCCGGGGCACATGTCTGGGAGCCTGTAGGAGCATGGCCCACCGCCGGGGGAGGATGCCCGGCTGCAGATGGGGCGGCACCCGGGTTTCCCAATCGTCTCCGAAATAGCGGTCCAGCGCGGGGGAGGCTTTTTGGATCTGGTAGATGTAATGGGCGCTGAGGCCTGTGCCCACCGCGCCCGCGGCCATCCACAGCCGATTGCGACGCAAAACGCCCACAAAGAATCCCACCAGGTTGGTGAGCATGAGAATGGGCGAAAAAGTGGCCGCCAGGATTTTGGGGATCCAGATCAGCAGACTGGTGATTCCCCGTTGCGGCCGCAAATGGAGCAGGATCCCGGCCAGGGCGCTGGTGATAAAATAGAAGGAAAGGAGACGACGCATGGGGGGTTATTCGTGTTCGGCATGGTTCATTACGACGAAAATAGAACGCAGATTGACGCAGATGCAACGCAGATTTCCACTGATTACTGATGACTGATCACTGATTACTTCTGCTCGCGCCTAACCTCGGCCTGACAATCCTCAATCCTAATCCTAATCCTATTTACGGAGCAGCCAGCCCCGATTAGGAGCCAGCAGCGCGGCCAGGGCAAAGAGGGTGGTGCTGACCAGCACGATGGCCGCGCCCGAGGCCACGCTGATGTAGTAGGAAAGATACAATCCCACTACCCCCGCGAACGCGCCCAGGGCCGCGGAGGTCATCATCATGGCAGGGAGACGCCGGGTGAGCAGATAGGCCGTGGCGGGCGGTGTCACCAGCATGGCCAGCATCAGGGCCACGCCTACCGTTTGCAGGGAAACCACAATGGTGATGGCGATGAGCACCAAAAGGAGATAGTTGAGAAAGGTGGCGGGGATGCGGAGGGTGGCTGCCAGGATAGGGTCGAAGGAGAGTACCATGAATTCTTTGTAAAAGAGGATGATGATGACAAGCACCACCGCGCCAAAAAGAAAGGTGAGCCACAAATCTTGATTGGAAACCCCCAGCACATTTCCAAAAAGGAAATGGGCCAGGTCCACCGCGTAGCCTCGCACGGTAGAAATCAACGCGATGCCCAGCGCAAACATGCCCGCGAAGACGATGCCAATAGCGGTATCCTCTTTGAGGGAAGCGCCCTGGCTCACCGCGCCGATGCCTATGGCTGTCAGCATGGCGGTGATCAAGGCGAACCAGAAGACCACCGTTTGGGTGCCTCCGCTGATCAAATAACCCACGGCAACGCCGGGCAGGATGGCATGGGCCAGGGCGTCGCCGAAAAAGGCCATGCCGCGCAGCACGATATAGACACCCACGGTTGCACAAACGATTCCCACCAGGATCGCGGCCAGCAACCCACGAACCATGAAGGGGTAGGCCAGGGGATCGATGAGAAGGTGGAGCAGATGGCTCATGCTGTTAGTCTAGTACATATCCGCCCGCGCGGCAAGTAAGGTGGCGGGCGCGGGAGACACTTTGGGGAATTGTCAATGGCTAATTGTCAATTGTCAATGGCTAATTGGGAGTGATATAATGACGTCTCTATGTCGGCTTTTCCATATGAGCGTTTGCGGAAAAAGCATCGGCATCTGTTTGAAAAATCCGCCCAAATGGCGTAGCCGCCTGGCGAGTTCCCGATAGCGCATTAGACGGCCACCAGCATCTCGATGGTTTGCGGACGGTCGGAGATGAGGGGGCGAAGGGCGGCGGGGGGCTCCATGCCCAGTGCTTGCCAGGCATCGAGGAGGGACTTGAGGGCCTCCTGGACGTTGCGGAGGATCTCGTCGGGGGTGCGGCCCTCAGTGACGAGGCCGGGGACGTCGGGCGAGGTGACGGTATAAGTGCCGTCAGGGTTCGGTTCCAGTTGGAGGCGGATGGAGAATAGCCGTAAAGTTTCCATGGTTGCTTACCTCGGGTGCCGGTGCTATTATAGCATAAGGCTGGCCTGCCCGGCGATGAGGTGATCCTGTGGATAAACCTCAAGCTGGCTGCATGGGCGCTCTGGCCCCGCCGACTTGAAGTCAGTGGCTGGGGGCCAGCCCCCCACTTTCCGGGCGAAGACATGTCCCCGTAGGCCTGTCCTGACCGCAGGGGAGGAACATCATGCGGCGGAACGCCCTCAGACCTGATTCATTCGGCTTACTCGCTACGTGGAGGTGCGAGATACCCGTGGAAAACAAACTGGAACTTCATCATACAATTCTACTGTCGCCTGGACGGTGGAAAGCTGCGACCACAAACGGCAGAGATTGAAGAAGTCGGCTTCTTTGGTAGAGATGAGTTACCTACTCCTTTGGTTATAGGCGGCAATCCATGGGTAGAACGAGCTTTTGGCTGGCACTTTGGGAAATATCGTCAACCGTTCTTTGATTGATTCGGGGACCTTGAAGGTCTGGGAGACCGCCCGGCGATGAATTCGCCGGGCTATAAAACGGCGCCGGATGATGAACGTTTACAAAACAATCCGGTAATAGAATGAGGCCTATGACCCGTTTAATTTGTAAAACTCCATAATCCGGCTAGAACCTGCTTTGTAAATAGGATTCGGATCAGGATTAGGATTGAGGATCGTCAGGACAACGTTGAGCGAGGCGACAACGGGCGTGATGCGTGAAACGTAAAACGTGAGAGCCTTACGCATCACGCATTACGCATCACGTGCTCGGCTTCCCGCGCCAACGTGGCCGCGAGATGTTTTCATCCGTATCGGCGAACTGCCGTTCGTGATGACTGCTTTGTAAATAGAGTAATCAGTGATCAGTTATCAGTAATCAGTGGAAATCTGCGAAGCATCTGCGAAAATCTGCGTTCTCATTTTCATCGGTATCGGCGAGCCGTGGCTCGTGTCGCCTGTTATGAACTTATCGCCAATTTGGCGCGATTTTGTGGATGCCGGGCGTTTCAATTCGCCACGGATGACGCTGATGCGACGGATCGACACGGAAAAGCATCGGCATCTGTTTGAAAAATCCGCGAAAATCTGCTTCATCCGCGTTATCTGCGGCCAATTCCAACCTCCATGCAGCGACTTGGTCTTTGATGAGAGCAACGACGTTGATTCGCACTGATGACTGATGACCGATGGCTGAATTTTGTGGACGATAAGCTTTATGCTACAATGAAAAAGTCTTCACACATGGCTATGCCCGCGTAGCTCAGGGGATAGAGCACCTGCCTCCGGAGCAGGGTGTCGCAGGTTCGAATCCTGCCGCGGGTACTCCAAAAAGGGCCCTGGGGCCTGTTCCATAGAGCATGCCATCGAAAGGCGATGATGGAGACGAGTACGCGGGCCCGGCCGGGCCCAGCGAGTCCGGGTTGGTGGAAGCCGGACGCCTCGCCCCCGCGGAAAATCCCTCCGGAGCTACTGACCGAACGGCGAATGCCTAGTAGACTCAGTCGGGTTCGTGGCCCGTTACCAACCACGGGGAGATGATGGTCTCCCGCAGAGTGGACGGGGCGTTGCCAGAAAACGCGCCGTCAACCAGGGTGGTACCGCGGAAGCCAGACGCTTTCGTCCCTGAACGGGCGAAGGCGTTTTTTGTTTTTGTCAGATGTCCGACGTCCAACGTCCAATGTCCGATGTCAAGTCACGTTGAGGAGGCTTATCATGTCTATTGAACGATTTGAGGACATCCGGGCCTGGCAGCATGCCCGAAAATTAACTAACGCTGTTTATCGGGCGTCAAATAGAAACGATTTTGCCAAAGATTTCCGTTTTCGAGATCAAATCCGTTCGGCCGCCGTGTCTATCATGGCAAATATCGCCGAAGGTTTCGATAGCAGTACGGATAAGGAATTTCTGCGGTTTTTGGGCTTCGCGCGACGATCTGCCACAGAGGTGCAATCCCACCTGTATGTGGCCGTGGACCAGGGTTATATCACTCAAGAACAATTCGATGAACTTTTCCAAATGACCGTTGCCACCAAAAATCTTATCAGCGGTTTCATGCGCTATCTTTCGTCCTCGCACCAATGATTCATCCTCCGACATTGGACGTCGGACGTTGGACATTGGACCGACAGGAACTCATACCATCATTCGAGGTGATCTGATTATGACCTTCAAACCCGTCCCCACCAACGTGGACTTCATCCAACAGGAATATGAAGTGCTGGACTTCTGGAAGGAGACCGACGCCTTTGAGAAGATGCGCCAGCGCCATAAGGGCCAGCCCCACTGGTCCTTCATCGACGGGCCCATCACCGCCAACAACCCCATGGGCGTGCACCACGGCTGGGGCCGCACCTACAAAGACCTCTACAACCGCTACTGGACCATGCGCGGCCGCGAGCTGCGCTACCAGAACGGCTTCGACTGCCAGGGCCTGTGGGTCGAGGTCAATGTGGAAAAGGAGCTGGGATTCCAGAGTAAGCGGGATATCGAGGATTACGGCCTGGACCCCTTCGTGCGCCGTTGCAAGGCTCGGGTCCTCAAATACGCCGCGGTGCAGACAGAACAATCCATCCGTCTGGGCTATTGGATGGATTGGAACGACACCGACCAACTGCGCTGGCTGGCCCAACTCATCCTGGAAGACCCCCAACGGGTCATCACCGTCCAAGGCCCCCAAGGCCCGGTCACCGACACGGTGGAACAGATCGTCGGTCGCCTGGGCCTGCCCGAACTGGGCGGGAGCTATTTCACCTTCTCCAACGAAAACAACTACATGATCTGGACCTTCCTCAAGAAGGTGTGGGGGAAGGGCTGGCTCTACCGGGGCGTGGATGTCATGCCCTGGTGCCCCCGCTGCGCCACCGCCATCAGCCAGCACGAAATCGTCACCGACGGCTATCAGGAGCTGACCCACCGCAGCGTCACCCTCCTCTTCCCCCTGCGAAACCGCCCGGGCGAGAACCTGCTGGTGTGGACCACCACGCCCTGGACCCTGACCAGCAATGTGGCCGCGGCCGTGGGCCCGGAGATCACCTACGTCCTTGTGGAGAATCAGGGCAAGAAGCTGTGGCTTTCCAAAGGCGCGCTGCACATGCTCCAGGGCGACTACAAGGTTCTGGAAGAGCGCAAGGGCGAGGAGCTCGTAGGCTGGACCTATGACGGGCCTTTTGATGATCTGGAGGCGGCCCAAACCCCCGGCGGCTGGCATCCCCAGGTGCAGATCGATACGGGCGCCAGGGAGAGCGCAGTGGAGGCCCATCGCGTCATCCCCTGGGAAGAGGTGGGCGAGGCCGAAGGCACAGGCATCGTCCACATCGCGCCCGGCTGCGGCGCCGAGGACTTCCAACTCAGCAAGGAGCACCACCTGCCCATCGTCGCGCCCCTGGATGAGGACAGTAACTTTGTGTCCGGCTTCGGCTGGCTCACGGGCAAATTCGTGGCCGACGTGGCCGATGATATCTTCGCCGCGCTGGAAAAGAAGGGTCTCCTCTACAAGATTGAACCCTACACCCACCGCTATCCCACCTGCTGGCGCTGCGGCACGGAGCTGGTCTTCCGCCTGGTGGATGAATGGTTCATCGACATGGGACCGGTTTACGATAAACCGCGCGAAGAAGTCACCCCCGAAGAGAAGGAGCGCAGCCTGCGCTACCAGATCATGGACGTGGTGGACAACATCCGCTGGATCCCCGAATTCGGCTACAAGCGGGAGATCGACTGGCTCATGAACATGCATGACTGGATGATCTCCAAAAAGCGTTACTGGGGTCTGGCGTTGCCCTTCTGGGTGTGCGACGAGTGCGGCCACTATCACGTGGTGGGGGATGAGCATGAGCTGAAAGAACGGGCCGTCGCGGGCTGGGAGGCATTCGAAGGCCACACGCCCCACCGCCCCTATGTGGATAACATCGTCCTTAAATGCGACAAGTGCGGCGGCGAGATGCACCGCATCCCCGATGTGGGCAATCCCTGGCTGGACGCGGGCATTGTGTCCTTCAGCACCCTGCAATACCGCACGAATCCCGACTATTGGCGGGAATGGTACCCCGCGGATTGGATCAGCGAAAGCTTTCCGGGCCAGTTCCGCAACTGGTTCTACAGCCTCTTCGCCATGGCCACGGTCATGGACCGCTCCAACCCCACGAAACAGGTCTTTGGCTACGCCACCCTGCTGGCCGAGGACGGCCGGGAGATGCACAAGAGCTGGGGCAATGCCATCGAATTCAACGAGGCCGCGGACAGGATGGGCGTGGATGTCATGCGCTGGCTCTACTGCAATCACAAGCCCGAGAACAACCTGCGCTTCGGTTATCATCGGGCCGATGAAGTGCGCCGCCGCTTCCTCATCCCCCTATGGAATGTGTACAACTTCCTGGTCACCTACGCCCGCCTGGATGGCTGGACGCCCGCGGCCGATGATTTCGACCCCGCCTATCCCGAAGGCCCCACGCCCACGGTCAGCAACCCCCTGGACCGTTGGATCCTGGCCCGGCTCAACGACGTGGTCGCCCGCACCACCGTGGCCCTGGAAAACTCCGACGCCTACACCGCCACCCTGGCCATCGAGGCTTTGCTGGATGACCTCACCAACTGGTACGTGCGCCGCAGCCGCCGTCGCTTCTGGAAAGGGGAGCAGGATGAGGACAAGAACGATGCCTACGCCACCCTCTACCACCTGCTGGTGAAATTCATCCGCCTGCTTGCGCCTTTCACCCCCTTTGTCACCGAGGTCATGTACCAAAACCTGGTACGGGGCGTGTTCGACGACGCGTTGGAGAGTGTGCACCACACCGACTGGCCCGTGGCCGATGAAAGCGCCATCGATCAGACCCTGCTGGAGCGCATGGCCCTGGCCCGGCGCATCACCAGCCTGGGCCTGGCCGCGCGCAGCAACGCGAACCTGCGGGTGCGCCAGCCCCTGCGCAAACTCTACGTGCACGTGGGTGAAGGCCGGGGCGAACTCCCGCCTGAGCTCCTGGCCATCGTGCGGGATGAGCTGAACGTCAAGGCCCTCGAATTCGTTTCCGACCCCGAAACCCTGGTTTCCTACCGCATCCTGCCCAACAATCGCCTGCTGGGGCCCAAATTCGGCAGGAGATTTCCTCTTGTGCGGGCCGCGCTGGCTGCGCTGCCGGCCGAAGAGGTGGTAGCTAAACTCAACGCGGGCGAGCCTGTGACGCTGGAGGTGGAGGGCCAGACCGTTGCCCTGAGCCCGGACGAAATCCTGGTGCAGACCCAACCCGCGGAGGGCCTGGCCGTGGCCGCGGACAAGGTCATCACCGTGGGCATTGACACGGAGATCACGCCCGAGCTGCGGGCCGAGGGCCTGGCCCGAGAGGTGGTGCGCCGCATCCAGAACATGCGCAAGAACGCGGACTTCGACATCGCGGACCACATCCGCACCTGGTGGCAGACTGAAGATGAGGAACTGGCCCAGGTGATGGACGCCTGGGGCGAGTACATCCGGTCGGAGACCCTGACCGACGCGCTCATCCCGGGCGAGCCCCCCGCGGACGCGCACATCGAGCGCCACAAGATCGATGGCAAACAAATCGTGTTAGGCGTGAAGCGGCTATAAACCAAAACGTACGACGCACCCCCACATAACGATGAAAATGGGGACGCAGATCCCCGCAGATACTTCGCAACGCAGATTTGCGCCGATGTTCGTCATGCTGAGCGACCGGAGGGAGCGAAGCATCTAGCGAGCGAAGCGAGCGATAGTGTGGATTTTGCACTTCGCTAGATTCCTCGGTCGCTTCGCTCCCTCGGAATGACGTTTCGTTGTCGCCTTTTCCATCGTGCCCCTATTTTTTGGCGTTGTCTAGCCGATCGAAGTGGCGTCTGCCACGCCCGCCCGGCGATGAAGTCGCCGGGCTATAAAACGGCGCCGGATAATTCCGGCTAGCCCCGCAGGAGCGCTGTTTCTAGCCTCAGCGCTACTGAACACTGAACACTGATTACTGATAACTGATCACTGATCACTTTGAGAAGCGACTGTAAACCCCTGGCCCGGGCTTCCCAAGGGACAGACCTGACAGACATTACAGAAATCAGAAGCCAGCCTGGGATCCTTCATGGTGCCGCGGGCCTCGCGCCAGGCCACGGCCCGGGCCACCTCGTCTGGCTTCATGGGGTTCAGCCGGTTCAGCTCTGCCAGGGTTTTGGTGATGAGCGCGGTGTGTTCCAGTTTTTCCAGCTTGAGGTAGGCTTTCCACGGGCTTTCTCCCACGGTGACGCTACCGTGCCGCTGCAAGATCAGCGCGTCGTAATGTTCGATGATCCCCGCAATCACCTGAGCCCCTTCGGGCGAGGCCGGCGTGGCGTAAGCCGTGGTGGGGATCAGGCCGAGGGTCATCACCACTTCGGGAAGCATGCATTGGGCCAGAGAGATGCCCGCGATGGAAAGGGCCACGGCCATGGGGGGATGGGCATGGACCACGCTGCGGATATCGGGCCGCCGGCGGTAGGCCTCGAGATGGAGGATGATTTCGCTGGAGGGGCGCAGGTGACGGTTGGCCCCATAGAGGGGGCCCACGACATTGGCATCCCAGTCAATGACCAGGAGTTGTTCCGGTTTGAGGTGCCCTTTGGAAAATCCACTGGGGGTGACCAGGAATCGATCCTCATCCAGCCGCACACTCACATTGCCATCGGTGGCAGCCAGATAATCCTTTTCCCACATGAGGCGGCAAACATGGATGATTTCATCCCGCCATTCTCGTTCCGTGCGATGAGATTGGATCGCGGTGGGTGTGTAGGACATAAGAAACGGGTGGATTGGTCATCGTGAAAAAGCCCGGGTGCGACATGACGCCACACCCGGGCAGAGGAGGTATCGAAGAGAGGGTTACTGGCGAATGAGGGAAGCGGGCTCGATGGCGCTGTCCACGTCGGGAGCGGGCACCCGTTGCCATTTGTTTTGGATGGGCATGGCCCGGGGCGGGCGGTCCATCTTGAATTTACGGACCACCACATTATCCAGGAACGCGCCTTTGCCGCTGAGATACGCATTGCTTTGGAATACAAACGCGACCCAGACTTGTTTCTGGCCCACCCAATCTTTCAGGTCAAAGGTTTGGGAGGCCCAACCATTGGTGTTGCCGCTTTCCCGCAATCCGGAGAAGTGGACGTTATCGGAGGACGCGTACCAGCCGAACCAGTCCTGGCCCTTTTCCGTGTCCAGCAGGTAGTCGAAGGTGACCTGGGCCGAGTCGGCATCGCTGAGGTCGAAGGGGCCGTAGATGATCCAGGAGTCCATGTCGGGGGGATAGTTTTCCTGGCAGGGTTGAGCTGCATGGTTTCCACGGGCCGCGGGCCACAGGCTATAGGGTTCGCTGGAGGATTCGCATGCGGCTAATCCCCACGTGGGGCTGCCAAAGCGGTCCGCGCCACCGATACCCCCGTTATCGAAGTCCTGGTCCATGAGCACGGTCCACTGGTCGCCGGGGACAGGGGTCGGCTGAGGTGTGGGGGTGGGATCATCGATGTTGCTCATGATGGCGACTTCGCCGCAGTCGGTGACCACGTACAGGGTGAATTCCTGGCCCGCATACCCACCGGGATAGGTGAACTCATATCCGCCTTTTTGTTTGTGGTAGAAGGGATCGTATTGGGTCCACAGCGAATCCCCTTCATATTCTTTCAGATAGAATGTGGTGGAATACTGCCAGGGGAGGGGATGGAGCATGTAGACATAAGGAACATCGTAAAGGGGGATGTGATATTCTTTGCCCCAGACATTCACATAGATGTAGCCGACCTCGCACATGGGCGGGCGGGTGAGGAAGATGGGCAGGTAGAAGGGCGGGTCCAATCGGGTGAACGAGGTGTTGGGCATGGGGCTCGTGGACTGACTTGGGCCATCGGCAGGGAACAGCGCCAGCGG
>JALWZT010000321.1 GCA_027002405.1 Anaerolineae bacterium | reverse complement strand
TCAGATGACGGCCTCCGCCGTCCAAAACAGCGACAAAAGGGGTCGCCGAAGGGCGACCATTGGCGCGAAGCGCCTCCATAGGCACGAGTTTACTCGGCAAGTGTCGCGGCAAAAAAGGGAAGTTATTTCTGGACGCTCACTTGGCAACGACAAGTGTCAGGGGCGGGCGGCGCATGCAATCCCTCTTCCATATCTCCTCCCCCGCCCGTATCCCGGAGTAGAAGAAGAACCCAAGGTGGGGGCTCCCGGCCTCCGCGCCCGACGCCCGAACCACCGTGATGCTCATGATCACGGGCTGAAACCGCGGACCGGAGCCCGCTCCAGACCTTGAAGCGTCTCCCAGACCTTCAAGGTCTTTGATGCCCGCCCGATACGAGCAATCCGCGGCCAACGAGCCGATGCTGGAAGCCACCAGGCCTTTGCCGACCGCAATTAGGTGGTTCGTGGCCATCGGTGTTTTCGGTACGCCCACAGTTGGCTAGATGGGGCGGCTTGGCGCTGCGCAGTAAAGTGCGATCGCACCATTTGAACTTCTGGGATATCCTCAGCTGCGTCCGGTGCGAGACGCTGCAGATATTTATAAACTTTGACCCCCTCAGCGTAAACTCGATCAGATACGACAGTATCAGCCGATGAAACTAATTCCCCTGGGACTTCAAGTTCAAAACCTGTCGATTCTGCCAAACAGTTTACATACTCATACACATCGGGGTATGGTCCTCCCTTTCCCCCCAATACCATGATAACAGAACCCGGTTGGGCATCAGAGAGAATATCGACAAGGTTCGGCTTAAAGGTGTCCACGGTACTGACCGTGGTGAGAAAGTTGCTGAAGATGATCAGTCGATACCGATGCAGTGACTGAGCTATATCGTTGGCTTCATCCGCCGAGTATCGCAGATCGCTAACCCACTCATTTGTTATCTCGTCAAAGTATTCGTCCTCTGTCCAACGGAGCATCTCTCGGAGACGTTTGCGCTCTATCCTTGGAACGATTGCACGGAAGTCCGACAGGGCGAAGCACATGGCCAGCACGCCATTAGATTGTCGTTCGGATTGCTCGAACACGATTTCAGCAAGATGATGTCGGAGGTGGTTAGTGCTACCGTCGAACTCGACGCAGGTAATGGTTGGAGGCTGTCGCCATTGTTTATTGCCCGTTTGAGCCGCGAATTCCGTCATGGCAGCGTAGAAATCATAGGCAGCGAATGCAGATGGGCCAGGTCCGGTACCTACATCCAGAATACGGACACCGTGTTTCGCTAATGGCAGGCACCCAGCCGTAACGAGTCTTTCTAGCGCACTCCACGTTCGGGCGTAGCGGTCAAGGAGATGCAACCAGGCATATGCAATAGCGGCTCCTGGCATTTCGTATGTGGCTTGTTCGTTGCAGCGAGCCAATACTGCGGGGACTGCTTCCCATACCGCGTGGGCATCTTCCGAGGTACGGATTTCATTCTGCAAAAGTGTCCAAAGCGCATTCGCAAGCGCTTCGAATTTCGTTTCCAAAACATCATTGGCCGTGACCCATGCCAAGTACTCTGCTCCTTGACGTCGTAGAAGGTTTGTCCATCCAGATTTGATCCTGCTCATATTGATCTCGCCTTCTCTCGTTCCACCTAACGACATGCGTCAGGGGCGGGCGGCGCTTCCGAGATTGGCCCGAGGCCCGAGCCGCCGCCATATCCGAAGTCGCGGGCTAGAACCGCGGGCGGGAGCCCGTCCCGCTGGACGCCGATGCTAGCTTGCCGGGGGTGGAAAAACAACGGTGGGGGCCAGCACGATGCCCGCCCCAGCCCGAGGCTGAACCCTCGGGCTACGCTTACAAAGCCCCTGCGGGGCTCCCAGGGCCAGCCCGCAGGGCTTCGCATTTGTAGCTCGGAGGTTTCGCTCCGAGCTTCTCCCGATACGAACAGGCTGCCGCCACGGGCCAATGCTGCTGGAAACGGCGAGGCCTCTTGCCAACCGCAATTAGGCCGACCTCCCGCTCGCCAAAGCCTATCCAGTCGTTTCGTGTTTTGGCTCTTCGCCAATCTTTGCCTTCTGTTCTACAGCCATGATAAGCGGCTTTATAGAGCTATTGAACTTTATTCTAAGTTCCTCATCGTTGAATTCAAATTCTTTGACCATGTGAGGATGCCGTTGAAGATAATCTACAATGATTTCAACAAACAAGTCATAATCGGCAACAAAACGCGTTTTTAGGAACTCTTCTTTGCGTGATAGAAGCCAATCTTTGATAATGTCATAAGACGCATTTGAAAGTATACCAAGCCCAATTGCGGAAATTAGTGCGAGAACAGTGTCAGACCATCCATGACGCAGTTCTGAATCATCCACTAACGCTTTCCGGAGTTTTTCGTGCTCTGTTGTTGCGAAATGATGTTCTTCGAAACGCGTAGCAACTACAAAACACCATTCATAAAATGCTTTGGTTGCAGGATCAGGTGGTTGTCCGCAAGATTGGCAAGTACTACTTTCACCACGATCATACCAAGCACCACAATTCAGGCACACAGACGGAAATGGATAAGAGCCAATTGAGAGTGCGCTTTTCACTATACGTGTTCTCCGTTATCATTAGCCATTTATTCTATCGGTCGTTTTATCTCACTCGTACTCCGCTAGGAAGCGATAGGGCGCTAACGACATGCGTCAGGGGCGGGCGGCGCTTCCGAAACACCCCCGCAGACCAGACGACCGCCCGACCACGCGACCAACTGACTGAAGCCGCGGGCGGGAGCCCGTCCACCTGCACGCCGCTGTTAGCATGTTGGGGATGGAAGAACGACGGTGGGGCCAGCACGATGCTCGCCCGGCGCTGACAAGCCGCAGCCAACGGGCCGACGCCGGGGGTCGCGAGGCCCCACCGACTGCAATTGGGCGGCGCTATGGCGCGTAAGTGACTTTTGGTTGTTGAAAGACTAACCACAATCGTATCAAAATTGTGCCTGTTAGCACAGCAGCAGCAGTTCCCGCTGTTAGCCCAAAGGTTTTATCCACCTGCTCCAGAGCGGTTAGAATAAACATTGTGAAAGAACCTATTCCTAAAACAGCCGAAACCACCTTAGAAAGCAATGGACGCGAGATATGATCGAAAGCAAAATCCGTCACTTTCACGGCGAAACTTATAGATTCGTATTCGAACTGTGTCTCAGCATCGGTAACAGAAAGTACTGCATAGT
This sequence comes from Anaerolineae bacterium, assembly GCA_027002405.1. Lineage (GTDB taxonomy): Bacteria > Chloroflexota > Anaerolineae > J102 > J102 > M2005. The sequence goes on along the minus strand of JALWZT010000321.1, from coordinate 7,672 downwards.
GAGTGCCGGGCCGACAATTATCACTTGGTATCGCTGTAAAGCGCGCAATAACCAAATCCTCTACTTGCTTGATAACAGAGTCTGAAAACAAAAGGACGGGGCTAGACAATTTTATACTAATCTTCAATCCGTTATTTAATTCGATATCTGATGCATGTTCTACTACTCTTTGCGTCTCAAACTCTCTTATTATCATTTTTGTCGCTTGGAGATGCATCAAAGGAAGGTAGATCTGTACTATAAAAAGTGATGCATATCCTTTTGAAAGCAATCTGGGGTGTGCAATTGAGATTCTATATTTACCAGCGGTAACACGCCTTGACGGAACCGTTGCTTGTGAATGTGGCGAAGATGGCTTGCCCTTTGATGGTATTGAAGGAGTGTAGCCTGAAAGTTCTTGTGGACCCGGCAGCATTGGCGGGGGAGGTGCCATTGGCGGGGGAGGCGCCATTGGCGGACGAAAAGCCCCTGACTGGCGATGAGCCGAAATTCGGTTCCGGCGTCGTCTGAGCAGCACAAGCGCCAAGATGGCTATACAAAAGAAAATAATGATGAGGATAATGAGGATAACATTTGTATTCATGTTTGCCCCACACGTCAGGGACGAGGTGGTTGGCTAACTATTTATTAACCAGCGAACTCGCCGGTTTTGGCCGGGAATTTTCCGATATGCCCGCCTGCTGGCGGGACGAAACGCCCGTTTCGGTTGCATGGGCCGCTACGTCGCTGTATAATACCGCAATATCCGTGCTTATGCGGCCAACACGCCGCATAAATCCGATTGTCTCGTCAATTTTGGGTTGTATAACACACATGCCACATCTTGTCAAATCCCATGCCGAGCATCCAAAAATCCCCAAAAATCCTCGATTATCCGCTTTACCCTGCGTCGGATGCATGACATACTGGATATTGGATATCGCGGATATTGGATATTCTCTGTTTCAGGACGATTCAAATACCCAATACCGAATATCGCTCCCAACCAGCCATTGACCATTGACAATTAGCCATTGACAATTTCCCTCCCCTTCATGGCCTTTTTTCAGGAAAGCCAGTTATGGGGTATCACCGCTCTCCAGAACTTGACAACCCGCCCAGGCTTTTCTATACTTGAATAAGTAAGCGTATTGCAAGCCCTCGTAGCTCAATGGCTAGAGCAACGGTCTTCGGAACCGTGGGTTGGGGGTTCGAATCCCTCCGAGGGTGCCATCTTCCGCATTTCCCAGCTACGCAATCCCTGCGTAGCTCTTTCTTTGTGAGGACATATGACCATCAAAATCGCCATCCCTACAGACGACGGTATCACCATTTCCCGTCACTTTGGCCAGGCCAAAGCCTTTCTCATCGTGACCCTGGAAGAGGGAGAGATCACAGGTCAGGAACTGCGCGAGCTGCCCGACACGGGCGAACACCATCATCACCACCATGACCATGACCACCATCATGACCACCATCATGGCCATGGCGGCAATCCGGCCCATATGGCCAAATTCGAATATCTGCGCGATTGCCAGTACCTGATCGCCGGGGGCATGGGCCAACCCGCCTTCGCCCGCCTCCAGGCCATGGGCCTTCAGGTCGCGCTCACCGACCACAAACAGATTGCTGACCTGCTGGAAGAGATCAAAACAGGCCAGGTCAAACACAACCCCCGCCGGGTTCATCAGCACCACTAAACCGAGATGCAGGAAAAACTCGAGCACATTGAAAAGCGATATCAAACCCTGGAAGCTCAATTGGCCGACCCAGCCATCGCGGCCGATTATCAGCGCGCGGCCAAAATCGCACAAGAACAAGCGGAATTACGGGAGATTGTAGAAACCTACCGGCAGTATAAGCGGGTCTTGAAGGAGATAGAAGAAGCCCGGGAATTGATGGAACTGGAAGAAGACCCGGATATGCGAGAACTGGCCGAGGCCGAATACAAGGACCTCAGGCAACAACGGGATGAGCTGGAAACCCGCTTGCGTCAGCTGCTCCTGCCCAAGGACCCTCGGGATAAGAAGAATGTGATCATGGAAATCCGCGCGGCCGCGGGCGGGGATGAGGCCGCGCTTTTTGCGGCCGATCTCTTCCGCATGTACAGCCGCTACGCGGAACGCCACGGCTGGAAAATCGAAGTGCTTTCCAGCCATCGCAGCGACATCGGCGGCTACAAGGAGATCATCTTCCTGATCAAAGGCCAGGGCGCGTACAGCCGCCTGAAATATGAATCGGGTGTACATCGGGTGCAGCGGGTCCCGGTCACCGAATCCCAGGGGCGGATTCACACCTCCACCGCGACGGTGGCCGTGTTGCCCGAGGCCGAGGAGGTGGAAATTTCCATCGACCCCAAAGACCTGCGCATCGACATCTTCCGTTCCAGCGGCCCGGGCGGGCAAAGCGTCAACACCACCGACAGCGCGGTGCGCATCACCCATCTGCCCACGGGCCTGGTGGTCAGTTGTCAGGACGAAAAAAGTCAGCTCCAAAACCGCATCAAAGCCATGTCCATCCTCCGCGCCCGCCTCTATGACATGGAAATGCGACGTCGGCAGGAAGCCTTGGGCGCGGAACGGCGCTCCCAGTTAGGGGGCGGGGACCGCAGCGAGAAAATCCGCACCTACAACTTCCCCCAAAACCGGGTCACCGACCACCGCATCGGCAAAAGCTCCTACAACCTCCCCGCGGTCCTGGATGGCGAGCTAGACGAATTCATCGCAGAACTGGCCCTGGCCGAACAGGCCGAACAGCTCAAGGCCCTTGATCACTGACATTCCCCCGCTTTCCCCTCCCCCTTCATCCTGGAGGCGACTGTGTCACAACTCATCCCCCTTCTCCTGGGCGTGATCATCCTCCTGCTCCTCGCGCTCATCTATCTGGTGCTCTCACGGGGTAAAATCGAACCTCAGACCGTAGAAACCGCGTTGATCAAGGCCATGCAGCAATCAGGGTTGGCCGAAACCGTGGGGCGGCTGGAATCCTACGCGCAGGATATCCGCAACGACTATCGTTCCCTGGACCGCATGCTGCGGGTGCCCACGGCCCGGGGCGCGCTGGGCGAGATCGCATTGGAACAAATCCTGGCCGACCAACTCCCCCCGGACATGTTCGGCATGCGCCGCCGCCTTTTCAATGGCGAAATCCCCGACGCCTTCATCAAAACCAACAACGGCTACATTCTCATCGATTCCAAATTCCCCCTGGACAACTATCGTAAGATGCGCGAAGCCCGAGAACCCAGGGTGCGGGCCCAATTCAAGCGCCGCTTTCTCAACGACGTCAAGGGGCATCTGGAAAAAGTCGCCACGGCTTACATCCGACCCGACAAAGGCACCGAAGAATTCGCGTTCGTCTTCATCCCCTCCGAGGGAGTGTACTATTTCCTCACCACCCAGGCTTATGAATTGCTACGGGATTATGGCAGGCGGGGCGTCCAGGTGGTTTCGCCCTTGACCCTCTCCCACAAGATCGAGCTCATCCGCGCGGGGGTGCATGCCCGACGGCTTTCCGAGCAGGCCGAAAAGGTGCGCAACGACATCCTGGCTCTTGCCCGCCGCTTCGATGCAGTAGACCAGGCATGGCGCATCTTTTACCAGACTCACTTTCGCAACGCGGCCAACAAAGCAGAAGAGCTCGACGTGGCCTATCGCAAAATGCGGGAGACCTTTGATCAAATCGCCCAACTGGAATAGCCAGGGATGACTGCTTTGCAAAAAGGTTTTTCAACACGGAGACACGGAGGACACAGAGAAAAGGTTGGAGGTAGCGGATGGCAGGTGGCAGGTAGCAGGTAGCAGGTGGCAAGTGAACTAACTTGCAAACCTGCCACTTGCATACTTGCCACTTTTCCTCCTCCGTGCTCTCTGTGTCTCCGTGGTTAAGTTTTTTCAGGAAATCCAGGGATGAGGACACTTAGCGAGCTTCTGGCCCAGGCCGCGCACACCCTCGCCCGATCGGGGGTGGAGACCCCCTATCTCGACGCGGAGTTGCTCCTGGCCCACGCGTTGGGGGTGGATCGCACCTGGGTGCTGGCTCATCCCGAAGCCACGCTCCCGGCCGATATGGTCCAGCAGTTCCAAACCCTGATCACCCGCCGCAGCCGCAGGGAGCCTCTCCCCTACATCACAGGCCGACGTTTTTTCTTCGACTTGGAACTGCAGGTCACCCCCGATACCCTCATTCCCCGCTGGGAGACCGAAGAACTGGTAGAACGGGCGTTGGCCTGGTTGGCCGCCCGACCCCAGGCCCGGGTGGTGGATGTGGGCACGGGCAGCGGGGCCATCGCATTGGCCGTGGCCAAACACGCGCCCCAGGCCCAGGTATATGCCACGGAACTCAGCCCCGCGGCCCTGGAAGTCGCTCGAGAAAACGCCCAACGCCTGGGCCTGATGCACCGGGTTCATTTCCTCCTCGGAGACCTCCTCGCCCCTCTGCCCCACCCGGTGGACCTGATCCTGGCCAACCTTCCCTACGTGGCGCTGGAAGATCAAGCTCAGCTCATGCCCGAAGTGCGGGACTTTGAACCTCTCCTGGCCCTGTATGGCGGAGAAACGGGGCTGGAGGTCCTGGCCCGGCTGCTGGCCCAGGCGCCCGACTATTTACGGCCCGAAGGCGCCATGTGGCTGGAAATCGGCGACCGGCAGGGCGCGTCCGTGCTGGCTCTGGCCCGACACCACTTCCCCCAGGCTGCCATCCAGCTCCATGCCGACCTGGCAGGGCGCACCCGCTTTCTCAGTATCCAGTCATGAATGAGCCATCGTCTCAGAGACCTTTGGTCACCGTGGCCATTCCTGTCCGGAACGAAGCCCCGCGCCTGCCCGGCCTGCTGGCCGCGCTCCGGGCTCAGACCTGGCCCCGGCAAGCCATGCAGGTCATTGTGGTGGATGGGGGTTCGGAGGATGGGACTCTGGACATCGCCCGGGCCGCGGCTCAGGACTTCCCCCACATCCTGTTCCTGGAAAACCCCCGCCAGGTGGCTGCGGCCGCTTTGAATCGGGCCCTGGCCCAGGCTCAGGGGCGCTACTTCTTACGGCTGGATGCCCGCAGCCGGCCCGGGCCGGAGTACATCGCCCGTTGCGTGGCCTGGTTGCAAACCGGCACCTGGGCGGGCGTTGCAGGCCCCCAGATCGCGGTGGGAGAGGGGCCGTGGGGAGAAGCCATCGCCCAGGCCTTGAACCATCCCTTGGGCTCGGGATGGTCCCGGTATCGTCACGCCCGCACGCCGGTGGAAAGCGAAACCCTCTATCTGGGCGCCTATCCCACCTGGTGGTTGCAAAAAGTGGGGGGCTGGGATGAGGGCATGGTAGCCAATGAGGATTATGATCTGAATCTCCGGCTGCGCCGGGCGGGCGCGCGGTTGCTGGTGGACCCGGCCATTCCCATGCGTTATCTGGTCCGTGACAATCCGCGGGGGTTGGCCCGGCAATACCTGCGGTATGGGGCCTGGCGGGTTGTGACCTGGCGCAAACATGGGTGGCAGGGCATGCGCTGGCGGCACGGGGCCCCCGCGTTGTGGGCCGCGGGCATGGTGCTGGCCCTGGCCCTGATGCCCTGGTCCCCATGGCCCTGGGCGATAAGTTGGGGGGGATACGCGGGCGTCATCCTGGGGGCCAGCTTGCAGAGCGCCCGGCCCTTGCCCCGCCAACTGGGCCGTGTGGTCCTCGCCATGGTCATCATCCATCTGGCCTGGGCCACGGGCTTTTGGTGGGGACTGTTCCGTAAATAGAGCCTCGCGACGTCATTCCGAGGGAGCGAAGCGACCGAGGAATCTAGCGAAGCGCAAAAAACACGGCATGGCGCTCGCTTCGCTCGCTAGATGCTTCGCTCCCTTCGGTCGCTCAGCATGACGAACATCTGCGCAAATCTGCGCTGCGAAGCGTCTGCGCAAATCTGCGTTCCCATTTTCATCGTTATGCGGTGAGCTATGTGTTATCATAAACGCCCGGCGCCTGTTTACCGATTTATCACCGCCCGCGTCCTGACGCCTATGACCGCTACCGCCATTGTTCTCATTACCCTTTCCGTGTTCGCCCATGCGGGCTGGAACCTGCTGGGCAAACGGCAGCCCACTGTGGCCTTCTTCTTCCTGGCAACGAGCACGTCCACCCTGGTCCTGATGCCGGTGCTGTGGTATCATCGCACGGTTTTCCCCTGGACATCGCCCGCGGTTTGGGTCCTGGTGAGTGTGACGGGGTTGTTCCATGCCATCTACTTTTCGAGCCTGGCCGGGGCCTATCGCCATGGTGACATGTCCCTGGCCTATCCCCTCCTGCGGGCCCTGCCCGTGCTGCTGATCACTGCCATCAGCTTCCTTCTGGGCCGGGGTCATCAGATCACGCCGTCGGGGCTGATGGGTATCCTCACCGTGGTCGCGGGCTGCCTGATCCTGCCACTGAAGAGCCTTCGGGCCATCCATCTGCAAGATTACCTGGCCTTGTGCTGTTTACTGGCGCTGGTCGCGGCCTTTGGCACCACCGGCTACACCCTGGTCGATGACGAAGCCCTGCGCCGGCTTCGTCAGAGCCTCCACTGGCTGCCCGCGCCTCACATCACCCTGTTCTACGTCCCCCTTCAAACCACCAGCACGGCCTTGTGGCTGGCGCTTTTCACGCTGTTTCTGCCCTCCGAACGGGAGCGGCTACGCAGGCTATGGCGCGAGGGGCGAAGCCAGGCCGCGCTGACGGGTCTGGCTATTACCGGCGCGTACGGCCTCGTCCTGGCCTCCATGGCCTACGTCACCAATGTTAGCTACGTGGCCGCCTTCCGGCAGATGAGCATTCCTCTGGGTGCGCTGCTGGGCATCGTGCTGTTGAAGGAGCCCCGCTACTTTCCCAAACTCCTGGGCGTAGGCATCATCTCCGCGGGCCTGGTCCTGGTGGCCCTTGACTAAAATAGAGCGTTGGTGCTTTCTGCAAAAGGTTCGCCAGGCCCACGGTGGGCGAATCGACCAGGGGGAGTGTTCAGTGTTCAGTAATCAGTGTTCAGTAGCGCTGAGGCTAAAAACAGCGTCTCTGCGGGGCCAGCCGGAAGGAAGTAATCAGTGATCAGTTATCAGTAATCAGTGTTCAGGAGCGCCGGGGCTAGAACCTGTTATGAACTTATCGCCAGTTTCACGCCATTTTGTGGATGGCAGGCGTTTCAATTCGCCACGGATGACGCTGATGCGACGGATCGACACGGATTTTTTGGAAAAAAGCATGGTATCTGTTTGAAAAATCCGCGAAAATCTGCTTTATCCGCGTTATCCGCGGCCAATTCCAACCTCCGATGCGGCGATCCTGAGCTTTGAGGGAAGCAAAGTGCATAACAGCCTCTAGAAACAGCGCCCCTTCGGGGCTTACGTCGCCAGCCCGCAGGGCTTCGCATCCGTAGCTCGGAGGTTTCGCTCCGAGCGGAAAACAACGTCGGGGCCAGCCGGAATTATCCGGCGCCGTTTTATAGCCCGGCGACTTCATCGCCGGGCGGGCGGCGGCTGGCGCACCCCGACGGCATTCTGTATGCCACAGGCTCGCGTCGTCACCCAACACCGGGGGATAATTCCCCCGGCTAGAAACAGCGCCCCTTCGGGGCTTACGTCCCCAGCCCGCAGGGCTTCGCATCCGTAGCTCGGAGGTTTCGCTCCGAGCGGAAAACAACGTCGGGGCCAGCCGGATTCATCCGGCGCCGTTTTATAGCCCGGCGACTTCAT
>JALWZT010000320.1:301-3295 GCA_027002405.1 Anaerolineae bacterium | reverse complement strand
CATCCACGTGAAGGTGGATACGGGCATGGGGCGGTTCGGGCGATTTCCTGATGAGGTGCTTCCTTTTCTGGAACGATTGACCACCTTTCGTCATCTGCAAATCGAAGGGTTGTGGACCCATTTCGCCACTGCGGATGAGGCGGATAAGCGATTTACCTATCAGCAAATGGCCCTGTTTCGACAGGTGGCGGACCAGGCCCGGGCTCGCTTGGAGATTCCCCTACTGCATGTAGCCAACAGTGCGGCCATCATGACATTCCCCGAAACCCATCTCGACGCGGTGCGTCCTGGCATCGCCCTGTACGGCATGTATCCTTCGGCGGAGGTGACGCGCGAGGTGCCGTTGATCCCGGCATTGACCCTGGTCAGCCATGTGGGGCGAGTGCGCACCCTGCCCCTTGGCGGGAGTGTGGGCTATGGCCGTACCTTCATCGCCCGCAAACCTACCCGCATTGCCCTGCTCCCCATCGGCTACGGGGATGGCCTTCATCGGCTGCTTTCCAATCGGGGCCAGGTGCTCATCCGCGGGCAGCGCGCGGCCATCGTAGGCCGGGTGAGCATGGATAACATCGTGGTGGATGTGACCCACATCGCGGGCGTGCGGGAAGGGGATGAGGCAGTGCTCATCGGGCGGCAAGGGGAGGACGCGATCACCGCGGAAGAGGTGGCCGCGTGGGCGGAAACCATCAACTATGAAGTGACCACCAGTCTGTTACCCCGATTGAAGCGGATTTACGTAGGAAGCTGAGGAGATCGGGACCTTCGCCGGACGGGCGCACTATCCCTCACCATGCCCCAACCTGCCATCGGCCTTGACACGTAGCGAATACGGCCCATGTTTGCTACAATATGCTTACCTGATGCTGAATCATTTCTCCCAAAGGTTGTATCATGGCAACGTCATTGAAAGCCGTCGAACTTGAAGGTATGATTGACGAAAATCGACAATTGAAAATCGAAGGCGATCTTCCTATTCAAGGGCCTCAACGCGTTCGCATCATCTTGCTTTACCCTGGCAATGAAGATGATGATATCGACGAAGAGGAATGGCTATATGCTGCCGCACGCAACCCGGCTTTCGCCTTTCTAAAAGAGGATTCCGAAGACCTTTATACTTTGCAAGACGTTTTTGCCACGACTGCACAAAAGCACTAAGCTTATGCCCGAGGCTGAACGATACTGTTGGCTTACTGCGCGAGTACGCCGAATAAATTCAGGGCTGAGGGCGTTCCGCCGCATGTCCCCCTTCGGGGACATGGTTTCGCCCGGTTGGGGCTGTCTGCGCAGGCAGACAGGCGGCCAAAGGCCTCTAGCCCCGACTTCCAGTCGGCGGGGACAAGGCGCCCGGCAGCCCGCTTGAGGTTTGCCAACAGTATCGTTCAGCCTCGGGCACAAGGAAGCGAAAACCCAGTCTTTGAAAATGACTTCAGTTTCGATGTGAGCACGGAACTTTCTAACATCCTATCCGTGTCCCTCCATCCGTGTTGAGTTAACTCCCTCTCCCACTTCAGGATTTTTTCCATGCCCATTACCGCGGTCGTCGGCGCCCAATGGGGCGATGAAGGCAAAGGCCGAATCATTGATTACCTGGCCCAACAGGCCGACGTGGTCATTCGCTTTCAGGGCGGAGACAACGCCGGCCATACGGTCATCAACGAGTACGGCAAACACGCGCTCCACCTCATCCCCAGCGGCATCTTCAATCCCCAAACCCAGAACATCATCGGCTCCGGCTGTGTGGTCAATCCCGCCTCCCTGTTGGAGGAGATGGCCAGCCTGGAGGCCGCGGGCGTCCGGCTGGACAACCTGTGGATCAGCCATCGGGCGCAGATGGTCATGCCCTATCATCGCACCCTGGACGCACTGGAGGAACAGGCCCGAGGCAAGGACGCCATCGGCACCACCAAGCGGGGCATCGGTCCGGCCTACGCGGACAAGGCTGCACGCACAGGCCTGCGCCTGGGCGACCTGCTCCACCCCGACTGGCTGGAGGCCCGGCTGGACAACGCCCTGACCGTGGTCAATCGCAAGCTGGCCATTCTGGGCGGGAAGCCGGTGGATGATCGGGAGATGTTGGCCCTGCTCATGGATTACCGCCAGCGCCTGGGCGACCGCATCGTGGATACGGTCCCCCTCCTGCGCCAGGCCCTGGCCGAGAACGCGTCCATCTTGCTGGAGGGGCAGTTGGGCGTCATGCGGGACCTGGATTGGGGCATCTATCCCTATGTGACCAGCAGCCATCCTACGGCCAGCTTCGCGCTCAGCGGCGCGGGCCTGCCCGCGCGGTCGCTGGATCGGGTTATCGGCGTGGTCAAGGCCTACAGCACCGCGGTGGGGGATGGTCCCTTCCCGGTGGAATTGTTCGACGAAGATGGGGCGAAGCTGCGGGAGATGGGGCAGGAGTACGGCGCGACCACGGGCCGACCCCGACGCTGCGGCTGGTTCGACGGCGTGGCCATCCGCTACGCGGCCTGGCTCAACGGCATGACGGACCTGGCCATCACTAAGCTGGACGTGCTGGATCACTTCGAGACCATCCGCATCTGCGTCGGCTATCGGTTGCCCGATGGTCGCGTGGTCACCGACACCATGCCCGATACCCCCCTGCTCTACCAGGTCACGCCCATCTACGAGACCTGGGCGGGTTGGATGACCCCCACCACCGACTGCCGAAGCTGGGAGGATCTGCCCAAACAAGCTCGGGCCTACCTCCACCGCCTGAGCGAACTCGCGGGCGTGCCCATCGCCTACGTCTCTGTAGGCCCGGAGCGGGAGCAGATGTTTGAGATAAAATAACGCTGTTTCAAGACCGCACCATACTTTGCGGCCAAGTGGGCGCGGGAGGCCAAATTCGTGATACGTAATCCGTAATGCTAATCTCTTCACGTTTCACGTTCTCACGCATCATGCTTCGGCAGTCTCGCCCAACGTTGGCCTGTGGGTTTTCGATCCTGATCCCAATCCCAATCCTGTTCTCAAAGCACCCTCCATGCC
>JALWZT010000320.1:0-291 GCA_027002405.1 Anaerolineae bacterium | reverse complement strand
CGCTATGGCAGTGAGGCCATGCGCGCTATCTTCTCCGAAATCCATCGGCGGAAGCTGTGGCGGCGGGTGTGGGTGGCCCTGGCCCGGGCCCAGGCCCGCGCGGGGCTCATCACCCCGGAGCAACTGGCCGACATCGAAGCCCACGCGGAGGACATCGACCTGGAACGGGCGTGGGCCATCGAGCGGGAGGTGCGCCATGACGTCATGGCCGAGATCAGGACCTTCGCCGAGCAGTGCCCGGTGGGCGGCGGGGTCATCCATCTGGGTGCGACCAGCATGGACATCGTGGAT
>JALWZT010000319.1 GCA_027002405.1 Anaerolineae bacterium | reverse complement strand
TAGCCCCTCCGTTCCGGGCGATCACCCCTCCCCCGCTTGCGGGGGAGGGGTGATCGCCCGGAACGGAGGGGCTACGTAAGGCTCATCCCCCCTGCAGAAGCGGCTGGGAGGGCGTCAACCGCCGCCCGCCCGGCGATGAAGTCGCCGGGCTACAGAACGGCGCCGGATAATTCCGGCTACTCCCACAGGGGCGTTGTTTCTTCTGCTCGGCGCTACTGAACACTGAATACTGGATGCCTGATCCCTGACTCCCCTGCGGAAAGGTTACTTACCGCAGAGAGCGCAGAGGACGCAGAGTCAACTGAACACTGATTACTGATCACTGATTACTGATTACTGATTTACGGAACAGTCACCATGAGCAAGAGCTCACCACATAACGATGAAAATAGGATGCAGGTTTGCAAGTGGCAAGTCGCAAGTGGCAAGTGATCATCACACCTGCTACCTGCCACCTGCCACCTGCCACTTTTCTTCTTCGTGCCTTCCCCTCCCCCGCGTGCGGGGAAGCCGGAGGAGGGCCTTCGAGCCTTCGTGGCTCTATTTACGGAACAGTCACCACGAGCGAGAGCTCACCACATAACGATGAAAATAGGACGCAGTCTGCAGGTTTGCAGGTGGCACGTGGCAAGTGGTCACGGTGTGCGTCTCAGACATTTGGCGTGGTTTAACCGAGCGAAGTGTCGTCCACCACGCCCGCCCGGCGATGAAGTCGCCGGGCTATAAAACGGCGCCGGATAATTCCGGCTACTCCCGCAGGGGCGTTGTTTCTAGCCTCGGCGCTACTGAACACTGAACACTGAAGACTGAACACTGATTACTGATAACTGATCACTGATTACTCGTGCCCGCGCCTAACCTCGGCCTGACAATCCTCAATCCTAATCCTGATCCTATTTACGGAACAGTATACCCCGCCCGGGCTATAGTGCCAAACCGCCATCCACGGCAATGACCTGCCCGGTGACGAAACTGGCTTCTTCCGAGGCCAGGTACACCGCGAGCGCGGCCACATCCTCCGGCCGGCCCAGGCGGCGCACCGAGGTATGCTCGATGATGCTTTGTTTGGTCGATTCATCTTCCAGCAGATAGTTGGTGAGGTCCGTGGGCACAAACCCCGGGGCAATGACATTCACCGTGATGTGCCGCGGGCCCAGCTCCTTGGATAAACTCTTGGCCAGGCCGATCATCCCGGCCTTGGACGCGGCATAATTGCTTTGCCCCGCGTTGCCGTAAACCCCGGCCACGCTGGAGATGTTGATGATCCGGCCCCAGCGCTGGCGCATCATGAGCCGGGCCGCGGCCTTGGAGCAGTTCCACGCGCTTTTCAGATTGGTGCGGATGACCACATCCCAATCCTCTTCCTTCATCAGGGCGATGACATTATCTCGCGTGGTCCCCGCGTTATTCACCAGGATATCCAATCGTCCAAATTGCTTTTTGATGGCTTTGATCATCTCGCTGGCCTGCTTAAAATCGCTCACATCCGCCTGCATGGCCACGGCCTGACCGCCCGCGGCCTCGATATCGGCTACCACCTGGCGGGCCGCTTCTTCGCTGCGATGATAATTGACAACCACGGTGGCGCCGGCCGCGGCCAAATGCCGGGCAATCGACGCACCAATGCCTCGAGAAGCTCCTGTGACTAACGCGATTTTTCCTGTGAGGTCGAACATAGGGTTATGTCTCCTGGGAGGTGGGATTAGGATTAGGATTAGGATTAGGATTAGGATTAGGATTGGGATTGGGATTGGGATTGGGGGCGTTGGGTCGAGATGGAGGATAGGACGCAGATTTGCGCAGACGCGACGCTGATTGACGCAGATAATCTTTCACCACAAAGAACACCAAGAGCACAAAGACACCAAGACACAGCTAACCTGCTCACTGAACACTGAAGACTGAACACTGATTACTGATGACTGATGACTGATCACTGATTACCCTGGGATGCCAGGCTTTCGGCCACGGACAGGACGTCTTCCCACGTGGCCACCGCGGGCATCTTGCGGAAACGGCGGTCAATGCGTTTCATCAATCCTGCCAGCACCTTGCCCGGCCCGAATTCGATGAACGTATCATGGCCTCGGGCAATGAGGTATTGCATGGACCGGGTCCATTGCACCGAATTTTGCAGTTGCCCCACCAGTTCCTGGCGAATGGCTTCCACATCGGTAAGGGGTTGGGCCGTGATGTTGGCGATGACCGGGAAAGCCGGGGGCTGAATGTGGGCCTGGGCCACCGCGACCGCGAATTCCTCCTGCACCGAGCCCATCAATGGGCTGTGCGCGGCAATCGACACGGCCAATCGCACCACTTTGCGGGCCCCGGCCTCTTTGGCCAGTTCCATGGCCCGGTTCAGAGGCCCTTCGTCCCCCGAAATGACCACCTGGCCCGGACAATTGTCATTGGCAATGACCACCACGCCATCTCCCGCCTGGCTGGCTTGCTGACAGATGGCCTGGATTTTGTCCGTATCCAGGGCAATGATCGCGGCCATGCCCCCAGGGGCGCGCTCGCCGGCCAGCTTCATCAAGCGACCGCGTTCCCGCACCAGACGCAGGGCTTCGTCGAACTGAAGCGCGCCCGCGGCCACCAGCGCGCTGTATTCGCCCAGGCTGTGGCCCGCGGCCGCCGCGGCCGGGATGGGATGCCCGAGCTGCTCCTCCACGGCTCGTAGCGCGGCGATGCTGGCTGTCAGCAACGCGGGCTGGACGTTGATGGTGTCGGTGAGTTCATCCTCCGGACCTTCGAAACAAAGCCGGGAAAGGGGAAAGCCCAACATCTCGTCGGCTTCCTGAAAGATAGCCGCGGCCGCGGGGGAATGGGCCACAATATCCGCGGCCATACCCACTTCCTGAGAGCCTTGACCGGGGAAAAGAAGAACAGGGTTGCTCATAGATGGTTGCTCCAAAATAAGGATGAAAGGTAACTATACAGCTCCTTCTGCAAGACGTTTTTACCACGAAGGCACAAAGTCACAAAGACACGAAGAAAATTTTTTATTTTTCCCTTTGTGCCTTGGTGTCCTTCGTGTCCTTTGTGGTTTCTGCCTCGCTATGAGGGACACGCATAGGGAAGAAAGCCTATGAAAACACACTGCCCACGCCCGGGTCCCAGCCGATGCTAGGCGTGCCTAGCAGGCCCCGTACCCGGTGCAGGATGTTATAAGCCACGTCCTCTTTGCTCATCAAGGGCAGGGGAGTCACCGCGCCATCCTTGGTGAGGATCGTTACCCGGTTGGTGTCCACACCAAAACCGGCATCGGGCGCGGTGACGTCGTTTACCACGATCATATCCAGATTTTTCTTCCGCATTTTGGCCTGGGCATTGGCGACAAGGTCCGTGGTTTCGGCCGCGAAGCCCACCACCAGTTTGGGCATGCCCAATTCCTTGCGTTTTTCGCCCACGGCCTTGAGCACGTCGGGCGTGCGCTCCAGACGGATCTCTTCGCCCGCCCCCTTTTTCAATTTCTGATCATGGGTGACCACGGGGCGGAAATCGGCAATGGCCGCGGCCGAAATCAACACATCGGTTTCGGGCAACAAGCGCATCACCTCTCGCAACATATCTTCGGCCCGTTCTGCGTGGATTTGGGTCACCCCCAAGGGGGGCGGCACGGTCATGGCGCCGTAGACGAGATGGACCTCCGCGCCCAGGTCTCGAGCCACCCGGGCCAGGGCCACGCCCATTTTACCACTGGCCCGGTTGCCCATGAAACGCACCGGGTCCACCCATTCTCGTGTGCCCCCCGCGGTGATGGTGATGCGCAGCCCGGCCAGGGGGCCGTCCCGTCGGCCCAGCAGGATGCGGGCGTGTTCCACAATGGTTTCTGGTTCGGCCATGCGGCCCATGCCCACCGCGCCCGACGCCAGGCGCCCGGCTTCGGGGCCTACGACATGCGCGCCCCATGTTTGCAACACCTGCAGATTGGCCTGCGTCGCGGGATGCTCCCACATGTGGGTTTCCATGGCCGGAGCCAGAAGCATGGGTGCGCGCGTGCTGAGCGCGGTGGCGGTGATGGGGTCATCGGCCATGCCCTGAGCCAGGCGGGCCAGGGTATGCGCGGTGAGAGGGGCAATGATGAAAAGCTCCGCTTCATGGGCCAGGGTCACATGCCCGATTTTCTCCCCCTGATACAACTGCCACAAATGGGTGATGGGCTGGCGCCCGCTCATGGCGCCAAAGGTCAGAGGCGTCACAAATTTTTGTGCGGCCTCGGTCATCAACACGGTGACCTGGGCTTGAGCTTTGACCAGGCGGGACACGATCTCCACCGCTTTGTAGACCGCGATCCCACCAGTCACGCCCAAAAGGATGCGTTTTTCGGCCAGGATATTCATACGTTTGGAGATGGATGAGACGAGGATTGGTTTTCGTAGATCAAACGGAGGCCTTCCAAGGTGAGGTGGGGCGCGTGATGATCAATGGCTTGAGTATGAGGTAATATCGCGTCCACGAGCCCCCCTGTGGCGACCACGGGCACAGGATGATGGCCCAGCGCGGCTTTAATCCGGGCCAGCAAGCCTTCCACCAGGCTCACATAGCCCAATACAATTCCCGATTGCATAGCCGGGACGGTATCATCACCAATGGCCGCGGGGGGTGCAGTTAAATCCACCCGAGGTAAAAGTGCAGTGCGGCGCACCAGCGCGTCGGCCGCGGTGCGAAACCCCGGTGCAATGGCACCACCGAGGAAAGCGCCATCAGGCCCCACCACATCGAATTTGGTGGCCGTGCCAAAATCCAGCGCGATGACCGGCGCACCAAACCGGGCCCGGGCCGCGTACGCGTTGAGCAACCGGTCCGCGCCCACCCGATGGGGCTGCTTCACCCGCACGGGCATGTCTGGGATCAAATCCACATGCATGATCCATGGCTCCACATGCAGCCAGGATCGAGACATCCGGATCAGAGACTCGGTGAGGGGCGGGGCCACGGAGCCAATGATGACCCCCTCCAGCCCGCGAGACAGGGTCAGGCCCGCGCGCCGGGCCGCGATATCCAGGAACACCCCCAGTTCATCCGCGGTGCTGTCCAACCGGGAGGCCATGCGCCAATGATGCAGCAGCTGGGCCCCCTGAAAGAGGCCAAAAACCATGTTGGTGTTGCCTACGTCGATGGTCAATAACATAGCGGTTCATGAATCGGTCAGCTCGAGCGACCGCTCGCGGATACGGGCGCCACAAACGACTATTCGTCGATACGAATGAAAACGCCTCGCGGCCAGGACGGCGCGGGAAGCCGATTTCGTCAAGCGTCAAACGTCATGCGTCACGAGCTGACGTTTCACGTTTTACGTTTGACGTTCGTTGGTGCCTCGCTCAACGTCGTCCTGATGATCTCAATCCTAATCCTGATCCGAATCCTATGTTCATAGCAAGTTTTCAATGACCGTAGCCGTGGCCATGCCGTGGCCGATGCACATGACTTGCAGGCCATATCGGCCGTGCGTTTGCATCAGCTCATGGACCAGGGTTGTCATGATGCGCGCGCCGCTGGCTCCCAGGGGATGCCCCAGCGCGATGGCGCCCCCTCGGGGATTCACGCGCGCCGGGTCCGGGGGTTGGATTTCCGCCATCCAGGCCAGCACCACCGAAGCAAAAGCCTCATTGACTTCGAAAACATCGATGGCTTCCAGGGACAGGCCGGCCCGCTGCAAAACCTGACGGGTCGCGGGGATAACGCCCGCGAGCATAAGCACCGGGTCATCCCCCACCACGGTGCGGGCCACCACGCGGGCCAGGGGCGTGAGCCCATGCCGTTTCACCGCGGTTTCGGAGGCCAGAACCAACGCGGCCGCGCCATCGCTAATCTGACTGCTATTCCCAGCGGTGATCACCCCGCCTTCTTTGAACGCGGGCTTCAGTGCCAACATCTTTTCCAAGGAGGTGTCAAAACGGATGCCCTCATCAATGGTCACCACTCGGGTTCCGTGGTCATCGGGGACCTCCACGGGCATGATCTCATCCCGAAAAAGCCCCTCGCGTGTGGCCCGGGCCGCGCGTTGATGGCTTTCGTAACCGAATTGATCCAACATCATCCGGGTGAGTCCCCATTTTTCCGCGATGAGCTCCGCGGAAATCCCCTGGTGGACCAGTCGATAAGGGAAATCCTGGGGCCAGGTGTCCGGATAATCGGACATCATGGGCACCCGGGTCATGTGCTCGACCCCGCCCGCGACGACAATATCCATATCCCCGGCCAGGATGGCCTGGGCCGCGAAATGCACGGCCTGCTGGCTGGAACCGCACATGCGATTGATGGTCACCCCAGGCACGGTGACCGGAAACCGGGCATGGAGCGCGGTGAGTCGGGCGATGTTGGCGCCTTGTTCCCCCACCGGCGTAACGCAACCCAGGATCACATCATCTACTTGGATAGGCTCTATCCCCGCGCGGCGTACCGCCTCCTTGACCACCAGGGTGGAAAGGGTCAAAGGGAGTACCTGACTGAACATACCTCGCCGGCGCCCCACCGGGGTACGCACAGCGGAAACAATGTAGGCTTCGTTCATCGAAAGCATGCTCCAGAGATGGAGGTGGCCATACAAGGACCTGCTATGAAAATAGAATGATCGCTGGTTGCTGAGGAATCGCCAGGCCGACGTTGGGCGAGTCGGCAAAGGTTCGTATTGCGTATTCCGTATTCCGTCCAGTCGTTACGCAATACGCAATACGGAATACGAGTCACGCCGCCCTGGCCGCGAGGCATTTTCGTCCGTATCGGCGCGGGGTGGCCCGCCGTCGGACTGCTTTGTAAATAGAGTAATCAGTGATCAGTTATCAGTAATCAGTTGCGGGGCTAGCCGGAATTATCCGGCGCCGTTTTATAGCCCGGCGACTTCATCGCCGGGCGGGCGTGGTGGACGCCACTTCGCTCGGCTAAACCACGCCAAATGTCTGAGACGCACACCGTGACCACTTGCCACGTGCCACCTGCAAACCTGCAATCTGCGTCCTATTTTCGTCGTTATGTGGTGAGCTATTGCTCATGACGACTGTTCCGTAAAGAGAGCCTCGCGACGTCATTCCGAGGGAGCGAAGCGACCGAGGCATGTCCTGAGCGCAGTCGAAGGAAATCTAGCGAAGCGCAAAAAACACGGCATGGCGCTCGCTTCGCTCGCTAGATGCTTCGCTCCCTTCGGTCGCTCAGCATGACGAACATCGGCGCAAATCAGCGTTCCCATTTTCGTCCGTATCGGCGCGCTGCCGCGCGTGGCGACTGTTCCGAAAATAGAGGTTTCATTATACTATATCTCTGCGGCCTGGAAAACCAGCCCGCGTTCTATCACACCATGAGGTCATGCATCCATGTCGTTGAAACTGCTTTTGCTACAAGCTCGTCGTCCCCAGGATCCCGCCCGCTACGAAGAACGTGCATCCTTTGCCAAACGTTTAGGCGTCCCCATCCATGCCATCGTGCCCCACGATCTTCTCCAGGGCCCTCCCTCCTTAGAGGAGATCCATCATCACCGCGCGGTGCTCATCGGTGGCTCGGGGGAATTCGATGTCTCCAAACGTAATTTGCCTCATTTCGAAGCCACGCTACAACGCCTGCGCGAAATGGTGGATTTGGGCGGCCCCATGTTTGCCTCGTGCTTTGGATTTCAACTTTTGGTGCAGGCCTTGGGAGGCAACATCGTGAATGATCCGGAAAGGACCGAAATCGGCACCTTTCCCATCTATCTGACACCAGAAGGTGAGGAAGACGAACTCTTCAGCGTGCTGCCTTCCACGTTTCTGGCTCAATTGGGCCACAAAGAGCGGGCCGAAGTCATGCCGCCCGGGGTGTTGACCCTGGCTTACAGCGATAAGGTCGCGTACGAAGCGCTGCGGATCCCAGGAAAACCCATCTGGGCCACCCAGTTCCACCCCGAATTGGACCTGGAAGACCATCTGGTACGCTTTCGTCGCTATTTGAACATCTATACCCATCTCTTCAGCGAAGAAGAAATCCAGGCCATGTTGGATTCCTTCAAACCCAGCCCCGAAACCGAAAAACTTTTACCCCGATTTATGGACATCATCTGCGCGCCACACCAGGTGACGAGCTGCATGGAAGCCCATGGGACAAACCACGGCTCACCCATACCGGTGGAGCCGGTGGAAATGGGCACCCCCATGCCCGCGGATGCTGCCACATAATTTGAAAAGGCTATTTCAAGCGCAACATGGTCAGAAAAGCCAAAAACATGAAAAAAGCGCTGAACAGCCAGATGCTCGCGTGGTTGGTCATATCGATGAGCAAGCCGCCCAGGATGGACCCCGAGATCGCAGCCAGCGATTTGGTAGTGAATCCTCTCTGGCAATCATATCGCACTTTCGGACGTTGACCAACTGTTCTCCACGCGCGGATGACGATTTTGTCATGAAGGGCACGGGCCACCTTCATGCAGTTTTCATGGAGATGTGATAGGATATCCTTGGATGGTTCGAGACATTCTAAACCATCGGAGACCGATCATGGGGAAACGACGTATTCTTTTCATGCTCTTGGGCCTGGCATTGCTATCCACATTCGCCTGGACCGCTTTCGCCGCCTATCCCACTCAACCGACGCGTCGCGTCGCTGTAATCGGGCAGTTGGGCGGTTCGGTGGAGCAAGTGGTCATGACAGGGGATTACGCTTTCGCCACTGTGGGCCCGCGTATTTTCACCTTCGACATCAGCAATCCCGTTTCGCCGACCGTCGTGGCCGAGACCCCACCCCTGGACTGGGACCTTTGGGAGTTGAGTATCCATGGGTGGGAGTTGATGATCGATGACGGGCGGCTGTATGCCGCCTCGGAACGGACGCTGCTGGCCTTTGACATCCGGCCCGACGGCTCCCTCGCGCCTCCCATCCCCATGGTTTTCCCCGACTATCCCCGGCTGGTGCACCATGGCGTGGCCTATCTTTCCGATGAGTCTCCCCACTCTGCATCGCATCATCTCACCTTCTGGGATGTCTCGAACCCGCAAGCCCCGCGCTACGTGGGCGATTACGAAAACGATTGGAACATCCGGGGCATGAAGGCCATTGATCAGCGCTTATATGTTTATCTGGGAATTCCCAGCGGCCCTGAGGATCAGACCCTGGCGATTTTCGATATCACCGCGGCGGGGGCGCCGCGATATGTCAGCCAGCTTCCGACGCAAAAAGAGGGCTTGTTTCGGGATGTGCGCGTCCAGGGGACACAACTTTATTATCTTGACGACAACAGCCTGACCATTTTCGATATGACCGACGAGACCCGGCCGCGTATGCTGGGGAGTCTGCCAGTAGGCGCCGGTAGGATCGTGGCCGTGGGGAATGGGGGGCTGCTATTGTCCAACTGGGACAGCCTGTTATCCATCGATGTCCGGGACCCCTCTCATCCCCTGTTCCTGAGTTCCTTTCCCTTTCCAGACCTGAAGGATAGCTGGCAGCAGGGGGATTTGCTGGCGCTGGCTGAGGGGAGACGGGGGATGGAAACCCTCTCCCTGGCCGACATCTTCCAACCCCAGCCCCTGGGGCGTTATATGCCCAATCTGGTCTGGCCCGTGGGTGTGGCTGTTCAGGATGACGCGGCGTATGTGCTGGATGCCGACGCTCTGGCCGTGGTGGACCTCTCCGACCCCCGCCAGCCGCGCGTCCGCCAGCGCACTTCTCTGAACCAACAGGGAACCGCCATCCATCCGCGCGGCTCGCGCCTTTACGTGGGCGTGGACGAGCGCCTGCACATCTACGACATCAGCGACTCCTTTTCCCCGCAACTTCGGCGCACGGTGATCTTTCCCCTGCCTATCGCCGATATCACCAGTATGCAGGATCGTCTGTATGTGAGCATTGAGAAAGACAGTTCGGGAGGGGTTTACGGCCTCGATCTGGAGGGGAAAGCCCCTCCCCAAGAGATCATTACAGAATCCGTGGGCGTCATCGACGTCACAGAGGACCTCAATCACACGCGCTATCTTTTCGCCGTCGCATCCGACAGCTTGCGCGTGTACAGTATCAACGACGAAGAGTCCCCTCGAAAACTTGGGGAAGTGGAGCTGGGACATCACGTTCGCGAGCCCGGGGTCACCGACATCCATGTCCATGATGGCCTTGCGCATCTGTCCACCGGCGAAATCGTGGACGTTTCTGTCCCCAGTCGACCACACTTGATCCAGGACCTGAACTACGGCCAAACCCCTTACGCTTACCCTTACCATCCCTTGGGACAAACTGCGCTTTGGGGTAGCCGTCATTACCTGCTGACCAGGGGGCTCAATGTCAGCGATCCTCGCCTGCCCTACGAGGAGAAGGTTTATCCTTCGCTACCCTCCTTCGGATCGCTGGCCATGCAGGGGAATGGGCTGCTGCTGGCGACCGCGGGCCAGCAGGGTCTGTGGCTGCTGCATCCCCTTCCGCAAGAGCCCAGGAGCCAGGCCTGGGAAGCGGAAAGCGGCGATGTGACCCCGCCCATGCGGGTGGCAAGCGGCGCCAACGCTTGCGGCGGGCGCTATGTGGAAGCACCAACCCCGCGAGAGGGCGTGGTGCATTTCGCTCTGGACATCCCTCAAGGTGATGATTATTATCTTTGGGCCCGGGTCATGGGTCAGGACTGGCATCGGAACTCCTTTTTCGTGCGTTACGATGAAGGGGATCCTTTCCAGTTTGAAATCCGCCCGCCCGATGGGCAATGGCATTGGGTCCGGGTCTATCCCGAACATGGCTCCCCCGCACCGGTCTTCCTGGCCGCGGGCGCGCACACCATCCATTTCATCGCTCGGGAGCCGGACAGCCGCGTCGACGCGCTTTTCCTGACCAATCACCCTGACCAGCGCCCTGATGACGCCTCGCCCTGCCAGGTTCCGGCATCCCCCACACCTACGTCCTCGCCCACGCTCACGCCCACCCCCATCC
>JALWZT010000318.1 GCA_027002405.1 Anaerolineae bacterium | reverse complement strand
ACGCACTGGTCAGCGTCCATATGGATCATGGTGACGTTCATGAGATTGTGACCTTTGACAAACATTTCGACCGCCTGCCGGGCGTTCAGCGCGTGTCGCCGCAGGACTTTCTGGCCGAGGACTGATTACTGGATTTCCTGAAAAAACATTAACCACGGAGACACAGCCCCCCTCCGGCTCCCCCCGATGCTCGGGGGGAGAGGGCACGGAGAGGGAAAGTGGCAAGTATGCAAGTGGCAGGTTTGCAAGTAGTTCACTTGCCACCTGCTACCTGCCACCTGCTACCTCCAACCTTTTCTCTGTGTCCTCCGTGTCTCCGTGTTGAAAAGCCTTTTTGCAGTGTATTCATTACTGATTCACTGGACACGGGCGTTTTTTATCCCATCCACAGATTGTCACAAAGCCTCGCCCGCACCACACACGGCCCGGGATAATTCCCCGTCCGGTCCACCGCGGTGAGTCGGATAAGCAGAGGCCCGCCCGGTAGCGTCGTCAGGTTCAGGCGCAGCAGCAGGCCCGAGGCCGCTTGCTCGCCCCGATAGAGCATGGCCCGTTCAGAATCAGCGCGCGCTGAAACACGCCATCGTGGAAGGGTGAGGACGTCGTCGAGGATGGTGAATGCAGGGGGGAGGTGTCATGGGCCGCGGATGGCCGCGGATGAACGCGGACGAAGTTGATTTTTTCTAGAAATGTTCTATAATAAAGCTATACCAAAGCCATACGGAGGCAACCATGTCAGCCAAAGTGATGATCTCCCTGCCCGAGCCCTTCCTGGAAGAAATCGACCGCCGGGCCAAAGCCGAGCATCGCAGTCGCAGTGAGTTTCTGCGGGAGGCGGTGCGCTTCTATCTGCGCGTCCAGGAGGGACGTCTGCCTCCCGGCCAACTGCCCGAAGTGCAGCGGGCCGTGGCCTTGCAGGATCAATTATCCGCAGTCATGAAGGACTCCGAGGTGGATAGCGTCGAGGTGCTGCGCTCTTGGCGGGAGCAGCGACGATGACGCGGGCGTTGGTGGTGGGGGCCAAGAACGCGGCTGGCAGGGCCAGGAGGATGAGACCGAAGGTGAGCAGGTCGAGGAGGGGGGAGAAATTGTCAATGGCTAATTGTCAATGGTCAATGGCCAAGTGATGGATAGTAAAAAAGACGCCAGCAGCGAGCGCGGCGTCTTTCTCGGGCGTCAGGAGATGCGGGAGTTACGTTTCAGTTTGGCAGATGTTCGGGCCTGGGGCAATGGCGGGGCTGAATGAGAGAGTTGATAAATGTTTTGCTTCAGGTTTCACTGAATTCCAAAATGCCTTCCTCCGCAGGTTCCAGTTGAAACCGCTGTGATGCGCCTTCCTTGCGGATGAGGGATACGAAATCCTCGCCTCCTGGTCCTAGCGCCCAAAAGATAGTGGGCCACGACAAGCGAATCCCCTGTACTTTTCTATAGGCATTTCGCGCCTGAGCATTGCCTGGTTCAGATTTCAGCGGATCTTGACGAGCATACGCATTCATGAAATCCAATAAGCGTGAAAGTTCTCTGGATTGTTTTTTCACTTCGCACACCAGGTATTCGCGATTCGAGTTTGAATAACCGACCAAATCAAACGCCCATGTAGCTGATTGCATCCCAAGGTTTTCGATGGGCCATCCGTATTGCTGGTTTAATCGAGCAAGCGCCCCGATCGTGATGATGGGTTCGATCCAGAGAGTAATTGGCCGTGGTGTGCGTTTCTTATCTCCTTCCCAAAATATTTGTTCTTTCGCTTTACTCTTCGGTGCAATGAAGAAACCATCCTTCTCTATAACCAATCCAGCGTCTATCGCACGTAAGAACCAATAAGCATCAAATTCATGTAGCTTTGAAATTGAGCTGTCCTTGAAACCTGTTACGGAGTAATTGCGATGTGGCGCCCGACAAAAGGAAGGTAGCCAGTCGCTATAAAGACGACTGCGGAAAATGGCCATTGTATCTGACATAGGATGATTTCCAGGTGAGATAAATAGTGTGGGATATTATGAGCTCAACGCCTCAACCAGCGCATCCAGATCATGTACCAGCGTTTGCAATCTACTGACGATCTATGGATTTGTTCTTTTGGCAATTTGTCAATCAGCGTCTTGCCAGGCCCACTCCTGGGGAATCCAGATACGACGAATTGAAATCTTTCCCCGATTTATAGCGCATGGACTGGCTCCTTTTCCAGAGCCTGTGCCAGCAGCCGGGCCATGCGCCCGCCCCGGCGTCGAGCCGTGGCTTGCAGCTCCGCCTTCGTGGTCAGCCCTCGCGCCAGGGCCTCATGGATGGCCTGGATGACCAGCTCATCGGCCAGGCCCGAGAAGGCCACATCCGCGATGGTGCGGGGCACGGTGGTCACTGGCAGTCCCCTATAATGGGTGATTTCTTCAGGAGTCAGCCGCGCCGTGTGCAGCCGCAGCCCCGGACGTCGTCGCGAGGCTGTGCGGGGCACGGTCACGTGGATGGCGGCGGGCAGGGCATCCGAAAGATCATACAGGGCCAGAGCGCTGTCGTGGGAGATGACTGAACGCGGGCCGGTGCGCAGCCAGGCGATGAACAGGTCTTCCCAGGGCGAGCCCGGGAAATGCTTCAGGCGGTAGACGCGCGGCGCCACCCGCTGGAAGCGTCCCCGGCGGGTGTGATGATGCAGCAGGGGGGCGGAAAAGCCTGCTTCTCGGGCCTGGGCGCTGGTGAAATAGCCCGCTTGCGCTTCTGCGATGGCGTAGAGTTTGTCGAAATCTGGCTTCATGTGTGCATATTCTCGTCAGAAATTTAATTCTCTGCACACAGTTTAGCACAATCCAATGGGAATGACAATTCGGCGTGGTTCACATGGACGCTTTGTAGCTTGACAAATTAGCTGTGAGAATATGGATATTGGATACTGGATATTGGATATTCCCTGTTTCAGGACGATTCAAATACCCAATATCGATTATTTCCTTGTAGTCATCATGTAGTCACCGTGAGCCACAGCTCGCCGATGCCGAGGAAAATGGGAACGCAGATTTGCGCAGATGCGACGCGGATTACGCAGATGTCGTCATGCTGAGCGACCGAAGGGAGCGAAAGCCTGCCCTGAGGAATCGAAGGGCATCTAGCGAGCGAAGCGAGCGCCATGCCGTGGTCTTTGCGCTTCGCTAGATTCCTCGGTCGCTTCGCTCCCTCGGAATGACGTCGCGGGCTCTACTGATTACTGATAACTGATCACTGATTACCTATTTTCCGCCCCTTATTGGAGGGGGTTTGAGAGAGAATTGAGGTATAATTCAGGCAGGAGGTAGATAATATGTCTGAACAAAGCCATACCACGGA
>JALWZT010000317.1 GCA_027002405.1 Anaerolineae bacterium | reverse complement strand
TCCCCGGCCCTCCGGATTGCGAGTCCGCCTCAGGAGCCCCAGCCCCCGCCCCACCACCAACGCCACCTGCATTCTCGCCACCACTGATTACTGAATACTGATGACTGATTACTTCCTCAATCCGACGCGCCACCTCATGCGCGGACGTTGGCCGTCGCGCCGGGTCTTTTTCCAACAACTGCATCACCAGATCAGCCAGCCAGGGGGGTGTGGTCTCGGGCAGGGGCGGTACGGGCTCGGTGGCGTGCAGCAGCATGACCGAGAGGGGATCGTCCGCGATGAAGGGACGACGCCCGGCCAGCAGTTCGTAGGCCACCACGCCCAGGCTGTAGAGGTCGCTGGCCCGGCTGTGGCCCTGTTTGGCCACCTCGGGCGCGCGGTAGGCCGCGGTGCCGGTGAGCGCGCGGGCGTCGCTGCTGAACGTGCTGCCGCCGCTGGATTCCACGGCTTTGGCCAAGCCAAAGTCGGTGACGATGATGCGGTTTCGCTGCTCGTCCAGCAGGATGTTGGCGGATTTGATGTCGCGATGGAGCATGCCCTGGTCGTGGGCGTAGGCCAGGGCGCGGGCGATCTGGGCCAGCCAGTCCGCGACGCGGTCGGGAGGCTGCGGGCCTTGTTCAGCCACGATTTGGGCCAGGGAGGGGCCGGGCACGTAGGCCATGGCGATGTAGCGGCGGCCTTCCCACACGCCCGCGTCGTACACGGTGACGATGTTGTCATGCTCCAGGCTGGCCAGGGCCCCGGCCTCGTTGTGGAAGAGGCGCACCACCGCGGGGTCCGCGTTCAGGCCGGGGTGCAGGATTTTGAGCGCGACCTTGCGCCCGCGCAGGCGCGTGTCTCGGGCCAGGAAGACGACGCCGAACGCGCCGCGGCCCAGTTCTTGTTGGATGTCGTATCGGTCAGCGAAGAGGTCGGGCATGAGGTGAATATCTGGCGAAGTTTATCGTGTCAGTTAAAAAAGTCTTTTCTCTCATTTTCGAATTCCTTCCAAATTAGGTTTATGGCATCCTGTTTAACTCGCGAACCAAATTCGCTGGGGCGAGAACGATCTCTGGGAGATGGCGTCATCTCTAAAAGCCGATTCGTTTCTTCGACTCGTTTCTGCAAAATACGAATGTCTCGTTGGAGATTCCTTATTTCCTGTCGCAACAGGATTAGTTCGGCATTGATATTTTCCAACCCTTGCAACTGCTCAAAGCTACGTTGATCCAATGTTTGCACAAGATCCAAGATGGCAATCAGTTGTTGTTGGAGAGAATCGATCTGCTCCCTTTGCGCTTGGAACTGTTCCGCCGCTTCATCCGAACGCTTTTTGATGATTTCATTGAGCTTTCGTTCATTTTCTTCTAGATGTTCCATCTGAACGATGATTTCTTGCATCATGGCATGTAACGTTTCCGGGGCCAGTGTTCGTTCCCATTCTTCCAGCAGCTTACGAAACTCTTCCAGCAGGGCGGGATTCTGTATTTCTAAAGTGGCTCGCAGTGCGATTTCCAGTACATCAAGACGTTCTGCAAGATAACTCAAGATGGATTGCTCTTCATGACTCAATTGTTCAATGGAGGCGATAATTTCATTCAAGCTCATCTCATCCTCATCGATTGTCCCCCACCGTTGTAACAAATCTTCGATGAAACCGGGCGCAATTTCTTTGGAAAGTCCTCCTAATATCAATAGAAGTGCTGACGTGAGAGTAGAGGCTTCCAGCCCTAAAGAAAGTATGCCGTAAACGGTCAATCCCAAAATCGTTGCCCGGCTTATCGTAGCGCCAGCGCGCCGAATATGCTCTCTGGTGATGCGACGCAACCGTGTCTTGATATCTTCAAGGATCGCCATAGGATGCTCCCTGAGATGTAGGCTCCAGAATAAAAGGAAAAAGGACATGGCTCATTTTTTGCTACAAGGAACTTGACAAATGCTGCCAGGGCTTTCGCAGCAAGATAGTCGATACTTGGTATTGGATATTGGGTATTTGAATCGTCTTGAAACAGTCACCATGAGCAGTAGCTCACCACATAACGATGAAAATAGAACACAGATTGACGCAGATGCGACGCAGATTGACGCAGATATTCGTCATGCTGAGCGACCGAAGGGAGCGAAGCATCTAGCGAGCGAAGCGAGCGCCATGCCGTGGTTTTTGCACTTCGCTAGATTTCCTTCGACTGCGCTCAGGACATGCCTCGGTCGCTTCGCTCCCTCGGAATGACGTCGCAAGGCTCTACTGATTACTGATGACTGATCACTGATTACTCTATTTACGGAACAGTCACCATGAGCAAGAGCTCACCACATAACGACGAAAATAGGATGCAGTTTGCAGGTTTGCAAGTGGCAAGTCGCAAGTGGCAAGTGATCCTCACACCTGCTACCTGCCACCTGCTACCTGATTCCCTTTGCGCCCTTGGCGCCTTGGCGTGAGTCCTCTATTTACGGAACAGGGAATATCCAATATCCAATATCCAGTATCCAATTTGTCAAGCTACAAAGGGTCCATGTGAACCACGCCGCGATAACTATTCGAAGAATCGATATCCGCAATTGGTGCAGAATTTGGTGCCCACGGGCATTTTGGCATGGCATTTGGGGCAGACCTGGACTTCGCCGCCAACTACGCCCGGATGGCCGCCCGGCTGGATGACTTGCGGCCCAACGCCCGTTGCGCCGCCCGGCCCAAAGATGACGGTGGGGCCCTGAGATGGCTGCTGGGGCTGGCTGGTGGCCCGGGCCACGTCCACCATGCCCTCCCGCTGGCTGTCCAAGGCCTTGTTGAACATCTCCTGATAGCGCTGTTCGGTGCGCTCCCGCAGCTCGGCCTCGCGGGCTTTGTCGGCCCGAATGTCAGCGAGCATGCGCTCGTACAGAACCTTGACCTCCTCGGCCACGTCGGGCTGATCCTGCATGGCTTTGAAGCGCTCGGCCAGGGCCGCGGCCACCTGGGGCGATTTGGCGGCCATGAGCGCGTAGACCTGCTCGTCGGACAGGTCCTTCAGCGCCTCGGTTTTCTTGAGATCGGCCAGGACCTGGGCCTGTTCGGGGCCGGAGAGGGAGATGAGGGCCTCGGCCGACATCTCGGCCCGGGCCTGGAGCATGGCCAGTTCATGGTCTTGTTCCAGTTGTTTCGCTTTCAACTCCGCTTCCCGACGCGCCAACTCCGCTTTGAGGGCAGCTTCCTGGCGAGCGAGTTCATCCTGGCGTTTGATTTCCTTCATTTTCTTGAGCAAGTCCAGGGCCTCGGCCGCGGTTTTCAGGTCCTGCTCATCCTCGCGGGCTTCGATATCCAAACGCAACTCGGCGGCTGTTCTCTCCCGACGGATGCGTTCATCGAATTCCGCGGCTTCGATGGCCAGCAGGATTTCGCGACGCTGTTTTTCGTATCGGGCGAGCTCCACGTCCATCTTCGCCCGCTTTTGGGCGTCGGTCAGTTCCGCGTCGGTGCGGATGGCCATCATTTCCGCCTCGTGTAAAGCCTGCGCTTTTTCCAGTTCCCGGCGATGCCTGGCCGCTGCGCTTTCCCGTTCGCGCTCGAACTCCTCCCATTTCATCTTTTCCGTGCGCTTCCACTCCGCCCGCTCCGAATCCCGCAGCATCTCGGCCATCTCATTTTGCCAGCGGGTCTCATCCATCAGGCCCGCGTCCACCAGCTTCTGCTGCTCGATCTTGAGCTGGGCGGCCAGCTCCTCCATGGTCAGGTCGGTGCGGTGGGCCAGCTCCGCGCGCTTGCGCTCGTAATCCCGCTCCAACTGGGCCAGATAAACGAGCTGGGCCCGGGCCGCGTGCCGATCCTCCTTGCGATTGGCGTATTCCTCCTTGAGGATGTCCAAATCTTCCTGCCGCAGCACCTTGTTCCTGTCGATCTCGGCCAGGAAGTCGGCGAATTCCTCTTCCGACCGGATCTGATTCATGCGCTCGGAGTTCAGGGCCTGGCGCATGCGCTCCCACACTCGGGCCCGCTCCTCGAAGACCCGGGCCTTGTCGACCATCTCCGCGGTCTCCTGGTCCGCGGTGGCGGACGCGACCTGGAACAGGGCCTGACGTTTGCGTAGCTCCGCCTCCTTCTCCTGACGGGTTTTGGCGATATCGGCCTGGATTTCCTCCTCGCTCAGGCGGATATCCTCCCAGGTCCTGGTCAGCGCGTCGTAGCGGGGGTGAACAAAATGGGCGGTCTGCACCTGGGTCACTTCCAGGCCCGTATCGGCCAGGGTGCGTTCCAGATGCATGGCGATGGCGCTTTCCACCTGGTCGCGCATGGTCAGGCCTGCGGCCAGTTCCTGCAAGTTCTGGCGGCGAATGACGTCCGCGGCCGCGTCCCACACCTGGTCGAAGAGCATGCGGCGCAGATCGTTGAGGGTGAACGTATCCCGCCCCTGCATCACGTTGGCGAAAAAGTCCGCGGGATTGGTCACCCTGACGCTGACGACGACGCGGCCTTTCACCTCATAATTATCCCTGGTGCGCAGCCTCTGCAGGGAAAACTCCAGGGGGACGGGCGTGCTTCTCACCAGCAGCGCGGTGATGTGGCGGCCCCGTCCGGCCGTGACCATCCAATCCAGGAAGGATTTGACCGAGTACTTGCCCGGACCTTTGCGCTCTTTCTCTGCCCGACCATCCACCAGCAACAGCGCCTGCTGGCCCGGTTGCACCTCGATGGCCTTGAAGAGCTTGCCTTTGAGATTTTCCGCCTCGATGCGCACGGCGAATTCATCGGGGCTGGCGCGCCACACGTTCTTTTCGACCGCGGGCTGTCGCATGATGGTCAATTCCCGGCCGCATGCAGGGCAGAACCGGGCGTTGGCCGCGATGGTCGCGCCGCAATAGGGGCATGTGCTGCGGGCTTCGGCGGTGGGCTGTCCGCACTTTGGACAGAATTTGGCGTCCCTGGGGATCTCCGCGCCACAATGAGGACAGGTCTTGGTCTGATTGCGATTGAACATGGGCATCGCCCG
Organism: Anaerolineae bacterium; assembly: GCA_027002405.1. Classification (GTDB taxonomy): domain Bacteria; phylum Chloroflexota; class Anaerolineae; order J102; family J102; genus M2005. The sequence continues at coordinate 6,027 of JALWZT010000317.1, read as the reverse complement.
CCTCCTCTCGAAATGGGTGACATATGAAATGGACTATACAGGTCAGGTATCCAGCAAAACGTTCTGCTACAAAGGCTACAAAGAACAAAGACAATGCAGGTGTGCAGGTGTGCAAGTCGCAAGTGGCAAGTCCTCCTGGCGAGTTTTTTCACCTGCTACTTGCTACCTGCCGCCTGCCACTTTTCCCCTTCGTGTGTGCGTGGTTTTTCCCTCGCTATGAGGGGGTAGGTGTGTGGTTTACATTAACTTGTTAGAAATTGTTCTCGTTCCGCGAATTGGTTTTTCAATGCCATGCGGCCCTGGTCCAGTTGGTGGAGGATGGTTCGCAATGTCGTGAGGTCCTGGTCGGTAGCAGCCTTGTAACCCTGTTGGCTTGCCCGCACCAAAGCCTCCACATTATCTCGCAATTTCTCCGTTAAGTCCAACAGGCCCGCGAGCTGTTCCGGGTCTGTTTTGTTTTCTCGAAAGAATCGAGCCGTGGTGAAATCCGCGGCCAGGACGCTATCCGCCAGCGCGTTGTAGGGCTGGACGCATTGCTTACGGATGGCCGTGGCCAGGTCGATGTCGGTCTGATAGATGCGCTTCCAGATCTCCTGGCAATTGTCCGCAATGAGACGCAGCCGCTTTTGCATGTAGCGGCGGATGGCCCGTTCCCGTGCGATCTTCCGCTCCTGCTCGGCCCGGCTCAGGCGCTTTTGCTCTTCCTGTCGGGCCTGCTCCACCTGAAAGACACGGCGGCGGTCCACCAGCCAGGCGGACGCCAGCGCGGCCAGGGCCAGCAGCAGGCCAAGCACCGACCCGATCAGATGAAAGTGGTCGTTGTAATGGTTCAAGAAGGGTAGATATCTGTAGAACACCGCATTGGCCGCGGTGATGGCCGCGATGACGTAAAAGGCGATGCGCAGGGCCACCACCATCCGCTCCAGGTTCTTGTATTCTGGTATGGTGGATGGCGCGCGCTTTGGGGGTTTCTGCTTCTCTTCGGCCAGCGCCTCCAGACGCTCCTCCATGGCCTGCTGCATCCGGGCCAGTTTCTCCTCCAACAGGGCCTGGAACGCCTCCCGATCCTGCTTTTCCTGCGCGAGCTGTGCTTGCAGTTCCGCGATGTCCGCGTCGGTCAGGCCGAATTCGGCCCGGGCGTGCTCCAGGATGGCCTGATCCTCCATGCGCTCCACTTCGTCCTGCAGAGCCATGTCGTCCAGGGCCCGGCGGATGGCCCGGGCCTGACGTTCGATGGTGACCGCGTCGTCCGCTTTCTGGAAGCCGAGATGGGTGACGCCCCTCAGTTCCATACCCCATTCCTGCAGCACGGCCCGCAGGGATTGGATAACGCCTTTCTGCACCACGTCCTGGGCTTCGGGCAGGTGGATGAGGCTTTGCAGGGGGTATTTCTTGACCAGGGTGCGGATGCGGCCCGCCAGGGTTTCGGCCAGCAGACGTTCCAGGTCGCTTTTGGTCAGGGACTCGTGGCCGGGATTCAGCGCCCGCCAGAAGCGCACGGGATCGGTGATGCGAGCGGCTACGAGCATATCCATGAAGATGAGCTGGTCGTCCGCGTCGAGCAGGTTGGCGAAGACGGGGTGCAGGGTGATGGGCCCGGTCTGCACCAGCCAGATGGGGGGTGCGGGCCTGCCGATGAGCCCGGCCCACAGACTGCGCACCGGGTGCTGTCCGGGCGGGAGCGTTTCGATCTGGCCGTCTCTCTGCACCAGTGCGGTTGCGCTTGCGGGCACGGTGATGCGGCGGGCCAGTCCCCCGGCCAACGCTTCCTCAGGATAGGTTTGGATGATGGGTTGGAGCATGATTTACCCCCGGATGAGAGCATTTTGGTAATAGATGACTTCTATTGTCACTATTATAGCAGGTAGCGGTGATTTGTCAAGGGATATTTAACCTATATTTACCTTTACTTCCAAACTGGTGTACTTTTGTAATGGGTGACGAGGAGGAAAAGGATTCTGACAGGTATACCTGAACGTTATTAACTGGTTGTTTAGAGAATTATTTCCGCCAACTTAGCTTAAAGCTAATGCCATATCCTTCTGAGCTCCATCCAAAATCAACAATCCGTTGTTTTTGAGTACCATCTGAGCGCATTATCCAAATTCCCCACGTACCTCCTTCGTCACTTGTAAAAGCAATCCATTGTCCATCTGGTGACCAACTAGGCCCACGGTCAGTAGCCGGCCGTTCTGTCAATCGTTTAAGGTTGCTGCCATCGGAGTTTATGGTGTATATGTCGATATTATTGTTTTCTTTTCGAACGAAAGCGATCTGTTTACCATTGGGAGACCAAGCCGGCAATCCATCATCCCCCGATGTTATGCGATAGGGATACCAATATGGGGGGTTGTCTAAGTCAAGTGAAAAAATCCCCCCTTCGCTCCCATAAGATTCCCGGAATGTAATTGTATTGCTTACCGGCGACCAATCCGGTTCTCTCCCACCATGAATTCTTCCCAAGCCACTTCCATCGCTATTAATCAAATGGATATATTGATATTTGCTTATAAGTTCAAACACTAATCTGCTACCGTCAAAACTAAGTGAAGGAAACTTAAACCACTCATCCTTAGAAGAGGGATCAGAGCAAATTACTCTACGAGAATCTGAATAGTTGCTGGCTATGATGATAATACAATCTGTACGGGCGGGACCGTTCCAGGCAGATTCCACATAGGTAATGTACTTTCCATCACCGCTAAAGTCTGGCCAAGAGACATCTCCACTAATGACTAGACGACTCTCTTGAGTAGCAAAATTGTATTCGCAAATGCCTTTGCCCGTGCTACAGTCATATAACAAAATGCCCTTGGGCAATGAGTTGGACGACTTCGGTGATAGTGAAGTAGGCATTGGCGGAGGGGTAACAACACTGATCACGGAAACAGAAAACTGGCCTTCCGTCAATGAGGCGGCAAGCCACCCCCTTTTGCCACCAAAGTCAATTTGCCACCAATCACTATTCGCATTCCTTCCAGTCACACGGTAACTTTGCCCTTGTTTGGCAGAACCAATGATAGGGTAATTTGTGCCCGGCCCGGCCCGGACATTCATGTTGGTTTTGGGAATGACAGCAGGGACGGGCGTAGCAGTTGGCGGAGAATGCGAGACTACTCGCTGAGTTGGAGTTGCAGAGGGGGTTGGCGTATAAGTTGGCACGAGAGTAGGGGTAGGATAACTTGAAGCAATAGCCAAATAATCCGAAACAGCCCAACCATCCGTCCCCTCCTGCGTTCTGACCTTCCACCATGTGAACCCATCCGCGTCTACTGGGCCGTCTATTATGGTTAGCGTTGAACCATCCTTGATTAGTTTGATCCTCGAATAGTGGGGGCCCGGGTCAGATCGAAGGGCTAGCCTATCTTTCCCTGTCCCTGTAACTACAACAGTGGCCCCAATCGAAAATTGTTTTTGCGAATTGTCTAATATGGGGGACGTAAGTAATGTAGGGGACGTAAGTGACGATTCGGTTGGTTCATTCTCAACTAACTTTACCGTTGGAGTGGGAACAGTTGTCATCGTTTCTGCGGGAACCAATGTGGCTTGAGCGCCAGATTCACCCGCGTTTTTCTCACTCACAACGGTTGCTGATGTTGATTTGTTTTGGGAGTTGATAAATAGGAAGGCGAGGAATGCCAGTAACACCGAGCCAATCGCAAGAGCCCCCAACCATTTTCTCGAAATTTTTTCTGTTCCTTCAGGTCCCAAGTCGCTTAATTTTTGTTCGTCTTTGCTACCCGCCATGTCATGGCCCGTCTCCGAATCTTCTCTCCCTCTACTTTTTGCTTTATCCGCAACCTCGCCACTTGCCTCACTGCTTACTTCCTCTTCACTCGCAACTCGCAACCTCGCCACCCGCTCCTTCATCGCCCGCGCCTCCTCATCGCCCGGCAACAGCGCTAGCCACTGCGCAATCGCCAGCTCCGTCGCATCCAGGTCGCCCGCGTCCAACGCCTGCTCCGCGGCCTCCCGCCACTGCGCGGCCTGCTCCCGTTTGGCGGCCTCGGCCAGGCCCGCCAGGGCCCGCTGCTCCAGGCCCGCCACGTCTCGATAGTTCGCGTCCACCGCCTTGATCTCGTCCACCAGCATCAGGGCTTCCTGCCAGCGCCCCGCGGCCACGGCCTCCTCCAACGCGGCATAGGGATCGGCCAGTTGGTCGATGGTCAGCGCGGCCAGATCCTCAGCCAGCTCGCCCGCGGACGCATAGCGCGCCTCCGGCTCCATCGCCATGGCCCGTTCCAGCACCTGGTTGATGCCCGGGGGCACGTCCTCGGGCCAGTCCTTAGGCAGGGGCGGAGGCCGGAAGTGGGCCATCATGATGGCGGGTTGGGTCTTACCGGTGAAACGTTTTTCGCCCGTCAGCATCTCGTAGAGGATGCAGCCTAGAGCGTAGATGTCGGTCTGGGGCGTGGCCTCCTGGCCGTTCCAGATCTCGGGCGCAATGTAGGCAGGCGTGCCCACCACGCCCCCGCTGAGGGTCACGCTCATGGAGTTGTCGGCCAGGATGCGTACGAAGCCGAAGTCGGTGAGCACGGAGCCGGTTTCGGGGTCCAGGAGCACGTTGGCGGGCTTGAGGTCGCGGTGGAGCACGCCCTTGCCGTGGGCATAATCCAGGGCGGACGCCATCTCTTGCACCAGGCGCAGGGTCTCCTCCCAGCTCAATCGCCCGAGCTGCTGGATGCGGGCGTCCAGGTTGCCGCCCTGGGCCAGCTCCATGGCGATGTAGAGCACGCCCTCGGCCTGGCCGATCTCGTAGATGCTGACGATGTGGGGGTGTTTGAACTGGGCCACGGCTCGGGCCTCGCGCTTGAAGCGCTTGACCCACACCGGGTCGCGCATGAGCAGGGGGTCGAGGATTTTGAGCGCGACCTCGCGATCCAGATCGCGATCGCGGGCGCGATAGACGGTGGCAAAGCCGCCTTTGCCGATTTCTTCCAGGATGTCGTATTTGCCGAAGGTTTTCATGGGCGGGTGGCGGGTTGCGAGTGGCGGATGAGCAGCTATGCAGGTGAGCAAGTATGCAGGTGGATATGTGGTGTCGCCGCATCACGGATGCGGCTGGGGGCGGGGAAGAATTGCCAAGGGTTAAATTGGATAATTTACGGGTTCGCGGGAAGAACTACTCTGAAGCCAACAGCATCATAATCACCCGTCCCAAAGGTGAACTCTTCTGTCCGAAAGTTTTCATTAAAGGCACCACCAAGGCATAGAAAACCTCCATTTGAATTCGGTGTGCTTGTCCATTCCCAAAGATTGCCGTACATATCTAATGCCCCAAAGGGACTGGCACCCTTGGGATATGTACCTACCGGTGCTTTACCGGCATAGCCATCATCTGCGTTATTATTCCTAATTTCTGGCCTAGGGCAATTGACATCACAAAAATTTAGTCGTTTGGTAGTTTCAACATCCCATTGATTTCCCCAGGGATACTTACGATTATCTGTTCCTAACGCTGCTACCTTCCATTCCTCGGCAGTTGGTAGCCGTCCTCCTACCCAAGAAGCATAAGCATTGGCGTCATCCCAAGTGACAAAATTTACTGGATAGTCGGCAAACTGACTGTCATGTCGATATGCAATAACATTGCTGATATAATTATAATGTAAATCCTGACATTTCCCTGCCTCTATACATTTACGGTATTGTGCATTAGTGATTTCAGTTTGAGATATCCAAAATGCCCCAGTCGATTGCGTTCCTGGTACGTATACATATAAAGCATTATCTATCGGATTAGTCTTTGTTTTGTACGTTGTCGTGGGGTGGTTCTTAGGCGGAATAGGTGTATTCACGAGGGCAATGGAGTCAATTGATTTATTTAGAGTGAGAAGTTTTGTTGCCATCCAGCCGATCTTGCCGTCGGGAGCTTTCACCTTTAACCAGTCCCCCTTCGGATTTTTGCCAACAACTTCCATCTCCGTGCCCTTGGCGTAGCTTTTAACGACGCCATATACCGTGCCCGGCCCGCTGCGCATGCGCAGGCCCTCGGTGTTCACGACCGCGTCCGGCTTGGGCGTGGGG
>JALWZT010000316.1 GCA_027002405.1 Anaerolineae bacterium | reverse complement strand
GTATTGCGTATTCCGTATTCCGTCCAGTCGTTACGCAATACGCAATACGGAATACGAGTCACGCCGCCCTAGCCGCGAGGCATTTTCGTCGGTATCGGCGCGGGGTGGCCCGCCGTCGGACTGGACCGCGCCCGCGCGGCCGAGGCCATCCAGGCGGAAGGGCTGGACGCCATCGACGCCCAGGCCCTGGCCCTCACCCTGGCCGCCATCGAGCAAGAGGAAGCCCTGGCCCTGTTGGCGGCGCTGGCCCAGGGGTAAACAGCCCCCCGGCCGCCCCCTCCTACTGAACACTGGACACTGAACACGAACCCTTGATAACTGATAACTGATTACTGATTACTGATTACTGATTACTACCAAACTTCCCCTTCCTCCCGATCCCGGCTATAATAGGCGGGTATGGAAATCAAAGTCATCCGCAGCACCCGCCGGCGCAAGACCATCAGCGCCCGCATGGAGGGCGACGTCATGGTCGTGCGCGCGCCCGCCCATATCTCGGAAGAGGAACTGAACCGGGCCATCGAAAATCTCAAGGCCCGCCTTCAGCGTCGCCTGCAGGCCCGCGAACTCTCGAACGCGGACCTGGAACAGCGGGCCCAGGAGCTCAACCAACGCTATTTCGACGGCCAACTGCGCTGGCGCAGCATCCGTTGGGTCACCAATCAGAACAAACGCTTCGGTTCCTGCACGCCCAGCCAGGGCACCATTCGCATCTCCCATCGCCTGGCCTCCATGCCTCCCTGGGTGCTGGACTACGTCCTTGTGCACGAACTCGCCCATCTGGTCGAGCCCAACCACGGGCCCCGCTTCTGGGCCCTGGTCAATCGCTATCCCCGCACCGAACGAGCGCGCGGGTATCTTATGGCAGTGGGGATGGAGGAGGAAAGTGATCAGTAAGCAGTCGCCACGAGCGGCGGCTCGCCGATACCGAGGAAAACGCCTCGCGGCCAGGCTGGCGGGCCGTGAAACGTGATGCGTGATGCGTAAGGTTATCACGTTTCACGCATCACGCCCGTTGCCGCCTCGCCCAACGTCGGCCTGGCGATCCTTCCGCAGCCAACGATCATGCTATTTTCAAAGCAGGTTTATATTCATTTGGCATTGTGCTAAAATTTCGTGATGGATGTCTCTCTTCCTACCATTCTTCAAGCGATCCAGCGCATCCAAAAAAACATTCAATGGCGTCCCGGCAGCCTGGAAAGACACCTGGCCAAACGTAAGGCGCGTGGCCATCTCCCTGCCGATGCAACGACTCGTGATTATGAAAATGTCATAACCGCTGTTCTCTCCCATCATGAAGCGTTTCTCTATCTTTACCGGTACCATGACGCAGCGTATGTGGCCATTCGGGCCGAAGTCAATGACCAGGTTTGGCTGGTCATGTTCGACATGGCAGGATGGATGGAGAGCGCGTTTGTCGTCGAGAATCCCCAATCCTATTTCCGCAAATCCGCTTTTCAGGCCATGGGTTACCTGAAGGATATTGAAACATGAATGATATTATCGAGCACTTATTGAATGCCTACGAAGTCGATGTACGTTATCCAGACGTTTCGGGCATGGAACATCTAAATATGCTGCAGGTTCGCAGCGAATTGGCCCGTTATGAAGACCGACTTTCGCAGGAACAGCAACGGCGATTACTGGCGGCTGACCAACTGCTCGTGAGCCAGGCAGATCGTTTCTTCGCGTCCATTCAACGCGTTGCAGACCTGGTCGCCTGGCGGGAAGAAGAAGGGGTGACTCCGAAACAATGGTGGTGGTACCTTGATGTCATCGCCCAGATGCCGATGAGCCGAGACGAACTCAAGCGGGCGGCGTAAAAACTTCTGCATAGCAGTCCAACGGCTGGCTCGCCCGCGCCGATACCGAGGGAAATGGGAACGCAGATGCCCGCAGATGCGACGCAGATTCCCACTGATTACTGATCACTGATCACTGATTACTCTATTTACGGCACAGCCTCCTTCAATCCCCGGGCTTTCGCACCAACCAGATCCCATTCCCCAGCTTATCGCGACAGTCACACGCGGGGAGTTTGCTGCCGTCGGGGCGGATAAGCCCGCCGCTGTAGGGCTCGTTCCCCGCATAGCCGATCCAGCCATTTTCCAAAACCATGGGCAGGGGGCCCGACCCTGCCGCGACCCATAAACCATTGTAGCGCCGGGCCATGTGGAGATGAGAACTTTCGGCCTGTCCCCCTTCGCAAGCAGGCCGACCGATGGGGTCCCTCAGGGCCAGGCGGGTGCCTTCGGCCGGGCGGTCGGTGAGATGCAGATATTGGATGACCCACCCCGTACGCATATCCCCATCCTCATCCAAATCCACCAGCAATTCTCCCCGAGAGTTGCGGATGACCAGGCCCGGTGCGGCAGCCACAGCCCAGGTTTGGGCCGGGGCACAGCTCCCAATGGGCGCGTCCTCGGGCACAAAATCCAGGGCTGCCCAGGCACTCCCCGAGCCCCATCCCCCATGAGGGCCGCCTGTGAGAAACCACCAAACGCCCGGTTCCCAGGGAAACTGCAAGGGGGGTTGTTCCACGTTCCATGGGAGAACCGGCCCGGCATCATATTGGAAGGGGTCCCCAAACAGGCGTTGGTACGCGGCCATAAACGCGTCCTGGGCCTGCGGCAATTGCTCGAAGGTTGTGTCTGGGGCCAGGAGGCGTTGCAAAGCCGCGGTGCCCGGGTTGAGGCCGGCCGCGATGCGCGCAATCTGATAATTCCGAAAACGGATGCCGGTTTCGCCCCGATTGAACCAGCCGTAAAAACCGGCATTGAGGGTGTTGGCCGCCCATTCCAGTTGATTCAATAGGCCCTCGCCCGCCTGGGGATGGCCCAGAGGGTTTTCCAGGACCGCGGGCTCTGGTTGGGTGCTCCCGGTTACCAACCCACTGCGCGCTTCGATGAGCGCCAGCAGGACCCGGGGCCCCACGCTGTAACGCATGGCCACATAGGCAACCAGCTCGCCACCGCTGAGCGTACGGCCTCCGGGCATGGGCACCTGGACCTGGCTCAGCGCCCCGCCCTGCTGCTGGACAAAAGCCACGGGATCGAAATCCAGATAGGCCGGGCCGTAAACCAACTCGCTATCAGGAAGCAAAGGCTGGTCGGGGGTCATGCGCGAGACCCGGTAAGGGACCATGAGCCGCTGGCCCGGGATGACCACGTCGGGGTTTTCGATGTGGTTATAAGCGACAAGGTCCGCCACCGAGACCCCATAGCGAGCCGCGAAGGAAGAAAGAAAATCCCCCTGGCGGATGATGCCAGGAAAGGTTGCGATGTCGGGGGCGACCGTGGGGCCCGGCGTGGGCGTCACCACCAGGGTGGGGG
>JALWZT010000315.1 GCA_027002405.1 Anaerolineae bacterium | reverse complement strand
GCTCCACCTGGGTCGCCGTATATTGCATAGGCCGTTGTGTCAGGGCGCAATACAGCGTCATCCCGGCCGACATGGTCACAGTCCCGCCCGTAATATCGGCAATCACACTGCGGGGATGGATGCCATACCTTGGAGCCGTTTCATACACATGTTGCACCGCCTCAAAGACAGCCTGAACATTATATGCGGGGATCGACATGCTGTTTTTCTCATAGATGATCTCAACATTCCATCCAAACCCCTCCCTGATCAAGCGCCGAAAAGCTGGCACGAGGTGTCTGGAACCGCGCCGCATGACTTCGCCCTGTTCGTTTTTCGCATCATCGGTAGCCAGCACCCAAATCGTCCGCAATGCGCCGCTATCGTAATGATGTCGCACTGCTTCCAGCGGCGTTTGCATGTTGCTTGCCTGAATATGATCCATAACGCCTGGCCAATCCACAACATCCCTCTCCAGAGCATCGATAATATCCTTGTCTTGCCACACCTCATTCTCGCGGGCGGGAGGCAGCTTGTTCGTAAACGTATGGAAGGTGCTCAAAAAGATGATGACGCCACGATGAGGCGAGGGAGGGATATTGGCATTAATCGGCTGGACATTCTGTTCCTTCGTAGCGAAATAAAAGGCTCGGGTGACGAAATAGAACAGAATCAGCACCGCAGGGAGTGCGAGTATCTGCAACCAGAACCCAAACTGATGAACATCAGCGTTTCCTGTGATAATGGCAAGGGAGCCATTACTAAACCAATCCAGCGTGATGATGCCGGCCACAGTCAGCAATACGGCGATGATGCGCTGATTGGCGTTGAGTCCGATAAGCGTGGCCAGGATATCGGCCAGTTGACGAAAGACGTTTCGCATCATCGTCCCCCTGGATAACGTTTTTTCCGGGCTTCTTCCCGTATCTTTTGCAGATTCATGATTTCCGCAACCTCAAAACTTGGAGATAAGCTATCCGCCACCGGGCGCAGGCGCAGAACGGGCGGGAAGTATCCCATGCGTCCGTGCAGTTCTGCGAGCAATGCGACCGCGCTGAAGTTGAGCGCCGGAGGGCTAATGAGAATAGATTCAGTCTGCCATTGTTCGGGCGTCAGGCCCGCAGCTTCGACCATGGCCGCCATCTGCGGCGCCAGGGGCTGCTGCACATCCATCTGCGAGGGAATCATGATGATATCGACCCTCTGTCCGGTCATCTGCTCGATGACGCGTCGTTGCTCATCTGTGATGGGATGGGAAAAGTTGAGTAAGATCATCGAAAGCTTCTCCTTATGGCTGGAGTTGCCAGACGTCAGCAATGCGGTTGAGTTCGGCGACACAGTTCTTCACCTGATCCACAATCTCGTCGATGGAACGAGGATTCTTGCGGAATCCGGTGTGCAAAACATCGTTTCGCAGGTTCGCCAGCTCATTCCAAAGTTTTCTGATGGCTTTGCCCTGCGGAACGCGATGCCATTCATGGCGAAATCTTGATTCCCGCGCGCCCCGTTTGCCCCCACCCAGCAATATCTCAACATCATCGCGTATAGCTTTATCTTTGATATCGCCCTGGAAGAAGTGGCAAATCAAAGAAACCAGCCATTCCCGGGCCAGGGCCAGCGCATGCACATAACGATTGGCTTTGTAAAACCAGTTGATCATCCGTAACTGGCGACTCAAACACTCCTGGACGTTTGCCATATCCTCGCAGGCGAATTGAGAGTATTCATCCACCAACCGTTTGGAAAGCAGTGCGAAGGGAGGCGGTGCGGCATCCTGGGCCAGTCGGAGATATTCAGGAAGATCACGCGTCGATTTGGCCACATCGTAAGGTCTCAGCAGATCCAATCCCATCGAAATTTCCCAGACATTATCCGCCAGCGGATCGAGCGCGGGAGGCGCTTCCTTTCGCAATTGCGCTGAAAGATAACGGGCGTTGCCTGTATAGATAAACTGATTGGTGGCGGTGATCCAGTCAAGCATGGAGACGAATTCCGAAAGCTCGATGACCGGCGCGGGTTTCCCCGTTTTCTTGTCTTGCAATTCAAAAGCGCCATAATAAATTGCTTCGATGGTGACGGCGAGAGCAGTTTTGAGATAGGCCGCAAAGAGGAAGACCAGGAAAGGCGTGGAACGCAGGCCATGGGTGATGTCAAAGATGACGACGTCTTGATGGTGAATTTGCTGGATGATGATGGCAAACAGCTCCCACATCTCTGCGGTGGCGCTGCCGGTGGGAATATCGATGGGACGAATCCGGGGATCGCCCAGGGCCTCCAATGCAGGCCAGGCGAATTCCCGGGCTTCGGGCGTGACGAAGACCAACATCTCATCGAATTCGACGAATTGCCTGAGCGCCTCCGGAAAAACCTGACCGGTATAGACCTGTCCTCGAAATTCGTAACGGGTTTGTTGGGGGTATTTGCCCAGAAATGCGATGATTTTTCGCATGTGGTTCTCCTAAAAAGGATACATCACCACGGAGAGCGCCGAGCTCGCAGGGATGATAACAAGATTTGAAATTCAACTTTATCTGTACTGCGTCCTCTGCGTTCTCCGTGGCGAAAGCCTTTAGCTTAGTTTAATCTTCTTGATGAGTCTCTGTGAACGTTAGCAGTTCCTTATACCAAGCCTTCTCTCTCTTCTTCTTCTCAAATTTTGGGGCGTCATTCCGTATACGTTCAAGAATCATTCGTGCAATAGTTGCTTTGTCAGCGTTACTGACTCCTTCCAGTCTTTTCCATTCCTCGAAAAAACTGTTGGTTGTTTGAGGAAGTTTGGAAGTGGGTACAGCATTCCAACGTTTCAGAAAAGTCTTAACAATGTCCTGGCTTGGTTTTGGACCAGCTATCTTCACCCGACCGTAACCGCTGGAGGTTTTGGCCCCCACGCCAAACTCCAGCAGGGCCAGACCCAAAATCTCGAAGGCTTTCCCCACCCAGGCTTCGGGCCCGGCCAGGGCGATGAGATACTTGCCTGTGGCGCTGATGAAAGGAATGATGGTGGGGCTGTCCCAGTCCGCGGGGGCGACGCCTTCCTTCTGATAGTAATCCCGATGATGTACGGTGATGACATCGGGCCAAAGAAAGCCCCGTTTGGCGCTTTTGGGAATGTACAGGGCGTCGAAAAAGGTGACATAGCCGGCGCTGGTGGTGTCACCGAACAGAATGCGATGCGCTTCGCCTCCCTTGTTCCAGGCGGCATTCTCCAGGCGCAGGTGAGCGTAAGAAGATGCCAGGCCCTTGAGGGCGCTGCCGGGGATGAAGGGCAGGCCGTAGGTGTGGTGCAGCGAGATGGCGTTTTCCAGCACGCTGTTTGCGCCCAGGCCTACGACCATCCTCCCCAACACCTCGCCTTTCT
>JALWZT010000314.1 GCA_027002405.1 Anaerolineae bacterium | reverse complement strand
GCGCGGGGCGTGGGTGTGGGCGTGGGGGTGGGGGTGGAGGTCACCGTGGCCGTGGTCGTGGCTGTGGCCGTGGGTTGATCCAGGGGCAGATGGAGACGACCATGCCCGTATTGGTTGTCTATCCCGGGCGTGCCCAGGTCTAAGGCCCACTCCATGATGAACCGACGGATATCGGCCGGGCTCCAAAGGGGAAAGCGTTGTTTGACCAACGCCGCGGCCGCGCCGGCCAGGGGCGCTGCGGCTGAGGTACCGAAGAAGCCTGTCCCTCCCGCCAGATAGGATTGCCCGTTGCTAAGGCCGTAGGTCATGGTGCTGATGCCATCATAGGCTGTGAGGTCGGGCTTGATGCGGCCATCGCTGGTGGGGCCCAGGCTGCTGAAAGGTTCCAGGTTGTAGGGGGCTTTCCAGAAGACCGCGCCCACGGCCAGGGCTTCGGCCGCGTCCGCGGGTTGGACCAGGGACCCCGCGGGGGTGGTGTATTGCAGGTCTGCGCCATCCACGAAAAGCCGCATTTTGACCGGGGGCTTGTTTTGGGAATAATGGACGATGACAAACGCGTACTGATCGGCCTGAGGTGCCTGGTAGCAGAGGCTTTCGGTAGGGGGTTGGGAGCCGTCTTGGGCGTTGTCGGAGCGTGCGACCCATTGCTCCCCCCGGTATAGATAAAGGTCGTAATCATCGTCTGTGACGGGCCAGGCGTCCCAACTAAGCATGCCGCATACCAGTTGGTTTTGGTCCAGCCAGACCCGGTTGTAGGGGTCGTCGTCGAGAAAGGCGTGGCGGGAAGGATGGGAGGGCGCGGGGGTGAAGGTTCCTTCGTAATAGCGACGGGCCTGGTTGCCCGCGGCCGCGGCCCACAGGACCCCTGCGGCTTCGGCCCGACGCACGAGATCATCCACGGTGCCGGTACCATCTCCGGGCCCGGTGTTGAACCAACTGATGGAATGGACGATGACGTCCATCCCGCGACGAATGGCTTCATCCACAGCCTGGGCCAGTTCCAATTCGGTATCGATGGCATAGAGGGAAAGGGTCGCCTGGGGTGCGGCATCATGGACGATTTCGGCCACGGCCGCGCCGTGCGCGGTGGTTTCGAATTGCCCGTCGGCCCGAAAGTTGCGGGTGTTGACAAAGGTGGGCAGCTCCCCTGCCTGAATCAACTCCTGCCAGCCCGAAAACCCCAAATCGATGATCGCTATCTGAATCCCCTGGCCGTTCCATCCTGCGTTGACCCAGGGGAAGAAGCCGCCCGGAGCCAGGCCTTCGTTGAAGATGGTTTCAGAAGGAGATGAACGTCCTACGAAGGAGGATGTCAAGGGACGGGATGGCGCGATGGTGTTATCTATGCTGAGGGTATGCGGGAATCGCGGTCGAACCCAGCGCACCTCCGGGGTGCGGGCCAGGGTGAGAAGCGCGACGCGAGGGCCTTGGACCTGCCACAGGTTGCCGCGATGGCGTTCCACCCGGAAGCCTGGAGGCAAGGTGAGGGCCGGGGTCGTGGCTTCCAGGATCACGCGCACCTGGTCGGGCCCGGCCCACACGCCCAGAGCTTGCGCCGCAGCTCTTTCTCGTGGGCTTAATGGGGCATCTTGAGTCAGATTGCGTAGATTGGCGGCCAGCACTCCGGTTGAGGGTTTGGGGGTGGGTGCTGGCGGCTGCGCGGTTCCCTGTACCCCCGCGGCGATCATAAAGAACCCGAAGGCCAATACCACCATGATGAACCATCTTTGTTTCATGGGGGTATTCTACCATAGAGGAAACGGGCCAGAAAACCGAGGGCCACGAGGGATACGGATAAACATTTGGCTTTTGGACCCCATGTTTTGTATAATGGGAGGTCCCATCTATCTTTGCGAGAACTGGGCCCGGCCTCAGTTCTTTTTTTGCGTACAGGCGCGATGAACGGTTGTTCGCCGATGCCGAGGAAAATGAGGACGCAGATTTGCGCAGATGCGACACAGATTGACGCAGATGGTCTTATGTTCAACTACTGAACACTGAACACTGAACACTGAACACTGAATACTGGTCACTGATTACTGACATAATTCACCTTATCGGAGCGTCATCATGTCTACCGAACAGGAAAAAGTTGTCTACCTCACGCCCGAGGGGCTGAAAAAGCTTAAAGAGGAGCTGGAATGGCGGATTCAGGTCCGCCGCCCCGAGATCGCCAGACAGATCGAAGCCGCGCGCAAGGAAGGCGATCTTTCGGAAAACGCAGGCTACGACGAGGCCAAGTATCAGGCCGGGATGAACGAAGGCCGCATCCTGGAGCTGCAACAAAAGTTGAAGTACGCGGTCATCATTGATCCCGATGAGGGCCCCAGCGATACGGTGCAATTGGGCCGTACGGTGACCATCGTGGACAAAGAGTTCGGCGATGAAGAGCGCTACACCATCGTAGGGTCTGCCGAAGCCTCGCCCGGCGATGGCAAGATCTCCAACGAATCCCCCATTGGCCGCGCCCTTTTGGGCAAAAAAGTGGGGGATGTGGTCACGGTGCAGACACCGGGCGGCGAAGTGGTGTTCGAGATCACGGCTATCGAGTGAAGAAGAGGACGCAGATGCACGCCGATGCTCCGCAACGCAGATTCTTACTGATTACTGATAACTGATCACTGATTACTCTATTTACGAAACAGTCACCACGGACGACTGTCCACCGATACCGGTGAAAACGCCTCGCAGCCAGGCTGGCAGACCGTGAAACGTGATGCGTGATGCGTAAGGTTCTCACGTTTCACGTTTCACGCATCACGTCCGTTGTCGCCCCGCTCAACGTGGGTCTGGCGATCCTTCCGCAATCGACGACACGCTATTTTCAAAGCAGTCCGACGGCGGGCCACCCCGCGCCGATACCGACGAAAATGCCTCGCGGCCAGGGCGGCGTGACTCGTATTCCGTATTGCGTATTGCGTAACGACTGGACGGAATACGGAATACGCAATACGAACCTTTGCCGACTCGCCCAACGTCGGCCTGGCGATTCCTCAGCAACCAGCGATCATTCTATTTTCATAGCAGATACCTCATGACACCATCCCCTTCAGATCAAACCTTGCTGGATCAAGAACAGGTGCGCCGGGAAAAGCTGGCCCGGCTGCGCGCGGCTGGTATCGATCCCTACCCGCCTCGCGTCCAGCGCACCCACACCATCGCCCAGGTTTTGCATCAATATCAGGCCGGCACCCTGGATGATGACGCAACCGTGGCTTTGACCGGTCGCCTTATCGCGCGGCGGGTCATGGGCAAGCTTTCCTTTGGCCATATCGAAGATGGCACGGGCCGGATTCAGATCATGGTGCGCCGCGATGTGTTGGGGCCCGAAAGGTACAATCAGTTTTTCAAAAAGGACCTGGACCTGGGCGATATCATCGGTGTGCAAGGCACCATGACCGTGACCAAAACCGGCGAGATCACCTGCCTGGTGCACGACATCACCTTATTGGCCAAAGCCCTGAAGCCTTTGCCCGATAAATGGCATGGTCTCAGCGATCCAGAACTGCGTCAGCGTCAGCGCTACCTGGACCTGCTGGCCAATCCTCAGGTGCGGGAACGGTTTCGGGTGCGGGCCAGGATTGTGCGGGCCTTGCGCGATTATCTGGATAGCGAAGGCTTCCTGGAAGTGGAAACCCCCATCCTGCAGCCCATCTATGGGGGCGCGGCCGCGGAGCCGTTTATCACCTATCATAATTACCTGCACCAACGGCTTTATCTGCGCATCAGTTTTGAGCTTTACCTCAAACGGCTGCTGGTGGGCGGGTATGACAAGGTCTATGAAATCGGCCGTGATTTTCGCAATGAGGGCATCAGCCGCAAACACAACCCTGAATTCACCCAACTGGAATTCTACGAAGCCTACACCGATTACGTGGGCGTGATGAACCGCACCGAGGAGATGGTGGCCTATGTGGTCAAAGAAGTGACGGGCGGATACACCATCACCTGGCAGGGCCACGAGATTGATTTCACGCCTCCCTGGCCCCGGATCCCCCTGCGTCAGGCCATTTTGGAGGCCTCGGGGATTGATTACGATCAGTATCCCGACGCGGAGAGCCTGCGCCAGGCCATGCGGGCCCGAGGCATAGACGCCCCGAGCGACGCCAGCCGGGGCAAGCTCATCGATAAGTTGCTCAGCCATTTTGTGGAGCCCACTCTCATCCAACCCACCTTTCTCATTGATTACCCCCTGGACATCTCCCCCCTGGCCAAACGCAAACCGGGCACCAAGGATGTGGTGGAACGGTTTGAAGGATTCGTGGCGGGCATGGAGCTGTGCAACGCGTTCACGGAATTAAATGATCCTCTGGATCAGTTGGAACGATTTTTGGAACAAGGGCGAGCCCTGGAAGCCGGCGATAAGGAAGCCACGCCCGTGGACATGGACTACATCAACGCGTTGAGTTACGGCATGCCCCCCGCGGGGGGATTTGGCATGGGCATTGATCGCTTTGCCATGATCCTGGCAGATCAGGACAACATCCGTGAAGTGATCCTCTTCCCCCATCTACGGCCCGAAACCCGGGACGAGCCCCCTACTTCTCCCTCATGACCGACATCGAAAAAATCCGTCTGACCAGCCTGGCCACCTGCGCGGGGTGAGCCAGCAAGTTGGCCGCTGAGGCCCTGGCGCAGGTTCTGCGCCCAATCCAAGAAATCTACGCGGGCGAGACGTACACAAATTTGCTGGTAGGACTGGACGTGGCGGATGACGCGGCCATCTATCAGGTGGCCGACGAGATGGCCCTGGTGATCACCCTGGATTTCTTCACCCCCATTGTGGATGATCCCTTTGCCTACGGGGCCATCGCCGCGGCCAATAGTCTCAGCGATGTGTACGCGGTGGCCGCGCGGCCGCTTTTGGCCCTGAATGTGGCCGCGCTCCCCAAGAAGCTGCCCATAGAGATCGGCGCGGCCATCTTGCGCGGGGGCGCGACCAAAGCCCACGAAGCAGGCATCCCCATCGTGGGTGGGCACACCATTCAGGATGAAGAACCCAAGTATGGCCTGGTGGTGGTGGGAATGGTGCATCCCCAACGCATCGTGCGCAAAAGTGGGGCCCGGCCCGGGGACGTGCTGCTGCTGAGCAAACCCCTGGGCGCGGGCGTGGTGACCACCGGGCTCATGCGAGACACGGCCACGGCCGCAGAGATCGATGCTGTGACCCAGGGCATGTTGCAATTGAACCGGGCCGCCAGCGAGCTGGCCCAGCGCCATCACGTGCACGCGATGACCGATGTTACCGGCTTCAGCTTGCTGGGCCATGGCTGGGAGATGGCAGAGCAATCGGGCGTGAGGCTGGTCATCGATTTCCATGCGTTGCCCTGGTACCCCGGGGCCCGACGCCTGGGCGAGGAATGGACCTATCCCGGCGGCGCGTTCGATAACCGGCTTTTCTATAGCCCCCATGTGACCTTTGATCCCGGCCTGGAGGAATGGGAACAGATGCTATGCTTTGGGCCCGAGACCTCGGGCGGGCTGCTGATGGCCTTTGCGCCGGAGGACGCGGCTCGAGCTCTGGCCGACGCCCGGGCCCAGGGCCTGGGCCTGTGGCCCATTGGCCGGGTTGTGGAAGGCATGGGGATCGAAGTCCGTCGTTCCTCAGAAAATTGACACACCTCGCCTGATCCGTTACTATGAAGTCCAACGGCGGACTCGCCCGCGCCGATACCGAGGAAAATGGGAACGCAGATGCACGCAGATGCAACGCAGATTGACGCAGATGGACTTATGTTCAACTACTGAACACTGAACACTGAATACTGAACACTCCCATTGTTGCCTCGCTCAACGTTGTCCTGACGATCCTCAATCCTAATCCTGATCCTATTTCATAAGCAGCTTATGTCAGTTCTCAAAATTATCACCATCGGTGATCCCCGACTGCGCAAGAAAAGTCGCCCCATCCGCCAATTCGGCAAAAACCTGGAAAAATTCGCCCGAGATATGGTCGAAACCATGCGCCACGCGGATGGCGTGGGTTTGGCCGCGCCTCAGGTGGGGGTGAATGAGCGCCTGATTGTGGTGGAGATGCCCGAGGAAGGGTTCGAGGAGGACCCTCAGGCAGGGCAACTCTTTGTGGTGGTGAATCCGGAGATCGTTCGGGCCAAAGGTCAGCTCGAGCCCGGGGATGAAGGATGCCTTTCCATCCCCGGGTATATCGGCGAAGTCATGCGCTATCCCACGGTGGTGGTTCGGGGGCAGGATGTGCGGGGGAAGCCCCTACGCATCAAGGCCCACGGATTTCTGGCCCGTATCTTCCAACATGAAATCGACCACCTGAATGGCGTGCTCTTTATTGATCATATTCAGGACCCCGAAAAGCTGCGGCGGATTGTCAAGGATCAGGCTACGGATGAATATCGCGAAGAGCCTGCAGGCGCATTGGTAGGCTGACGTGGCTTCAAGATGGCTTCATCCACGGTTCGCTTCACCGGACGCTGGTTATCGGGCCTGATGCTTTTGATGGGGGTCGCGCTTTTGTGGCCCCTGGCCCGGTGGTTGACCAATGAATGGCTCACCAACGATTATTACAGCCACGGGTTTCTCATCCCCGTGGTTTCGGGGTATCTGGCCTGGCGCAAACGATCCCGTCTGCATCCTCAGACCGATTATAGAGGAATGGTCCTGGCCGCGTTGGCCGCGGGAGGGTATCTTTACGCCTTTTATGCCCGCGCGTTTCACTGGGCCGCGGTGGCGGCCATCTTCCTTCTCGCGGGCATTGTATGGGCCCAATGGGGATGGTCTGGGCTGAAAGAACTGGCTTTCCCCCTGGCTTTTCTGGCTTTTATGGTGCCTTTGCCCTGGGTCGAAGCCAGCAGCGTGCCCCTTTCTTTGTTGACCGGGCGTCTGGCTACTGGGATCATGCAGGGGATGGGTATGGATGTGTCGGTACAGGGCGCGGCCGTCTCGCTCCCCCGGGTAAATCTGGTGGTGGGCGCGCAATGCTCGGGCGTACGTTCCCTGATTTCCCTCTTCGCGTTGGCCGCGATATGGAGCTATGTGGTGGAAGGCCCCTGGTTGCGTAGGCTTCTGCTTTGGGTTGCAGTGATTCCATTGGCGATTTTGGGCAATATTTTCCGGGTGAGTTCCCTGCTTTGGGTGGCCAATCGATGGGGCGCGGCCGCGGGCTTCACCTACTACCACACCTATTCCGGCTTTGTCTTTTTTGCCCTGGCATTGAGTTTGCTGCTGTTCCTGGCTCGGGGGCTCGGATGTCATCGCATACGAAAGGATCTTTAATTCTGGCCGGGATTCTGGCCCTGGCATTGATGGCTATGGCAGGCCTTTTGGCCCAGGATTGGGTCCGCAGCCAGGTGCTGGGCCAGACATCGGGCCATGCCCTGGTGGCGGATATCGACCGCTGGCGTAAAACCCGCCGCGAACGGGTGGTGCGATCTCGATACGATCTCGCTGTGGGGCGTTTGCACCAGGTCCCTTTGCAGGTGGGGGCATGGCAAGGGCAGGACATGCCCCAGGATAACATCGAGGTGCAGATTTTGTTGGAGCCCGAGGAATATGTCTACCGCCGCTACCGGCGGGCCGACGGCGCCATCCTCTGGCTTAGTCTCATTGGCAGTCACCAGTCCAAATCCTTCCATCCCCCTCAGATCTGCTACGATTCCGCGGGCTGGGCCACCCAGGTCACCTCCACGGCCATCCCTTTGGCCCGGGGCGACGTGTACGCCATGCAGGTCCGGGCGCAGAAACCACCATGGACCCACATGGCTTTCTATTTTTACCTTTTCCCTGATTATCTGCGGGATCCCAGCCAGGGCATCGTGCTTTTCAAAGTCACGGTGCCTGTGGGCCAGGACCCCGACGAGGCTCGTCAACTGGCCGCGGATTTTATGCAACAGATCTTTCTGGAAGCTCGACCCTCATCCTGAAAATGAGAGACAACTTACATACCTATCCCTTGCTGATTTGCTTCCAGGTTCGTGAAAAGATTACAATAACATATCATATTTTATCAATTTGTCACATCTTGTCCTATGAACGAGCAACCTGATCCCACCCCTGTGGATGTCTCTTCACCGGAGCCTGAGGACGAAGTCTTTCCGGAAGAGCGTCAACTTCTACCCAGTTTTGGCAACATCCGACTGGTGTGGATTGTGTACGGGATTTTTGGCCTGTTATTGTTGATTACTTTTGGCTTTGTGACTTTTCAGCCAATCAAAGTATTGCCGCGGGTACGTTTGGCACCGGGGTATATTTTGACGGATCAGGAGGGGAATTTGGTCAATAATGAACAATTCCGGGGTAAATTAACCCTCTATAATTTCACTTACACCCGTTGTCGGCCTCCCTCTTGCCGCCAGTTGGATACCATCATGAAGGAGGTCCAGGACCGGGTGGATGAGGTGGAGACCTATGATCTGCCTGTGGAGTTCGTGACCATCTCTTTTGATCCCGAATATGACACCCCCGAGGTCCTGAAGGCTTATGCTCAGGAGATTGGCGCGGACACCCGTACCTGGCATTTTTTGACCAGCGAGGACCCTAAACAGGTCAAGCGGGTCGTGGGCACTGGTTTTCAGGTGTATTTCCATAAGCGGGGTGAAGGGGACTACGAATTTATCCCCACCATAATTTTGGTGGATGGATGGGGGATCGTGCGGGGTATTTACAATGGTCGGGTGTATCTCCCCACCACGGACCGTATTCTGAGTCATCTGAATGTGGTCGCGAGCGAAGCAGCCTTTAGTAAAGGTGCCAATCGGGTGGGCTACGAAGCCGCCCATCTTTTCCTTTGCTACGCGGATTAGCGTGCCCATCTTTTTTCTGGAGGCCTTATCTATGAAAAAGCTATCTATAAAGAAGCTATGGAAGTTGTTCGTTGGCATTCTCGTTGTGGCCGTAATCCTATTCTTTGGCGCTTATTTCGTGGGGACCAAACTTCGACCTTATGCTTATCATGGCATGCTGATGCAGTCTACGGAACCGCCCGGGGATTTCACCCTGATCGACCATAACGGCCATCGGATGCAATTATCGGATTATGAAGGCAAGTGGGTCATTCTTTATTATGGGTATACCTTTTGCCCGGATGTGTGTCCGACGACCATGATGCAATTAGGGCGCATGATGCCTTTGCTGGGCAAAAAAGCCAAGGATGTGCAGGTTTTTATGATCTCGGTGGACCCGGAACGGGATACGCCCGAGCGCATGAAGGAGTATGTGACCTACTTCCACCCCAGCTTTATTGGGCTCACGGGCACGCCCGAAGAGATTGCGGACGCGGCCGCACCCTTTGGCATCTATTATAAAAAGAAGGAAGTGGAAGGGGCCAGCGGGTATCTGATGGACCACACCGCCAGTGTGACGGTCTTGGACCCTCAGGGCCGGGTACGGCTCATCTGGCCCTATGGCACCACCGCGGAGGAGATGGCCGAGGACCTATTGCACTTGATGCGTTGAGGCGCGAAGAGGATGTTATTCTCCGGCGCTGGCTCGGCCCCGGTGCATCTTCCGCATCCCGTCCAGCACCTTGGGCATGATGCGGGTGTAGAGGGCATAGAGTCGGGGCCGGGGTGCGTAATCCCAGGCGCCGATCCAGCGGGTGAAGCGCCCCCCGAATCCTCGCTTAAAACGATACACCCCCCACATGGGATCGTCTTCCTGCAATTGGTCGGGTGCGCCCCACCAATCGTACACCTCACATCCTTGGGCCATGGCCCAGCGCATGGCCTCCCATTGGAGCAGATAGGTGGGCATGTGGCGACGGCCACGGGCGCTGGAAGCCCCGTAGAAATACCAGGCTGTGGGCCCAAAGATAAGAAGGAACAGCCCAGCGACAATCTCCCCTTCCACCTCGGCCAGGAACAGTTGCCCCAACCTGTGGCGCTGCATGTGGCTCATCACCCGCAGATAGTAGGCTTGAGGACGGATGAGGAAGCCATCGCGATGGGCTGTTTCCGCGTAGAGGGCATAGAACCGGGCGAAATCATCGCTGGGCGCCACGGTCACCCCCCGTCGTCTTGCCAGACGGATGTTGTACCGGGTTTTTTGTTTCATCCCCGCCAGCAGGGCTTCCTCGCCGACCGAAAGATCATTGAGCATCGTATTCCGGAACTGAATCTGTTCCGAGCTGAACACCCAGCCCCGCTGCTGTAACATGGACACCAGGCCTCGGCCCAGATCGCTCTCTGCATCCACATCCGGGTCGATCTTGATGAACAGCGCGCCCTGGTTACGGGCGTGGGCTTCCAGGTCGGCCAACACCTGTTCCCACGCGGCCAGGCGAGGTTGGACCATGGGGCCTTTGGGAACGTACTGGATTTTCACGGGCAAAGGGCCCGGGCGACGGGTGAGCACGCTGGCCGCGGCCAAGGGGGATGCCGGCTCCCCCCATACCAGCCGCTGCCCGGACCAAACGGGCGCTTTGAGCTCAGCCCAATGGCTGGTTTGCAGCACATGAGGCCGGGGGAATTTGTGTAATAGGGTGTCGAATTGCGTGGGATCGGAGATATGTTGGGGCATGGTGCAAGGCTCTCTTTGATTTTCCTTACTATACCCTATTTTCTTCCTTGTCCCGAAAATAGGATCAGGATCAGGATTAGGATTAGGATTGAGGATTGTTGAGCCGAGGTTAGGCGCGAGGATGAGTAATCAGTGATCAGTCATCAGTAATCAGTGAGAATCTGCGTTCTCTCCACCTGCCACTTGCTACCTGCAAACCTGCAAACTGCGTCCTCATTTTCATCGTTATGCGGTGAGCTATCGCTGGTGGCGCCTGTTTTTGGGATGAAAGCGCAGGTGATGCTATACTCCTCGGCATCCTCCTCCCCTGGTTTGCCCCATGCCTCTATTCGTCATGCACGCATCCTGGGCGCGCCGGCTGCTTCTTGGATTGGGACTGGGGTTGATGGGGGTCATCCTCAGTGCCTGCATCCAGGCCCGGCCGACCCCAACGGCCCCTGTGGCCGTCGTGACCAGGAGCCAACCCACGCGTACGGCCACCCCCACCGCGATGGCCACCTCCTCCCCTCCGGCCACGGCCACGCCTACCCTTATCC
>JALWZT010000313.1 GCA_027002405.1 Anaerolineae bacterium | reverse complement strand
GAGAGTCCCAGTTCGACTGCGTGTGGGACATGGCAGGCGTGCCCGATGGGCCTTTCACCCTGGGCATCGAACTGCACGATATCGCTGGCAATTTCACCACCCACACCCGCCCCCTGACCAAACAGAACGGCCTGCCCGACACCACGCCCCCCCAGGGCGATATCACCTCCCCGCCCACAAACTCCACCCAGAGGCCGCCGGTGCTGCTTTCGGCCCGGGCCCAGGATGACGTGGGGGTGGGCATGGTGCGCTTCACCGCGAATTGGGATGGGCATTGGCATCGGCTGGCCATGGACTCGGATCCCCCTTACGAATTCCGGTGGGACATGGCGGGCGTGCCCGACGGGCCGGTCATGGTAGGGGTGGAGATCTACGACCGGGCAGGGAACCGGGCGCCGGTGCCGCCCTGGCGTACCAGCCGTTTCATCAAGGCCGAGCCTCCGGGCTGGACCCCCACGCCCACGCCCGTGATCTTGTGCACCCCCCAACCTACACCCACGCTCACACCCACCTTTACGCCTTCGCCCCGGCTGTGGCTGCCCCTGATGATATCATCAGAATAATCACCATGAGCGATGGCTCACCACATCACGATGAAAATGGGGCGCAGGTGGCAAATGGCAAGTGGCAGGTGACAAGAACGCAGATTTGCGCAGATGCTCCGCAACGCAGATCGACGCAGATGATTTTTTATTTTGATTTTATCTGCGTGAATCTGCCTCTATCAGCGTTCATCTGCGTTCTCTATTTTTCAAAGCAGTCACCCCGAACGGCAGCTCGCCGATACGGATGAAAACATCTCGCGGCCAAGTTGGCGCGGGAAGCCGAGCACGTGATGCGTAATGCGTGATGCGTAATGCGTGATGCGTAAGGCTCTCACGTTTTACGTTTCACGCATCACGCCCGTTGTCGCCTCGCTCAACGTCGGCCTGACGACCTCAATCCTAATCCTGATCCGAATCCTATTTACATAGCAGTCCAACGGCAGGCTCGCCCGCGCCGATACCGATGAAAACGCCTCGCGGCCAGGGCGGCGTGACTCGTATTCCGTATTGCGTATTGCGTAACGACTGGACGGAATACGGAATACGCAATACGAACCTTTGCCGACTCGCCCAACGTCGGCCTGGCGATTCCTCAGCAACCAGCGATCATTCTATTTTCATAGCAGAAACGGAGGTCATCATGTTCCTACGACGGGTGTTTTTGGCCGCGGCTGGCGGGGCCGCGCTGATCCTCTTGTTGGCCGCGCTCACCCTGGGAGCGATTCCAGGCAAGGTGCAGGCGGGTCCCGCTGGCGAGATCATCGTCGTCACCACCGACAACCCCGAGATAGCCGAGGATGGCCTCTGTTCCCTGGCCGAGGCCATCCTCAACGCCAACAACGACGATCAAAGCGGGTCCAGGGACTGCCTGCCCGGTCAGGGCGTGGACCGCATCGTCTTCGCCGATCCCCCGCGACAAATCACCTTCCTCGCCCCGTACAAGGACAAGAACGGCCTCCCTCCCATCACCAGCCATATCATCATCGAAGGCCAGCAGACTGTGTTGAGGCGATCCGACCACGCGCCACCCCTTCGTTTCTTTTGGGTGGAGGAGACAGGTTTTCTGGAACTGAATGATATCACCCTGGAAAACGGCCTCATCGACGCGAATCCCCAGGGATATTATGGCGGCGCCATCCTCAACCGGGGCCAGCTCATCATCCGTCGCAGCCTGTTGCGAGACAACGAGGCGGTTTATGGCGGCGGCGTCAGGACATCAGGGAAGACCACCATCCTGCAAAGCCGATTGATGAATAACCTGGCTTTGAGAAATGGTGGCGGCATCGAGGCCTACGGGGATGAACTTGTCATCCAGGAAAGCCTGCTGCAGGGGAATAAGGCAGGAAACGACGGCGGCGCGATCCTCGATTCCAGTCACTTGATGACCATCACCCTCAGCGAAATCAGTGAGAATGAGGCCGAGCATGGGGGCGGCGTGGCGCTGATGGGGGTGCGTTACTATCCTACCAATCGGTTTCAATACGATTTTCACGTGAGCGACACCCAATTTCGACGCAATGTGGCGTCGCAGGATGGCGGAGGGCTGTATGTTTCGGCCCATGGGAATCTTTACCAATCCTGCGCCGGCCCGCTTCCTGCCATCGTCCAGGGTGAACTGACGCGCGCCAACTTCCAGGAGAATCGAAGCAACGGCAACGGCGGCGGGATCGCGGTCGCGACCAGGAGCACCGGCACAGCCCAGGGATCCAGCGAGCTTCATCTGCGCCAATCCTCTGTGCTCAACAATCACGCTGGCGAACATGGCGGCGGCATATTCAACCATGTGTCAAGCCAGGCTACATGCTCCCGCACGGTCAATCCCCAAGGGCTTGTCTTCATCGAAGATAGTCTCCTCGCGGGCAATGTGGCGGAAAAGCATGGCGGCGGTATCTACAATTTCGGGGAATCCTCTACCCTGGATGTGCAGCATATCGCCCGCGTCGCCCTGGACAACACCACGGTCAGCGGCAATCGAGCGTTGGAGGCAGGCGGGGGTATAAGCAATGAAGCGCCCTTGAGCCGCTCCGTTCCTGCCCCCAGCGCCCGGCTGGCACTGACCCACGTCACCCTGACCCGCAACGAGGCCCCCGTGGGCGGTGGACTTTACCACACCGCGGGCGTGACCACGCCTATCACGATGACGCCCACCGCGGGCGTGGTCATAAGCAACAGCATCATCGCGGGGATGCCCCAGGGAGAGGATTGTTTCCTGGGCAACTATGGGCTCATCGAATCGGCCGGAACCAACCTGGAAAGCGGAACCTCCTGCCATTTGGATGGCCCAGGCGATATGCAAAATGCGGATCCGGGGTTGCAGCCATTGCAAGACAACGGCGGACCCACTCGCACCCACGCGCTCTCCCCCGACAGCCCTGCCATCGACCATATCCCGGCCGGGACCAACGGCTGCACACCCCATGCGAGTCGGGATCAGCGCGGCGCGCTGCGGGCCAGCGGCCCGGGCCATGGAGGCGACGCCTGCGACGTGGGCGCGTTCGAAGCCAACTCGGACCCCAGCTTCTGCCTGGTGGATGAGACCCCTCCCACGGGCGACTACGTCTTCCCCAAGGCGGGCATGACCGTGACCCCGCCCCTGTTGCTGGCCGCGGAAGGGGACGATGGCCCCGGCTTCGGATTGGGCGTGGTGCGCTTCACCTGGGCGCCCGTGGGTGGCCCGTGGCAGCGCATCCCCGGTTGCCAGTTCGAGACGATCACGACCGGAGAGTCCCAGTTCGACTGCGTGTGGGACATGGCAGGCGTGCCCGATGGGCCTTTCACCCTGGGCATCGAACTGCACGATAT
>JALWZT010000312.1 GCA_027002405.1 Anaerolineae bacterium | reverse complement strand
TTATAGCCCGGCGACTTCATCGCCGGGCGGGCGTGGTGGCCCCAGACCTCGGAGGTCTGCGCAGACCCTCCGAGGTCTCATGCTCACCCGCCACCTGCGTCCTATTTTCGTCGTTATGCGGTGAGCTTATCGCTCATGGTGACTGTTCCGTAAATAGGGCCTCGCGATGTCATTCCGAGGGAGCGAAGCGACCGAGGCATGTCCTGAGCGCAGACGAAGGAAATCTAGCGAAGCGCAAAAACCACGGCATGGCGCTCGCTTCGCTCGCTAGATGCCCTTCGATTCCTCAGGGCAGGCTTTCGCTCCCTCCGGTCGCTCAGCATGACGAATATCTGCGGAAATCTGCGTCGCATCTGCGCAAATCTGCGTCCCCTCCACCTGCCACTTGCCACGTGCCACCTGCAAACCTGCAAATGTGCCCCATTTTCATCGTTATGCGGCGAACTACCGCTCATGTCGCCTGCTCCGTAAATAGTTATTCGGGCTCATAGCCGCCCAGGGCGATGACTGTGTGACGGAAGTGATCCGAGTGGATCAAATCGAGCAAGGGGGCCAGCAGGTCGCTTTCATAATGGGCCCGTGGCATGACCAGATCGTAAGGTTCGCGGAAAAGAGGGATGAAATCCAGGTCCAAAGCCCGGGCCGCGGCCAGGATGCCCAAGCCTACATCGGCCGCGCCATGGGCCACGGCTGCGGCAACGGCCAGATGGGAATGCTCTTCCCGCTGATACCCCTGAATCTGCGCAGGGTCCAATCCCAAACGTTGCAAGTGATAATCCAGCAACACCCGTGTGCCCGACCCAGCTTGACGATTGACAAAGCACACATCGGGCCGGACCAGGTCGGCCAGGCTCTGGATGTTTTTGGGATTCCCAGCCGCAACCAATAAGCCCTGAACCCGGATCAAAAAGGGCAGGATCACCACCGGCACATGAGCCAGATGGCGTTTCACGGCGGGCCGGTTGTACTCACCGGTGTCAGGGTCCAGAAGATGCACGCCCGCGAAATGCGCCTCACCCCGGGCCAGGGCCCGCAGGCCTTCTTCCGACCCCACATGCAGGGAGTTGAGGTAGCGAGTGGGATGAGCCCGGCGCAGTTGGTCGGCCAGAATATCCAGAGCCAGATCGTGGCTGCCGATGTGAAGGATGGTCTGGGGCAAGGCCTGATGCGGGCGCAGAAGAGCCACCTCCACCTGGCTGGAGGCCGGGATTTCGGCCTGGCCTCGGGGGATGTGCACCACCCCATCCGCACGCACCATGCTCATGATGGCTCCGGCACCGCGAGGCAAGGGCCGGGCCACTTTCCCCCGATAGGTATGAGCCACAGTAACCCGCACAAATTCATCCATCTGCGGGTCTGAAGGGATCGACTGGGCCACCATGGCCCGGATATGAGGAGGTCGTGCGTAGGATTGACCGTGCCAGGCTTCCAGAAGCGGATGTACAATCTGTTCAAACGCGGTGATGGCACTGACCGGAAAGCCGGGGATGGCCGCGATGGGTTTGCCCAGCGCGTGTCCCAAGATCACGGCATGTCCCGGGCGCAAAGCTACCCCTTGGACGACAATATGCCCCAAATGAGCGATAATGGACGCGGCCCGGTCCCGAGCACCTCCCGCGGCCCCTGCATTGAGCACAACCAGATCGTGGTCTTCCAATGCCACTCGGACTTGCTCCAGGGTGATATCCAGCTCAGGGGCCAAAGGCGGGTAGGTGATGGCCTGAGCGCCCCAGGTTTCGGCCATGGCCGCCAACACCGTGCTGTTGAATTCGATGATCTGCCCCGGGCCCACATGAGGGCTGGCCGGTACCAATCGTTGCCCCAGGGGCAGAAGGGCGATGCGCGGCCTGCGAAACACCCGCACCCCATGATGCCCACTCCCCAAAATCGCGCCCAGGTCTTGGGGGCGCAGACGATGATGCGCGGGAATAACCAATTCCGTGGCCACGATATCTTCGCCCAACAGTCGGATGTGTTGCCAGGCTGGCACAGGATGAGTGAGAAGCAGGTCCTGGGCGTGCACCTGGGCATCTTCCTGGGGAATCACCGCATCACAACCGGGCGGAAGGGGGTCTCCCGTGTTGACATAGAAGGCAGCCTGCCCCACCCGTAAGCGCAGGGGTGACAGAGGGGTGGCGGATTGGGTTTGCTGTGAACGGACAGCATAGCCATCCATAGCCACCGCGTGATAATGGGGGACGGATAGGCGCGCCCACACCGCGGCCGCGGTGACGCGGCCCAAAGCCTGTGCGGTGGGAATCGTTTCCGCGGGCAAAGGCTGCAACGCGCCGATCTCTGCCAGCGCGGCGCGCCAACGAGTCAGCGCTTGATCTAGAGGATGAAGGTCGGAAAAACGCATGAGACACCCCCTCCGCGGGGCCAGTTTGACATCATCGGATTCCGGCGTATACTTGGCACGAACACACCATTAGTATACCCGAGCAGGAAAGGCCGCGCCACCCTCTCATCCAATCCGAATCCACCCACCATGTCCATCCCCTGCCGCTACTATCACGAGGATTATCATCGCGGACGGGAAACCAAGGAATGCCGCCTCATTAAACGCAATCCTCAATCCCGGCCCTGGAAGCCGGGCCTGTGTAAAACCTGCCCGGTTCCCCATATCCTGCTTCATACCAATTGCCAGGAGATCGCGCTGGAAGCCACGGTGGTGCGCAAGTGGGGCCTGGTCGACCGGGTGGAGGTGTACGCAGTGTGCGCCCGGCATATGATCGAACTGGAAGATCCGCTCTATTGCCCCCAATGCGCGTTGGAACAGTCACCATAAGCGACGACTCGCCGATACGAATGAAAACGCCTCGCAGCCAGACTGGCGGGCCGTGAAACGTGATGCGTAATGCGTGATGCGTAAAGTTATCACGTTTCACGTTTTACGTTTGACGCCCGTTGTCGCCTCGCTCAACGTTGTCCTGACGATCCTCAATCCTAATCCTGATCCGAATCCTATTTACAAATCAGACCGGGTTCGTGCCGTAGAAGAGTTTCTGATACAATAAGGTGGCAATCGCATGGGACGTCCTCAGCCAGTCACTCCAGGAGAGTGCTTATGCGCGTGATCA
Organism: Anaerolineae bacterium; assembly: GCA_027002405.1. GTDB lineage: Bacteria > Chloroflexota > Anaerolineae > J102 > J102 > M2005. The sequence goes on along the minus strand of JALWZT010000312.1, from coordinate 33,665 downwards.
TAACGGGAGGAACCGGTCTGATCGGCCGGGCCCTCGTCCCTCTTTTGCTGCAAGAAGGCTACCAGATTGTGGTGCTTTCTCGTCATCCCTCTCAGGCCCGCCTGCCCGCGGACGTTCAGGTGGTTCCCTGGGACGCGCGCACCGCGTCCGGTTGGGGCCACTGGGTGGAAGGGGCCACCGCGATCGTGAATCTGGCCGGAGAGAGCATCGCGGGGACAGGTCTTATCCCCGCTCGTTGGACGAAAGCCCGAAAACAACGTATTCTGGAAAGCCGCGTGCACGCGACCCGGGCCGTGGTCGAAGCCATCGACCAGGCACGGGAAAAGCCCCAGGTGCTGGTTCAGGGCTCCGCCATTGGCTACTACGGCGGCCGGGTGGATGACACCATCCTGGATGAGAACGCGCCGCCGGGCCAGGATTTCCTGGCTCAGGTGGTTCGGCAATGGGAAGCCGCCAGTGAGCCTGTGGAAGCCTGGGGCGTCCGTCGCGTGCTGGCCCGCACCGGCCTGGTGCTCAGCACTCAGGGAGGCTCATTGCCCCCCACTATGCTGCCCTTCCGATTCTTCCTGGGCGGGCCGTTGGGCTCGGGCCAGCAATGGTGGTCATGGATTCATCTGCAGGATGAAGTCCGGGCTCTGCACTTTCTGCTCACTCACCCGCAAGCCTCGGGGCCTTTCAACCTGACCGCGCCCCATCCGGTTACCAACCGAGAATTTGCCCTGACCCTGGGGCAGGTGATGGGCCGACCGGCCTTTCTTCCCACCCCGGGCTGGCTGCTACGCCTGACCCTGGGAGAGCTCGCGGACCTGCTTCTGAAAGGCCAGCGCGTGCTCCCCAAGCGATTGCTTGACCTGGGCTTCCAGTTTGCATTCCCTACCCTCGAGATGGCATTGGAGGAACTGCTGCGTAAATAGAGTTATCAGTAATCAGTTATCAGTAATCAGTGTTCAGTAGAGCCTCGCGACGTCATTCCGAGGGAGCGAAGCGACCGAGGAATCTAGCGAAGCGCAAAAACCACGGCATAGCGCTCGCTTCGCTCGCTAGATGCTTCGCTCCCTTCGGTCGCTCAGCATGACGAATAGCTGCGGAAATCTGCGCTGCATCGGCGCAAATCTGCGTTCCATCCCCCTACCCCCTGCCCTTCATGAAACCTCCTCGCCAACGGATTCCCAAAGTTAAAATCGGCGGGCTTACGCGACTTGAAGATGCCATTGTCGCGGTAGAAGCCGGTGCCGACCTGCTGGGTTTTGTCTTTCACCCGGCTTCGCCTCGATTTGTGTCCCCTGAACAGGCCCGGGATATCGTGATTGAGCTTCATCGCCGCTATCCTGTGGATCCTGACAAACCACGCTATCGGACAGTGGGGGTCTTTGTGGACCAACCCGCGGCCTATATCGCGGCCATCATGGCCCTGGTGGGGCTGGATTGGGCTCAACTCAGCGGCTCGGAGCCCGTAGGCGTGCTGGAAGCCCTGAAAAAACGGGCTTATAAGGCTATCCGGCCTCGGACTTACGAGGAAGCGGACGCAGAGGCCAGCTTTTACGCGGCGCTGACCCCTCGTTGGGGCCCGCGCTTGCTTTTGGACCTGCCCACGCCCGACACAGATCTCGCCGCACATTGGCGGGTGGCGAGCCAAATGGCCCGCCTGCGCAGCATCCTCCTGGCCGGTGGCCTGACCCCCGAAAACGTGGCCCAAGCCGTAGCCCAGGTCCATCCCTGGGGTGTGGATGTGGACGCGGGGGTGGAAACGAGCCCTGGGGTCAAAGACCCCTCGGCCATAAGAGCCTTTATCCAGGCCGTCCAGCGGCAGGCGCATCTGCACTGATACCGAGGGGCTCCAAAAGGTTCAGGTGAACCACGCCCTCACCCCTAATCCTGATCCTAACCTTCATCCCACGAGGTTTTCCTTATGACGAACAAAATCCCTGTCGGCATCATCGGCGCCACGGGTGCGGTGGGACAACGTTTCATCGCGCTCCTGGCGGATCATCCCTGGTTTGAAATCACGGATTTGCTGGCTTCGGAACGTTCCGCGGGCCAGCGTTACGGCGATGTGGTCCGCTGGGTCTTGAGTGACCCTCTGCCCTCTCGGGTGGCTGATATGACCGTGAGCCGGGCCGATCAAGGCCAGGCCTGGGCCCGAGTCCTCTTTTCGGCCTTGCCCGCGTCCGAAGCCCGGGTTTTGGAACCCCTCTTCGCGTCCCAGGGCCATTACATCTTCTCCAATGCCTCGGCTTTTCGCATGGAAGAGGATGTGCCCCTGGTGATCACCGAAGTCAACCCCGAACATCTGGATATGATCCCCGTTCAACAGCAGCGCCGGGGGTGGGACGGCTTCATTGTCTGCAATGCCAACTGTACCTCCACCCATCTCATTGGAGCCTTGCATCCCTTGCATGTGGCTTTTGGTGTGGAAAAGGTGTTCGTGGCCACGCTGCAGGCCGCTTCGGGCGCCGGGTATCCTGGCATCCCTTCCATGGATTTGATCGACAATGTGGTTCCCCACAGTTATGGCGAAGAAGAAAAGGTAGAAACCGAACCCCTTAAGATTATGGGGGAGTTGAAAGATGGACGTGTTCACTTTGCCGACATGACCATCACCGCGCATTGTCATCGGGTACCTGTGCTGGATGGCCACACCGAAGCGGTGTCTGTCGCCTTGGCCTGGGAGGCGTCTAAAGATGACATCCTGGACGCGTTCCGAAGCTACCGGCGGCTGCCTCAGGAACTCGGGCTGCCCAGCGCCCCGGATCCGGCCGTGGTGGTGGTCGATGGCATGCATCGCCCTCAGCCCCGATTGGATCGCATGGCGGGCCAGGGCATGGCGACGGTGGTGGGGCGCATTCGTCCCTGCAAACTTTTGGATTGGCGTTTTTCATTGCTGGGACACAACACCATCCGCGGGGCTGCGGGAGGCTCTATCCTCAATGCCGAGCTCATGGCCTATTGGGGCCGGTTATAGGTCGGTTATGCCTCGCTACATCCTTTTTCACAAGCCGTACGGGGTGCTCACCCAGTTTACCGACGCGGAAGGGCGTCCCACGTTGGCCCAGTATATCCCCATCCCTGGGGTCTACCCCGCGGGCCGATTGGATAAAAACAGCGAGGGGCTTTTGCTCCTTACCGATGATGGCCGCGTCTTACACCGAGTGACCCATCCCCGATGGAAACTTCCCAAGACCTATCTGGTGCAGGTGGAGGGGATCCCCAGCAAAGCCGCGCTCCAACACCTGCGCGAAGGGGTCGTGGTCAAGGGCCAGAAAACCAGGCCCGCCGAGGTGGAGGTGCTGGAATCCCCTCCCTCCCTTCCCCCTCGCCCGGTGCGGGACTATCATCCCACGCCCTGGTTGCGCATCACCCTGCGCGAAGGCCGTAAGCGCCAGATACGACGCATGACCGCGGCCGTGGGGCATCCCACCCTGCGCCTGGTACGGGTCGCCATTGGCCCGTTGCAGTTGGGGGACCTTCCACCGGGCGCGTGGCGAGAACTCACCCCGACTGAACGTGAGGCCCTCTTTCGAGCCTTGGGGTTGGATTTCTCTCCTCCGCCCGGGCCCAGGTTTCATTCCCGACCCCAGAAACGAGGCAAACGCAAACCCCGACGCTAAAAATGGTCCACCTTTCTCGGCGGTCGGCCCAAGCAACGGCCCGCCGATACCGAGGAAAGTGGGGACGCTGATTTGCGCCGATGCTCCGCAGCGCTGATTTCCGCAGATGTTCGTCATGCTGAGCGACCGAAGGGAGCGAAGCATCTAGCGAGCGAAGCGAGCGCCATGCCGTGGTTTTGGCGCTTCGCTAGATTCCTCGGTCGCTTCGCTCCCTCGGAATGACGACGCGAGGCTCTATTTTCGGAACAGTCACCATGAGCAAGAGCTCACCACATAACGATGAAAATAGGATGCAGGTTTGCAAGTGGCAAGTCGCAAGTGGCAAGTGATCATCACACCTGCTACCTGCCACCTGCCACCTGCCACTTTTCTTCTTCGTGCCTTCCCCTCCCCCGCGTGCGGGGAAGCCGGAGGAGGGCCTTCGAGCCTTCGTGGCTCTATTTACGGAACAGGGCTTTTCTTGTTATAATGCAAGGCAACGAACACATGAGCTAACCTCCTTCCATCCCCCATCCCCCAACTCACTATGACCAAGCGTTCCTCTTCCTCTGCCCGAGCCAAAGGCGCTGCTTCCAAAAAGCGCTACGCGGCCACGCGTAAGAAAAGCGGAGGGAAAAATAACCGAAAAGGCTCGAAGTCCCGCAAGAAAAAAACCTCGGGATGGCAGGTTGCCATCGAGAAATTGGTCAGTGGCCAGAGTATGGGAGTCATCCTGGCATTGACCGGGATTTTTACCCTGCTGGCTTTGTTAAGCAGCCAACGGGGCGTGGTGACCGCCTGGTGGATTGATCTGATGAGTTTGCTCTTCGGAGTGGGCGTGTACTGGTTGCCTGGGGTATTGGTGATCACCGGGGTGTATCTCTTTTTGCTGAGCCAGGGCCACCATGGCCGTTTTTCTCCCTGGCAGTTCTTGGGATTTCTACTCTTTTGGGCGGCGTTGCAAGGGTTTATTCATTGGATAGGGGTCACCCGGGGCGCGATGCTGGATTCCCCCCGCCCTGGCGATTATGGCGGGCTGATGGGATGGGGGCTAGCCCAGGCCCTGATTGCCACCTTGGGAACAGGGTTGGCCGGGGTGCTTATTCTGGGCATCATGGGGATCGGGATCATCCTCATGCTGGGCACAAGCCGACAAAGGTTGTGGCAAGGGGTTGTGGAACTGGGGGGATGGCTGGGCCAGGGATGGCAGCAATTGCGCGCGGCCTGGGCCGCTCGTGGCCCGCATCTCACCAAAAATCTGGGAGCGGCCTGGCTGGCTCTCAGCCGCCGGGTCCGAGGCTGGCGTAAGGTCCACACCATGCCCGCTGCGCCCACGGCTTCAGCGCCCCAACCCGAAGCAGTAGCCACAGGCGCGGTCAGCACCCTGCCTTCCGATACCCCGTCCACGGTGGTGGAATCGCCTTTGGAGCCTCCGGTGCGGATTGTGGGCGGAGAAGCCACCGAATGGCGTTTGCCCCGCATTGAAGATATTCTGGACCCCGCTCCCTCGGGCGAGATGACAGAGGAAGATTTGGCCGAACGGGCCCGCATCATCGAAGATACCCTCAACGCGTTTGGCGTGCCTGTCACCGTGGTGGAGGTGAACAAGGGCCCGGTGGTCACCCAGTTTGGAGTCAAACCGGGTTATGTGGTGCGCAAGGTGCGGGGGGAGGAAAAGCGCATGAAAGTGCGGGTGAGTAAGATTCAGAATCTGGCCAATGATCTTGCCCTGGCCCTGGCCGCCGCGCCCATCCGTATCGAAGCCCCGGTGCCGGGCCGGAATATCGTGGGCATCGAGGTGCCGAATCAGGCCGCGAGCATGGTCACCTTGCGCAGTATTTTGGAATCGGAGGAATTTGCCGCGCTGAAAGCCCCTCTCAAAATCGGTCTGGGGCAGGATGTGTCGGGGCGGCCCGTGGCCGCAAGCCTGGCCCGGATGCCCCATCTGTTGATTGCAGGGGCCACAGGGTCGGGCAAGTCGGTGTGTGTGAATGCCATCATCTGCTCCTTGCTTTTCCAATACACCCCGGATGATTTGCGTTTCATCATGGTGGACCCCAAGCGGGTGGAGCTCACCGTCTACAACGGCATTCCTCATCTCATCGACAATGTGATTACGGATGTGGAGACGGTCATTGCGGTTTTGGGATGGGCCGTGCGAGAGATGGAAACCCGTTATAAGCGCCTGGAAAAGGCCGGGGTGCGTCATATCGAGGGGTATAATGCGCGCATGGTGACCGAAGGGCGCCCGAAAATGCCCTACACCGTCATTGTCATTGATGAATTAGCCGACATCATGCTCATGTCGCCGGACGAGGTGGAGAAGCTGTTGGTGCGGCTGGCCCAGATGGCCCGGGCCGTGGGGATTCATCTGGTCCTGGCGACCCAACGGCCTTCGGTGAATGTGGTGACCGGGCTTATCAAGGCCAATTTCCCCTCCCGCATCGCCTTCGCGGTCACCAGCCAGGTGGATTCGCGGGTGATTTTGGACACGCCCGGAGCGGAGAAGCTTTTGGGGCGAGGGGATATGCTCTTCATGCGGCCCGATTCATCCAAATTGGCCCGGTTGCAGGGCGCGTTCGTCTCGGATGCCGAGGTGCACCGTTTGGTCCGTTATTGGCGCGGGCAGCGGGGTCTGGTAGAGCCTGCGTCGGAACTGGCCGCGGGCCCACCTCAGCAGGTGCAGCGTCCTCTTTGGGAAGAGGTGGTGGCGCAAGAAAAGGCTCAGGCCCGCCGCGATCCCTTATACGACGAGGCCGTCCAAGTCGTCATGGAAGCTGGTCGTGCCAGCGTGAGCCTATTGCAACGCAAATTGCAGATCGGGTACACCCGGGCAGCGCGTCTTATCGATATGCTGGAAGAGGAAGGCGTGATCGGCCCAGATTTAGGCGGTGGTCGCGGGCGTCCGATCTTGGTGGAGCCCACGACCCCTTCGGCGCCTCCTCCGCCTCCTGCTGAAGAAGAACCTGCTGAACCCGCGCCCCCGATGGAACCACCGGCCGAGGCCGCGCCTGAACCCCCACCGTGGGATGACTTGGAAGATGAGGAATGGGAGGACCCCTCCGAACCTTTGTAGGCCGTTCGGGCGGTAGAGACAAGGCATGATTCCCCTCCCGGGGACGATGTGATAGAATAACCGTTACCCAATACCAAATATCCGACTATCTTGCTACGAAAGACCTGGCAGCATTTATCAAGTTCCCCCTACCACGGCTCGCCGATACCGATGAAAATGAGAACGCAGATTTCCACAGATGCGGCGCAGATTGACGCAGATGTTCGTCATGCTGAGCGACCGGAGGGAGCGAAGCATCTAGCGAGCGAAGCGAGCGCCATGCCGTGGTTTTTGCGCTTCGCTAGATTCCTCGGTCGCTGCGCTCCCTCGGAATGACGTCGCACGGCGCTACTGATTACTGATAACTGATCACTGATTACTCTATTTACAAAGCAGCCAGGGGTGCCCATCAACCCAAAGAGGACGCGCCCGGGCCCGACCAGGTGGGGTACGCGTCGTTGGCAATGCCGATGCGAGCCAGGATGCGCCCCGCAAGATGGGTGACCATCTCATCCAGCGAGGCCGGTCGCGCGTAAAACGCGGGCACCGGAGGGAAAAGGATGGCCCCCAGTTCCGCGGCCTGGGTCATCAGGCGCAGATGCCCCAAATGCAGGGGGGTTTCTCGCACCGCGAGGAGCAGCGGCCGGCCTTCTTTGAGCTGCACGTCCGCGGCCCGGGTGATGAGGTCGCTGGCATAGCTATGCGCGATGGCGCTGAGGGTTTTGATGGAACAGGGGACCACCACCATGCCCATTACAGGGAAGGAGCCCGAGGCAATGGCCGCGGCGATATCCCCCGGCCGATACACCTCCCGGGCCATGGCCTCGACCTGGGCCGGGGTGAAGTCGGTTTCCTGGGCCAGGGTGATGCGCGCGGCCCGAGAGAGGATAAGATGGGTTTCGATATCGGGCCGGGCCTGCAAAAGCTGCAAAAGGCGCACCCCCAGGATCTGCCCCGACGCGCCGGTCATAGCCACAATAAGCCGTTGGGGGGCGTCAGGCGGCTTGACGGGCATCCTCTTCCTCTTCTTCTGAAGTCTCGCTGAGCTCTTTCCAGCGTTGATTCATAGCTTGCAAGGCCGCGAAGACCCGACCATGGAGGGTTTCGGGCGGATAGTGGCCCGTTTCGTCCGGTTCGCCCACGGGGATGTCGCTGAGCAAGGCCAGGGCTTCGTCCACGGTTTTCACCGGGTAGATGTGGAACCGGCCCGCGGCCACGGCATCCACCACATCCTGACGCAAAGCCAGATGTTGAACATTGGCCTGGGGGATGATGACGCCCTGGTCCCCGGTCAGTTCCCCATGCAGCCGACAGGCGTCGAAAAAGCCTTCGATCTTTTCATTGACCCCACCGATGGCCTGTACATCCCCATGCTGGTTGACCGACCCGGTGACAGCCAGATTTTGTCGCAGAGGGGCATCGGCAATGGAGGAGATCAACGCGCAAAGCTCGGCCAGGGACGCGCTGTCCCCTTCCACCATGGAATACGTCTGTTCAAAAACCAAAGTGGCCCGCAGGCTCAGGGGTTCTTCCTGCGCGTAGCGGCTACCCAAGAAGGCCGAAAGGATCATCACCCCCTTGGAATGGATAGGCCCGCCCAATTTGACCTCCCGTTGGATATCCACCACCCCGCCACGGCCCATGTAGGTGCGGGCCGTGATGCGGCTGGGAGCGCCAAAGGAAATCTGGCCCAAGGGCAAGACCGAAAGCCCATTGATCTGCCCGGTCCGAGCTCCTGTCACATCAATGAGCAAGATCTCCCGGGCAATAGCTTCTTGCAACCGTTCTTCGTAACGATTGCCCCGGTAATGTTTCTCGTCAATGGCCTGTTGTACATCCGAAGCCATGACGAGCTCATGGCCATTTTGCCCGGCCCAATAACTGGCTTCGATGACCAGGTCGGAGATGTCGCGGAAGCATGCGGAAAGGTATTTCTGGTCCGAAACCAGCCGGGAGCTGTGATCCACCACCCGGGCCACGGCTTCGGGCGAAAAATGACGGATGTTTTCCCGCTGGCAGATGGTGGCGATAAACCGGGCATAGGCCTGGATGGCGTCGGGGGTGCGGGGCATGCGGTCATCGAAATCGGCCTGGACTTTGAACAGCTCCAGGAAGTCGTCATCGTATTCGGCCAGCAGATAGTAGAGCCAGGCTGGACCTGCCAGCACGACTTTGACTTGCAAAGGGATGGGTTCGGGCTCCAGCACCGCGGTGGAGACCAGGCCCAGGGATTGGGCGTATTCTTCCACCCGGATTTCCCCTTCTTTGAGCGCGCGCTTGAGCGCGTCCCAGGCCTGGGGGCGCTGGAAGAGGGAGAGGGCTTCCAGAACCAGATACCCGCCATTGGCCCGATGCAACGCGCCGGGGCGGATCATGGTAAAGTCGGTGACCAGTGCGCCCATGACCACCCGGTGTTCGATCCGTCCCACCAGGTTGGAAAAGTTGGGGTTGCTTTCGTAGACCACGGGCGCGCCATGATCTTCAGAATGATCCACCAACAGGTTGGCCTTGTAGCGATTCAGGAACCCATCTAAAGGGGTGGGCAGGTTCAAGGGAAGGGGTTGAGGAGATGGCGCTTCTTCCCCTTGTTTGAAGGCTTCGGCATTGGCCACCATATCGGCCTGCATGGCATCCAGATATTGGGGCACTTCAGGGATGGCCCGATACTTTTCCTTCAGTTCTTCCACGGGCTGCTGGATGGTGTAGCGAGCCACCCGTTCATCCAGCTCGGCCAATTTTTTCCGGGCTTCCCGCTCCATCTGGCGCATCAGGCGCATGGTGCGTTCCACCTGCTGGGTGAGCATCTCCCGGATTTTACGCAGTTTTTCCTTTTGCTCCTCGCTGAGTTTTTCAAACTGCTCATCGCTGAGGGGTTTGCCTTTGATCATAGGGGTAAGCACAAAGCCCCCGGGGATGCGCACAATGCCGAAGCTGTATTGTTCTACGTACTCGTTAAGTTTTTGCCAGGTTTCTTCTTGCAGCCGTTTCAGTTCTTCAAAAATGCGATCCCGTTCTTTTTGGTATTCCTCGCTTTCGAACGCGGCCGGCACATCCCGACGCAGCTCTTTGATCAGCGCCTCCAGGTCATCGCGGAAGGCCCGGCCCCATCCCGCGGGCAAACGGATGGCATTGGGCTGCGAGGGAGTTTTGAAATTATTCACATAAACCCAATCATCAGCAGGGGGACGCTTTTGGGCCTGTTGTTCCAAAAATTGTCGCGCGGCCGTGAGCTTCCCGGTCCCCGGAACCCCGGAGATGTAGATATTGTACCCATCATTTTTGACGCCCATGCCAAAATGCAAGGCCCGCACGGCTCGCTTTTGCCCGATGATATCCATCAGTGCGGGCAATTCCGAGGTGGAATGAAAGGAGAATTGCGCAGGGTCACAATGGGGGCGCAATTTTTCTGGGGGGAGGGGTGTAGGCGTATTCATGATGTTGAGGAGGTGCTTGTGTGGGAGGGCATGTCACGAGGGAAACCCAAAAATATCCATATCCGGGGTCATTATAACACAACAGGCGCATGGGTTCCAGCGGAATCGCCATGCGCCTGGTGATAGGATGGAAGTCAGGTTGGCATCAAGCCGCGGTGACAGCCACGGCTTCGCGCAGTTTTTGCAACATCATGGGCTCGGGCACCGCGCCTTCCTGGTGCACTACTTCGTTGATCACCGTGCGCGGGACGCCGTACACATGGTACTTGTTGGAAAGATCGGGGAATTCCATGGCTTCCACCATGTCGGCCTTCACCCGCGGGCTGACAAACGCGAAATGATGGGCCATCATGACCGCCCGGGGGCAATAAGGGCAGGTGGGGGTGATGAAAACCTGGATGTGCAGGTCTTGGTCCAGGTTTTTCAAAAATTCCAGGGTTTCGGGCATGATTCTAAGCTCTGCCCCATTGTTGCCCACTGTGTTCAGTGCGTCCAGCAGGGACATGAATTCATACCCGCTGGGGATGCCGTAGAAGCGGATCCCGTAGTCGACGTCGGGTTCCTGCCCACGGCCATCGGCCACCACGACAATGGCAGGGGCCTTATCAATGCCGTAAAGATTCACAATGGCCTTGTCTTTGTCCAGGTCGTAGGCCTCCACGCTGATCAGGGGCGAAAGCTCGGCCAGCTCTTCGGCCAGCATCTTCACCTCGCGGCAATACATGCAGTTATGCTCCGAGGTGACTACAATCATTTTAACTGGGCGGGTGATTTTTTCTTGAAACTGCTGCTGCACAGCACGGGCATCACTGGGATTGAGAAGAGGCATGATGAAAACTCCTTATCTTGAACTCTGGTGAGGGATTTGACGAATAGCGGATATGCAAGTTTGCAAGTGGCAGGTGGCAAGTGAAGAAAACGCAAATTGACGCAGATAATCTTTTAACCACAAAGGACACCAAGAAACAGCTAACCTACTGAACACTGATCACTGAATACTGATTACTTTCTTCTCTCCGTGCCTTGGGGTCGAATCGTTAGATGAACATGGCGCAGGATGGGTTACACATGAACCATGTTTGGCGTCTTTTCCAAAATGTGATATAAGCTTAACTATCTATGGCATGGTTCATTTTTGACTACAATGAGCTTGACAAATGCTGTCAGGCTTTTGTAGCAAGATAGTCGACATCTGGTATTGGGTATTCGATATTGGGTATTCGAATCGCCTTGAGACAGGGGAATATCCAATATCATGCTCTCACAGCCAATTTGTCAAGCTACAAAACGTCCATGTGAACCATGATCTATCTATTTAACCCCCATCCTAATCCTATTTACTCATTATGAGCATCCAAGAATTACAAACCATTAAAGGCATCGGCCCCAAATACGCCCGCCAACTGGCAGACGCGGGGATCCTCACCCTGGAAGACCTGGCCACGGCAACGCCCGAACAACTCCAGGCGATTGTTCAGGCTCGAGGGGCTTTGGCCCGGTACGACGATTGGATTCGACAGGCGCAAGAACGATTGCAGGAGAAGGCCCGGGAAGCATCGGCCCCCACTCAGGAAGAAACCGGGCTCGAATCTGAGCCTCCGGCCCCGGTGCAGCTAGAGGAAACAGAGCCCCAGCCTGCTCCGGCCCAACCCGGAGAAGAAACCGCGGCCGAACTGCAAGCCGAACTCCAGGACCTGGTGGCCGAACTCAACCAACTGGCCGAAGAACTCCGACATCTTGCCCCTCAATTCCAGCCGCCGCCCTACACCCCCCGGCGCATGAAGGCCCTTTTGACCGAAAACCTGGATCGCCTGGCGCCCGAAACCATCAAAAGCCTGCAAGAAAGCCTGGAAGGAACCACCCTGGAAGACTTCAAAGATTTCGAGACCTGGAAAGGGGTATGGTTCACCATCAATTATCTGGTGAAGCTGGAGGCTGCCGAACGTTCGCAATCCCTTCGGGAACGCCTGACCCATCTGCCCGGGGTGAGCACCCTGGCGGACCTGAAGGAGATGCTGCAAGACACTCCGCCCGAGGAATTCCTGAACCCCGAAACCTGGAAAGGCGTGTGGTTCCTCATCAATTATGAGCTCAAACACACCGCAGGGGAACTGAAACGCCGCGTGTTGGGCGAAGAAGCCACGGATACGTCATCGGATTGGGATGAGGACTGGGATTAGGAGATTGTGACTGCGAAGAGAGATCCATCCGGAAGCTTCGCCTTTGATGCGCTGAAATTGATGTCGGGCGCGACCCTGGCTCAGGGGATAGCCCTCCTGGCCGCGCCCTTTCTTACTCGACTGTACGGCCCCGCCGCCTTTGGCGCGTTGGGCCTTTTTATCGCGGTGACACGGGTCCTTACCCAGATTTCGGGCCTGCGGTACGAACTGGCCATCATGTTGCCCGAAAAGGATGAGGACGCTACAGAGGTCTTTGGCCTTGCGCTTTTGGTGGTGCTGATTACGGCGCTGGTTTTGACCCCCATCCTCTTGCTGGCAGGCCCGCCCCTGGCCCGATGGCTCCACGCAACCGCACTCATCCCCTATCTGGGGCTCATCCCTGTTTCGGTCTTATTCGGTGGCGCATTGCTGGTGCTTAACTACTGGCATTCCCGCCATCGCAACTTTGGGCGCCTTTCCCTGGTGCGCATGGTGCAGTCCGGCACCCAGGCCGGAACCCAGTTGGTTGTGGGAGGGATGGGGCATGTTGAAGGAGGCGGGCTTATCGCCGGCGTCGTCATTGGGCAGATCACCGGAGCAGTCACCCTGGCTGCCATGAGTGGTCGCGGCATGGGACGCGTGCTCCGCCAGCATGTCACCCGCGCGGGCATGATGGGCGCGGCCCGGCGCTACCGCAAATTCCCTCGCTACAACGTGGGCGCCACCCTGATGAACAGCATCTCCTGGCAACTACCTACCTTCTTCCTTTCCTTCTTCTTTTCGCCCATCGAAGTGGGGTTCTTTGCCCTGGGGAACCGCGTTATCGAATTGCCCATGCGGTTGGTGGGCAGTTCCATCGCCCAGGTGTTTTTCCAGCGGGCTTCGGCGGCCCGACACGAGGGGAATCTGGACCAAGTGGTGATGAACACCTTTCGTTCCCTGGTCACCCTTAGCTTTTTCCCTCTCATGCTTCTGTTTTTCATCGCTCCCGATCTTTTCCAGGTCCTTTTCGGCGACCGCTGGCGTGAGGCCGGGGTGTACACCCAGATCCTGGCCCCTTGGATCTTCTTTTGGTTTATCTCTTCCCCCATGAGCACCATGTTCAGCGTGCTGGAAAAACAAGAATGGAGCTTCCGCCTCAACGCGGCCATCTTGACCTCCCGTTTCCTGGCTCTGGGCCTGGGCGGTTGGTTGGAGAGCCCCAGGATAATGCTGGGGTTGTTTGCTTTATCGGGCATTTTCCTGTACGGTTCCCTCAGCTTGATCGTTCTTCGCTCGTCTGGAGTGCCCTTGCGCCAAGCCCTCCATATCCTTTGGATGAAAGGCTGGCCCATTCTCCCTGCGGGGGCCTTGCTCCTCGCGCTACAAAGGCTTGAAGTCAGTGCCCTTGGTGTCATCTCGGTGGCGGCCGGGCTCCTGGCCCTGTATGGCTTATACCAATGGCAAAAGGAGCCGCAATTACGCGCCTCTCTGTTGAATCGGAAACCATGACCGCAAACAAATCGCATCCCGACGAAAAACAGCAGATCGTTGATAATGTTGTCTATCGCTATTCCACCGCCTGGATTCATGAATTAGAACCGGAAAAGCGTTGGCGGCATTACTGGCATCAGCAAAAAATCATGCAAGGATGGATCCAGCCCGGGGAGCACATCCTGGAAATCGGGGTGGGGTCCGGGTTTACGGCCAATTATCTACGATCCAAAGGCTTCAAAGTAACCACCATCGACATCGACGAAGAGAAACACCCCGATATCGTCGCCAATATCGTCACACATGATTTCGCCGCGCAGGCATATGACCATATCCTCGCCTTCGAAGTCCTGGAGCACATCCCCTTTGAACAAGTGGAAACATTATTGCCGCGTCTCCATGCCGTTTGTCGGCGCATGATTTTTATCAGTGTCCCCATGAATCGGGCGACATTTTTCCATCTCGATTTGAAACTCCCCAAGCTCAAACCTATCTCCTGGCGTCTGACCCGCAAAATCGGCGCCATAACCACTCCTCACCATTTCTGGGAAGTTGATTTTCAGCAAATTACCAGGCAGAAACTCGAAGCTACCTTTGCCCAGGCAGGATTTTGTTTGCGTCGCCGCGAGGAAGTTTGGGGCACCTATCTTTTTTACGCCTTCGAACGTTGCGACGCCCGTTGAGGCCCGATGAACGCTTTTCCCTCACTCCGCAGACGCCTGCTCAGCGCATTGAATCGAGGATTGCACGCCTGGGATGTCCGAGCACGGTCCTCCCCTCCCGCACCGCTGCCTCATCCCCCCATCTTCATCATCGGCGCCCCCCGTTCGGGCAGCACCCTCCTCTACCAGACCCTGGTGGAAGCTTTGGATGTGGGTTATCTTTCCAACCTGCATTGTCGCTTTTTCGGCGCGCCCGCGCTGGTGGAACGCTGGCTCTTCCCCCACATCGCCCGCCCCGCACTTGACTTCACTTCCGAATACGGACGCACTCGGGGGCGCACCGCACCCAGTGAATGCGGTGATTTCTGGTACCGCTTCTTTCCGCATCGCCCCCAGGCCGTGACTTCCATCCCCGCCTCCAAAGAGCGAACGTTGCGCGTGGCCATCGCACATCTCATCGTGGCGGCCAGGCGTCCTTTCCTTTTCAAAAACCTGATAAACTCCCTGCGCCTGCTCCCCCTGGCCCGGGCCCTGCCCGAAGCCAGCTTCATCGTTGTTCATCGCGATCCCCTGGCCAACGCCCGTTCCTTACTGGTCGCCCGCAAACGCATTCACGGCGACTATCGGCCCTGGTGGTCTGCCCGCCCTGCCCAGGTGGCGGACCTGGAGCGTCTACCCCCGCATCAACAGGTGGTGGAACAGATAATCGCTATCCACGAAGCCATCGATGCTGCGCGTCCCATCATGGGCCCACAGCGATTCCTGGATATCCAATATGAATCTTTTTGCCAGGATGTGCAAAGCAGCCTGGCGCGCATCAACCATTTCCTATCCGCCCGAGGAGCCTCCCTCGCCCGGCGTCCTGGGGGGATCCCCACCCACTTTCCCATCTCCTCGGGCGGTACCCTGGAGCCCGATCTGGAGGACGCGCTGCGGGCTTATGTGGCGGCACAGCAAGGCCGATTGTTCCGTAAATCAGTAATCAGTAATCAGTGATCAGTAATCAGTTGCGGGGCTAGCCGGATTCATCCGGCGCCGTTTTATAGCCCGGCGACTTCATCGCCGGGCGGGCGTGGCAAACGCTACTTCGCTCGGCTAAACCACGCCAAATGTCTGAGACGCACACCGTGACCACTTGCCACGTGCCACCTGCAAACCTGCAGACTGCGTCCCTATTTTCATTGTTATGTGGTGAGCTGTCGCTCATGGTGACTGTTCCGAAAATAGGATCAGGATTAGGATTAGGATTAGGATTAGGATTAAGATCGCCAGGCCTACGTTGAGCGAGGCGGCAACGGGCGTGATGCGTGAAACGTGAAACGTGAGAGCCTTACGCATCACGCATTACGCATCACGTTTCAGGACCGCCAGCCTGGCTGCGAGGCGTTTTCATTGGTATCAGCGAGCTGCCGTTCGTGGCGCCTGCTATGAAAATAGAGCCGTGCGACGTCATTCCGAGGGAGCGAAGCGACCGAGGAATCTAGCGAAGCGCAAAAAACCACGGCATGGCGCTCGCTTCGCTCGCTAGATGCTTCGCTCCCTCCGGTCGCTCAGCATGACGAATATCTGCGGAAATCTGCATGCATCTGCATTCTATTTTCATCGGACATTGGACATTAGACATCGGACATCGGACATCAGACACATGACTGATTCCCTTTCCCATCTGCCCATCTTTTTCCAGGACTGGTGGCTGGAAGCTGTCGCGCCAGGGGCCTGGCATGTGGCTACCATCGAAGAAAATGGCCGTGTCATTGCCTCCATGCCCTACATCTACCGCCGACACCGCCATCTTTCAGTAATGGACATGCCACGGCTCACGCCCTATCTGGGGCCGTGGCTAGCGCCCTTGCCGGGCAAATACGCCACCCGTCTTTCACGAGAACATCAACTCCTGAATGCCCTGATTCAGCAACTCCCCCCCTTTGACTTCTTTTCCCAACGCTTTCATCCGCGTTTTACCAATTGGCTGCCTTTTTACTGGCGAGGCTTCCGGCAAACCACCTACTACACCTATCTTATCGATGACTTGACTGACCTGGATCAGGTGTGGGACGCGTTTCGGCCCAATATCAAGCGGGCCATCCGCAAAGCTCAAAAGCAAGTCGTTGTCCATACCGAAGGGGATGTGGCCACCTTTTGGCGACTCAATCAAATGACATTCCAACGCCAGGGCCTGCAGCCATCCTACAGCCTGGAGGACCTGATGCGTATCGACGCGGCGTGCGCCGCCCATCATCAGCGGCGCATCTTCTTCGCCGAAGATGCCCAGGGCCGCATCCACGCCGCGCTCTATTTGGTATGGGATGACCACGCAGCCTACTACCTCATGGGTGGCAACGATCCCGCGTTGCAGGCCAGTGGCGCGCCCAGCCTGCTCATGTGGGAAGCCATCCAGTTCGCCGCGGGGGTCACCCATGTTTTTGACTTTGAAGGGTCGATGATCCCTGGGGTGGAGCGCTTCTTCCGTTCCTTTGGCGCCCGCCAAACCCCCTACTTCCATCTCACGAAAACCACCTCCCTGGCCTTTCGCGTGCGTCAAGACCTGCGCGCCTGGTGGAGGATGCTTCATGATTGAGCCGCCCCTCACCCCCAACGCCATCGCCTATGCCTGGGAACGGCTTTGGGCCCTGGCCGGTGCCGAGGAACTCACCATTCCCCGTGTCTACGGCCCACCTCACACCCCCCTCCCTGCACCGGGCGTGATCATTTCCCCCGCGGCCGCCGAGGCCTGGGAGCAGCTCATTCAGCTTCCCCCCAACTCTCTGAATTGGCTGCCCGCGGAAGCCCTTTTCCCACCCGGCTATCCCCGTCCCTTTGATGATGCCCTGCCCGTCCTCTTCTGGGGTGAAACGGCCGGGAAAAGACCGCCTGTGAGGGTGAGGGAGGATGGTTCGATCCTCTTCGCGATCGATCTCATTGCCACCATCCTCTTCATGCTTACCCGTTGGGAGGAAATCGTCATCGCTCAGCGCGATTCCCATGATCGCCTTCCTGCTACCGCGTCGGTGGCCTATCGCCAGGGCTTTTTGGATCAACCCGTGGTGGACCGCTACGCCATAATCTTGCAGGCATGGTTGCAAAAACGTTTTCCTTCCTGGCAGCGACCCCAACGCGGTTTCAGCCTGCGTCTGAGTCATGACATCGATCATCTGCGTCGATTCCTCCATCCCAATGAAGCCTTGCGCCAAACCATCCACGACCTGTGGCGACAAAAACGTCCTGTCTGGGCGCTGGAAGACATCCGGGATTTTCTCATGGGGCGGCTTTGGCTCGACCACAACCCCTACTTGAGCGCGATGGATAATCTGGCCCAACTGGATGAACAGGCCGGCTACCGAGGGGTCTTTTACATCATGGCCGCGGTCCCCGCAGCCTACGACGAGGGATTCCCAGTCCACACGCCCGCCCTGGTGCGACGTCTCCGCGAACTCAGCGCTCGCGGTCACATTATCGGCATCCATCCAGGCTATCATACCTATCTTGACCCTATCCGCTATCAGGCGGAAAAAGCCCGGCTGGAAACCACCCTCGGCCGAAACATCCACCACGCCCGCCAACACTACCTGCGCTTTCGCGTGCCCGATACCTGGCGTATCGCGGCCCAGGCCGGGGTTGTCGAAGACGCCACCCTGGGCTACCACGATCACGAAGGATTCCGCTGTGGCACGGCCCATCCCTTCCCTGTTTTCGATCTCATAGCCGACCACACCCTGCCCGTGCGTGAACATCCCCTCCATGTGATGGATAGCACCCTCATCACTTATCGCGGTCTCACCCCGGCCCAGGGCCTGGCCCGTCTGCGCCATCTGGCCCGTCGCGTACAGGAAGTCGGGGGCGAGATGCATCTCTTATGGCACAATACCCTCACGCCCCCCAACCGCCGCCCCTGGATGGAAGTCTATCGTCGTTTTGTGACAGCCCCCGCGACTGTTCCGTAAATAGCGTTGCGTTCGTTTGCAAAAGCAACTCGAAGCCCACGTTGGGCGAGGCAGCAATGGGCGTGATGAGTGAAACGTGAAACGTGAGAACCTTACGCATCACGCATCACGCATCACGCATTACGCATTACGCATCACGTTTCAGGACCGCCAGCCTGGCCGCGAGGCGTTTTCCTCGGTATCGGCGAGCCGCCGCTCGTGGCGACTGCTTTGTAAATAGAGTAATCAGTGATCAGTGATCAGTAATCAGTAGGAATCTGCGTTCTTTTGTAAATCATGCCCCGTCCCCGCCTCACCATCCTCTCCCTTTCCCTCATCCACCAGGACGGCCGCGTTCTGCGAGAAATCGACGCGGCCAGCCAGGATTACGAGGTCACTGTGGTGGGATGGGGGCATCTGGACCACCCACGGCCCCACGTGACCATGCGGCCAGTGCAGAGGGTTATTCTCCCTACCCCAAAACGAGCCTTGCAGGTCGCGCGCATGTTGGGGGGGCGCGTCACCACGCGGGCCTTTGAAGCCTGGTACTGGGCCAAACCCGACCATCATCAGGCCCTCCAGGCGGTGGTCGACTCCCGCCCCCATATCATCCACGCCAACGAGATCATCAGTCTGCCCATCGCCATCGAGGCGGCTCGCCGTACTGGGGCCAAAGTCCTGTTCGACGCTCACGAATACAGCCCTGCACACCGGGCCAATGACTGGCGCTGGCGGCTTCTGGCCCAACCCCTTTATACCTATCTCATTGCCACTTATGCGCCTCAGGCCCACTTGATGACCACGGTGGAAGCCCACATCGCCCGTCGCTACGAAGAAACCTTCGGCCTCCACGTGGAAGTCATCCTCAACGCGCCCTTCTACCAGGCCCTCCCCTTCCACCCCGTCGATCCGGAACACATCCGCCTCATTCACCACGGAGGCGCCATTCGTGAACGCCGGTTGGAGGGGATGATCGAGATGATGGCCCATACCGAGCCGCGCTTTTCGCTGGACTTTATGCTGCTCCCGGACCCAGGCGGGCGCTACCTGCGGGAACTCAAGGAAAGGGCCCAGGCTCGGGCTCCGGGCCGCATCCATTTCCGCGAGCCTGTGGCCCCGCACGAAATCCCTCAGACTATTAACGCATATGATATCGGGCTTTTTCTCATCCCGCCGGTGAATTTCAGCTATGCCATGGCCCTGCCCAACAAGTTCTTTGAATTCATCATGGCCGGGCTGGCCGTGGCCATTGGGCCATCGCCTGCCATGGCCGCCCTGGTGCAACGGTATGAAAACGGCATTGTCGCGGCCGACTTTCATCCCACCACCCTGGCCCATCAGCTCAACGCCCTGGAGCCAGACACCATCCATACCATGAAGCAACGTTCCCTGGAGGCCGCAAAGACACTCAATGCAGAGCGGGAAATGCAAAAATTGCTGACATACTATGCCCAACTGTTGGCAGCGTAATTTCGAACTTTCGGAACAGGTTTCACGAGCGGCTGCCCGCCGATACCGATGAAAGCGCCTCGCCCAGGCTGGCGCGGGAAGCCGAGTACGTAATGCGTAATGCGTGATGCGTAAGGTTCTCACGTTTCACGCTTTCACGCATCACGCCCGTTGTTGCCTCGCTCAACGTTGTCCTGATGATCTCAATCCTAATCCTGATCCGAATCCTATTTACATAGCAGGCGCCACGAACGGCAGTTCGCCGATACGAATGAAAACGCCTCGCGGCCAGGTTGGCGCGGGAAGCCGAGTTCGTGATGCGTAATACGTAATGCGTAATGAGCTCACGTTTCACGTTTCACGCATCACGCCCGTTGTCGCCTCGCCCAACGTCGGCCTGGCGATTTCTCAGCAACCAGCGATCATTCTATTTTCATAGCAGATTCTCACTGATTACTGATCACTGATTACTGATTACTTTCCTTCCATACCCAGGGTAGGTAAAGGCTCGAACCCAGATGCACTTGGCACGAGGTGGTTAGGGCAAAGGTCCCGGCCGCGCCTTCGTACCCATCCACGGCCAGGTAGTAAGTCCCCGCCCGCAGTTGAGGCATGGTCAAACTGGCATCCGCTCCTTTCAGACAATCATCTGGATACGCACCCGTCAGAAGAAAGAGATCCAGGTCCTCCCCGACCTGAGGATACAACTGAACCGTGAGGTCGGTATCATCTTGGGGGATGTATATCCGGTAAACGGCTTCGGGGCCGGTTTCATGCCAATAGGGCTGGCAGGCGTGATAAAGGGTGACATTGTTGCGCCACGGCCGGGTGTCGCCTTGCATCTGAGTGTTGCAAGCCAGGTCCAGGGCTTGCTCAACGGCCAAACGGCCGGGCTCTGGCGTCGCAGTAGGGGTACTGGTGGGCGTAGCTGTGGGTTGTACGCCGGAATCTTCAAAGCGAATCATCAATGTGGGCGCGAATTGGGGCGCCCAATCGTAGCTCATCACATCCAGGTAATGATTGAGTTCATTGCCTGACGCCGCGGCCAGGAACACATTGAGCGCGTGATCAGAAGCCCAGTCGGGCCGGTTCACAATCTCCTGGATGACAGGGGCCATGTCGGGGGATTCGAACCAATCCAGGTTGGCTGGAGGGGAATCCAGAGTCCAGGCTACCAATGCTCCTGTACGGGGGCGTTGGCTGGCCAGGGGGTGCGCGTCGCGAAAGTCCTGGGCGTCACCTGTGGCTTCTCCCTGGATGATCAAACGCACCGGAAACGCCTTGTGCCAGCTCCCTTTGTAAAGGCGAAGATGCGCTTCCAGGATACGAGCGCCCCGAGGGATGCCCACGGCTTGAAACCGCAGCCCATTCACATACCCCGTTTCACTGGACCCCAACCGCAAAAACACCCAGTCCTCCAGGTTCTCCTGCGTTAAAAGGCGAACACTGGTATCGTCGGCCGAAGCTTGCACCCGCAGGTCCAGGGTATGGACCGCGGTCGGGGTCACTTGAGGATGGGCCAACGCGGGCCCGGCCAGAGACGAGGCTAGTATGAAGAGAGGGATGCCTGCAAAAAGAAGGATGGCAAAAAGCAATGAGCGGCTCATATCCTTCAGTTTACCAGCATGGGATGAACAATGGATGAAGGTCGCGGTGCGGGATGATGACAGTTTTTTCATGAAGCCAATACATATTGCACGGCGTCTTGGGGAGAAGCCGCGGCATAGACGCCGGGCAGCTCCCATGTCCCCAGGCCCGCCACGGGCTTGCCCCATTTGAGGGCAAAGGCCAATTCGGATAACGTGCCATATCCGCCCCCAATGGCGATGACCCCCACGCCGGCCCGAACCACCAGGGCATTGCGAGCTTCGCCCAGACCTGTGGGCAGCACGATCTGCACCCAGGGATTCGCTTCCCCATCATCCTCCCCGGGCAGCAACCCTACGGTCACACCCCCCATTTGATTGGCACCCTTGCACGCAGCGGCCATGACCCCACCGCGTCCTCCGCACACCACGCCAAATCCCTGCCGGGCCAATAAGCGCCCAACCGCCTCGGCCCACGCGGCCTCCTGCTCCGAACACCGGGCGCCGCCAATCACCGCCACAAGAGGAATGCGGAAATCCTTCATCCTGTTATCCTCGCAGCACGCGGGCGACCATTTGATTCAGCGTGTCCATCTTTTCTACCGTGAGGTCCGGGTCTGGGATATACACCCCGAACTCCTGCTCCACAAAAACCGCAAAATCGGCCAGGGCAAAGGAATCCATCAATCCACCTGTGATGATCCCTTCGTCATCGGCCAGAGGGTAATCGGGGTCTCGGACCAGCTCTCGTAAGATGTAGTCACGGATTTTTTCGCGGACGGTGGTTTCATTCCATTGGGGCATAGGAGGCTCCTGGTTTGAAAATAGGATTCGGATCAGGATTAGGATTGAGATCGTCAGGACAACGTTGAGCGATGCGACAATGGGAGTGTTCAGTATTCAGTGTTCAGTGTTCAGCAGCCAAACATAAAGCCATCTGCGGGAATTAGCGTTGCGAAGCGTCTGCGCAAATCTGCGTTCTCTTTTTCTCGGTATCGGGGAGCGGGCATTCGTCGCGCTCTGGTCATTATTTGGCTATCAGCTCGATATCTGCCGCCTGGCTGCGGTAGTTATGGCCGCTGGCATAGATGCGGATCCGAGTCACTTTGGCCGGTCGGGGGAAGGTCTGGCTCTGCATGAAGTCAGGGGATTCATAGGCATACCACACCAGGCCCGGGATTTTATCCCCATCCCGTAACGGCCAGTTCTGCGGGGGATCAATCATGTAAAACCCATGGGTCCAAAATTGAGGTTTGCCGTAAATGTCAATGAAATCAATCCGAACCATCATGGGGAATTCCGAAGATTGGATGCCGCCTCCGGGCAGGCTTTGGCTGATAAGACGGACATCAAAACGCAAGATCAGACTTTCGGCATCCAACACATCCGCGTCGATGTTTTGGACGATCGCGGTTTCGCTATGCAAATTGGCATCTTCGCCCTGAGCATCCCTTTGGAAGTAAGCCGCCTTGCGGCCGCCCGTGTTGATGACGCTCACCTCGCCAAAGGTGACATTGCTCAAATCGCGGGCGTCGACAATGCTTTCCACCTGCCAGGTACTTTCCAGTGGTTGGCTGAAATCCCCATTTTGGACCAGGTTTTTATCCGCGGGTTGGGGTTCGGAAGGGGGTTCACCAATGGCCACGGTAGTGCGTCGACCTTTTTCCAGCACCACCACGTGCCCCTGGGCACTGACCAAAACCTGGCCATTGCGAGAGGTGACTTCGGTCATTTCGTTATTGACCGCGATGGCCGCGCTCCCATTGCGCACTTTGATCAGGGCCTGAGGGGTGCGAATATGCACTTCCAGGGGGTGGGTATCCATCCCTTCGCTCCCACTGGTCACCCGTGCCCGCCCCGAAAGCAAGTGCAGTTCGAGCTGGCGTGGCAGCGAACTGCGTTGAAATCGAGGACGCCGGGCCCGGACCAACACCACCTCGCTATTGGTGCGTAGTTGGACCGAAGCCAGGCTCTCCACGTCTTCAGGGGAGTCGAAGATAGAGAGGTTGGCTCGGGCATCCTCATCGGTACGCACCCGGTCCCCTTCCCGCAGCAAGGTGTTTTCCACCACCGCGATGGGTTCCCCTTTATCCTCCGGCAGGATCAACGTCGTGCCGGTGACCGCTTCCACTCGCACGGCCATGGGCCGGGTGGCGTTGTGGATGTACCAGTTCAGCCCCAGGGGCGTTCCCGTGATGATGAGGATAAACGCGGCAAAAGCCAGCCAGAGGATGACCCATGCCTGGCGACCGACCCGCTCGTAGGTTTCGGGGGGCAGGGATTCAACGGTGGATGAGGTCATACATTACCCTATGGAAAACGCGTGGAACTCGCCCGTGGCCGGTCCCCACTGCACATCCACCCGCTCCACCCAGGCCAAGGGAGGGCCTTGATGAAGATGATGGAGCAGGGTTTCCAGCCTGGGACGGGGGCCTTCGGCCACCACTTCCACATGGCGTTGGGGGGCATACCGATTCTTGGCATAACCTGTCAGGCCCAGGGCTCGGGCTTTATCCTGCACGAACATCCGGAATCCGACCCCCTGGACCCGTCCGTAGATGCGGGCTTCCAGGCGTTGACGAGGTTCCTTCATGGGAAAATCTCCGGTAGACCGTATCAGGAGGAAGGATCGGGAGATGAGATATCGTCCGCGTCCCGGGCACGGCGGGCCTTTTCCAACCCAGAGCGGGCGTCCTGGTCCGCGGGATTGGCCCGGATAGCTTCTTCGAACCACCGGATGGCTTCATCCCAATCCCGGCGTTGGGCATGGATGAGGGCCACGTTGTGGTGTTTTTCTATTGGGTGCGTCCTATTTCGGTTGAGGCTGTACTCACCGACTGAAGTCGGACACTTAAGGCCTATGGCCAATGGACGGCCTTCGCCGTCCAGTCATCCGGTCGACGGAGGTCGACCGTCGGCGCGAAGCGCCTAAAAGAGTCCGAGTTCACTCGGATAGGAGGCTGGCGCCAACTCATTTAGGACGCACCCTTTTCTATTCTACCATAGGGGTATTGGATACTGGATATTGGATATTGGATATTGGGTATTGGATATTGGGTATGGCGTTTGCTACGCCCGTCCGGCGATGAAGTCGATACGGCGATGAAAAGGGAACGCAGATTGACGCCGATGCGATACAGATTGACGCAGATATTGTCATGCTGAGCAACCGGAGGGAGCGAAGCATCATAACGACGAAAACAGGACGCAGATTTGCGCAGATGCTCCGCAGATGTTCGTCATGCTGAGCAACCGGAGGGAGCGAAGCCTGCCCTGAGGAAGCGAAGGGCATGCCTCGGTCGCTTCGCTCCCTCGGAATGACGTCGCAAGGCTCTACTGATAACTGATAACTGATTACTGATTAGTGCTGCTCGCGCCTAACCTCGGCCTGACAATCCTCAATCCTGATCCTGATCCTATTTACGGAGCAGGCTTGACGGGGCTTGCGGAACATGTTACCATCAAGATATGAGCGATGCCCTGTATTTGCGATACCGGCCCCAGACCTTTGAAGAGATCGTGGGCCAACACCACGTGGCCGAAACGCTACGCAATGCCCTACGCCAGCAACGGATCGGCCACGCGTATCTGTTTACCGGGCCTCGCGGCACGGGTAAAACCAGTACTGCCCGCATCCTGGCCAAAGCGGTCAACTGCCTGGCCGAAGATGTGAACGCACGCCCCGATAATCGCTGTTCCATTTGCACAGCCATCAACCAGGGGCGGCTCATGGACCTCATCGAGATTGACGCGGCCTCCAACACCAGCGTCGATGACGTCCGGGCTTTGATCGAAAAAGTAGCGTTCGCGCCCAGCGAGGCCCGCTACAAAGTCTACGTCATCGACGAAGTGCACATGCTCTCCACCAGCGCGTTCAACGCGCTGCTGAAGACCCTGGAAGAGCCCCCGGCTCATGTCATCTTCATCCTGGCCACCACCGAACCCCATAAAATCCCGGCCACCATCCTTTCCCGTTGCCAGCGTTTCGATTTTCATCGCATCAGCACCCGGCAGATAAGCCAGCATCTGGCCGAGATCGCACAAAAAGAAGGTCTGACCATCACTCCGGAGGCCCTGGGCATCATTGCCCGCAGTGCCACGGGCTCCATGCGTGATGCCATCAGCCTTTTGGATCAAGTGGCAGCCTATGGGCACACCGATATCGACGAGCTCCTGGTCCAGGAGGTCTTGGGCATGGTCTCGGGCCTGGCTATCAGTGAGTTTGTGGATGCCCTGGCGGGGGGAGACCCGGCCGAGGTCCTGGCCCGGCTCCATGAGCTCATCGATAAGGGAATCGAACTCAGCCAGTTTGTCAGTCAGCTCATCGACCAACTCCGCACGCTTCTGTTGCTCAATGTGGGCAAAGACCCCAGCCTGGTGGATTTGCCCGACAGTCTTCTGGCTCAGGCCCAGGCCCAGGCCAAACGCTTCACTGCCTCCCAGCTCATTCATACCATCCGGGCCCTGACCGAAGCAGCTCAGGCCCTGAAGACCCCCTTTGCCGGCTATCTGCCGGTGGAATTGGCCCTCCTGGACGCGTTGCACGTGGGAGAAAGCCTGGAACAGCCCAAAGCATCCGCCCCGGCGTCTTCCCCTTCCCCAAAAGTTACTGCGCCCTCGCCTGGGCCTGCTACTACTCCCTCGGCTCCCGCAAGGCCTCCCGCCTCATCTCCCCCTCGTCAAGCCCCCAGATACAGCCGGGGGGCTTCCCCTCCGCCCGAATCCCCCCCCACCGCGTCCGGCGAGCTGGCCGACGTTTGGAAGCAACTGCTCCGGGCCATCCGCCGTGTGGACCCCAAACTCCAGGCCCTGCTGCGTTCGGGGGAACCCCTGGCCTTGCAGAAAGACCGCTTTTTCATTCGTTTCCGCTACGAATTCCATCGCAATCAAGTCAAAGCCGGGCTTGACCATCTCAACCAAAGCCTTTCTCAGATCGTAGGACGGCCCATGAGCGTGGTCATCCTCAGCCCGGATGATCCCATCCCCGAATCCAACCCCAATCCTAATCCTAATCCTAATCCTAATCCTGATCCTGATCCTACTCCACCACCCCGCCTCGTGGATCATCCCGTGGTGCAACGGGCCCTGGATCATTGGGGTGGGGTGCTCAAGGAAGAGTGATTCTGCCATGGCAAAACGCAAGAAAGCCCCCAAAGGATATCGTTCTCCGGGTTCCCGGCCCAAGACCCCCAAGGCGGGTGGGCCGGGTGGCATGAATATGCTGGCCCAACTTCAGGCTTTGCAAGAAGAAATGGCCAAACAGCAGGCCCTGCTGGCTGAGGAGACTGTCGAGGTCAGCGCGGGCGGCGGCATGGTCACCGTGGTGGCCACGGGCCAACAGGAAATCGTATCCATCTCCATCCAGCCCGAGGTCGTGGACCCTGAGGATGTGGAGATGCTGGAAGACATGGTCCTCAGTGCGGTCAACCAGGCTTTGGAGCGATCTCGCCAACTGGCCGAAGAACGCCTGGGCGGACTCACCGCGGGCTTGCCCCCGGGATTGCTCTGAAAGGCACGCGTATGCATGGTGTAGCCGAACCCATTCAACGACTCATCCAGGCCCTGGAGCGATTACCGGGCATCGGGCCCAAAAGCGCCTCGCGACTGGCCTTTTATATCTTGCGCATGCCCGACGACCAGGTTCAAGACCTGGCCCAAGCCATCGCCACGCTCAAGGAAAACATTGTTTATTGCTCCCGGTGCCAGAACCTATCCCAGACCGATCCTTGCGCCATTTGTCGTGACCCCCATCGGGATCAGCACCTGGTCTGTGTGGTCGAAGACCCTCTGGATGTGGTGGCTATCGAGCGCACGGGCACGTACAAGGGGGTCTACCATGTGTTGCATGGCGTCATCAACCCTGTTGAAGGGGTCGGGCCGGAAGATTTACGGGTCGATGCGCTCCTTCAACGTTTGGAAAAAGAGCCCATCGAAGAAGTCATCATCGCCACCAACCCCAACATGGAAGGCGAAGCCACGGCCATGTACCTGGCCCGGCTCCTCCATGCCAGGGGGGTGCGGGTTACTCGTTTGGCTCGAGGACTCCCCGTGGGTGGTGATCTGGAATATGCGGATGAAATCACATTAAGCCGCGCGCTGGAAGGTCGACGAGAAATATGATCTGAGTCATGGTCAAAACGCCTCGCGTATGAAAAAATGGTTTCGGAGACAATAGCTCATGCGTGTTCGTGATGTCATGACCCCCGATCCCATCACCATCAGCCCGAATCATTCCATTGGGGCAGCTCTTTCGCGCATGCGCCGGGGGGGCTTTCGACGATTACCCGTGGTGGACAATGGGAAACTGGTGGGGATTATCACCGATAGGGATTTGCGTTTGGCCATGAACTCCCCTTATGTGTTGAGCGAAGGGTGGTATGATAGCTATCTCATGGAACATATTGAAGTCAGAAGCTGCATGACCCCCGACCCCATCACGGTGGAGGCGGACGATCCGCTTTTGAAAGCGGTACGCCTGATGCGTAAACATAAGGTTGGCGGCGTGCCGGTGGTGGACTCTGGCAAACTGGTCGGGATTCTCACTGAAACCGACCTGTTGGATTATCTCGAGCGTATTTTAGAAAAAGCTGAGGAAAGCGAGAAAAGGTATAGCCTACCCGAGGTATAATCCAGACGTCCCTTTCTCCCTGTTTGCTTTCTTCGTCCTGTCCTTTTCTGAGAATCTCAGACAAGGGCTGTCTCTCCATGGTGATGTCTTTTCTTACTCGTCGATTCCCTCCAGGAGCATGCCATGCGATCCTATCTAGCCCGAGATATCATGACCACGCCTGCCGTCTCCATCCGTTGGGATGCCACGGTTCTAGAGGCCTCTGCGCTGATGGAAGAGATGGATATCCGTCGGCTGCCGGTGGTGGATGAAGACAATGTGTTGATTGGCATCATCAGTGATGGTGATGTGCGGGAAGCCCTTTCCATTTACAACCTGACCAATCCCTACGCGCCCGACCAGGATGAGATCCTGTTGGCTGTGGATGAAGTTATGTCCGCGCCCGTGTTCTCCGTCGGGCCGGAGGAGCATCTGCGTCAGGTGGTGCAACTCATGCTGGAGCATAAAATCGGAGGCGTGCCCGTGATTGATGAAAAAAGGCGCCCCTTGGGCGTGATCACCGAATCGGATATTTTCCGCTTGCTCCTGAAGGAATGGGAAGAGGAATGAATTGACAAAGGTCGAACCTGCGCGGTATGCTTTTCTTATCACCACCCTCCCCCTTCCGGAGGGTTTTTGTTTGTCTTATCCTGAAATATGTTTACACTTGAAGAGAGGAAAGGTTCACATGTCCCCACGTCATCCTATCCACGTCATCAAAATTGGTGGTAGCCAGATCGATGATCGCGATTTTCTGGCTCGCATGGTCGAAACGATACACGCCGTTCAAAAGCAAGGGGTGCGTCCCGTCATTGTCCATGGCGGCGGTCAGGAGATCGCGCGCTTGCACGACGAGTTGGGGGTCCCCTTCGACTTTGTGCAGGGCTTGCGGGTGACTTCGGAACAATCCATGCGCCTGGTGAAAATGGCCCTGGCAGGTATTGCCAATTTGCGCGTCGTGCGCTGGCTGGTGAATGGCGGCATCCAGGCCATGGGGCTCAACGGCATTGACCTGGGGCTTATCCGGGTGGAAAAGATGACGGTAGAAGGGATGGACCTGGGCCGCGTGGGCAAGGTGGATGCGGTGTATGCAGAAAGATTGCGTCCCCTGATCAAGGAGGAGATCGTGCCTGTCATCGCGCCCGTGAGCTTGGGGTATGATGGCCTGAGTTACAATGTGAATGCGGACCAGGTGGCCGAGGCCCTGGCCGTGGCTCTGAACGCCGCCCATCTGGTTTTCCTTACCAATGTGCCCGGGGTGGCCATCGCAGGCCGTACGGTGCGGGTTCTGGCAGTCGAGCAAATCGAAGACCTGATCTTCGGCCAATTTATCACCGGGGGCATGATCCCCAAAGTGCGAGCCGCCGCGTCCGCAGTCCGGCAAGGGGTCCCCAGCGCCATCATCACCAACCTGGAGCGCTACCAGCAAGGCGAAGGAACCTATGTGGTCGTGACCCAAGGCTCGCCTGCGCCACACGCGGCAGAGCACCGATACGAATGAAAAGAGAACGCAGATTTGCGCAGATACAACGCAGATTGACGCAGATAATCTTTCACCACAAAGGACTCAAAGAGCACAAAGACACCAAGAAACAGCCAACCCACTGAACACTGAATACTGAACACTCCCATTGTTGCCTCGCTCAACGTTGTCCTGAGGATCTCAATCCTAATCCTGATCCGAATCCTATTTACAAAGCAGAGGATACCATCATGAACGATATCATCGAACTGGAACAAACTTACGTGGTCCATGCCTATAACCGCCCGCCCATCGTATGGGTGGATGGGCAAGGTGTGTGGCTGCAAGACGTGGAGGGGCGCCGTTACCTGGACCTGGTCGCGGGGATCGCGGTCAACGCGCTGGGCTATGGCGACCCGGAAATCGCAGAAACCATCTGCCAAGCAGGGAAAAAACCCCTGCATTATTCCAATCTCTACCACAACGAGCCTATGGCCCGCCTGGCCAAAACCCTGGTCGAGCTTACCCCCTTTGCGGACCGCGTCCATTTCCAGAACAGCGGCACCGAAAGCACCGAAGCCGCCATCAAATTTGCGCGCAAATATGCACGCACCCATTTTGGTGAAGGCAAAACCGATATCATCGCGTTCACCGGCGCGTTTCATGGCCGCACCATGGGCGCACTGGCCATGACCCCGCGGGAAAAATACCAGGCCCCTTATCGACCGTTGATGCCCGGCGTGCGATTCGCCCGCTTCAACGACATCGAAAGCGTGCGTGAAACCATCGATGATCACGTGTGCGCGGTCATTGTGGAGCCCATCCAGGGGGAAGGGGGCATTCATCCGGCCCAGGTGGATTTCATGCTAGCTCTGCGAGAACTGACCCACAAACACCACGCGCTTCTTATCTTCGACGAAGTGCAATGCGGTGTGGGACGCAGCGGAACCTTTTGGGCTCATGAACAGCTCGGGGTCCTGCCCGATATCCTCTGTGCAGCCAAGCCCCTGGCCAATGGTTTGCCCATGGGCGCGGTGCTGGTCACCGAACGGGTGGCCCAGGTGATCCACCCCGGGGATCATGGGACCACCTTTGCGGGCGGGCCATTTGTCAGTTCCGTGGCCAATGTGGTGGTCCATCGCATCAGCCAGCCCGCGTTTCTGCAACACGTGCGGGAGGTCGGTGCCTATTTCAAAGAGCGGTTGGAGGCTTTGAAACACCGGGCCATCCAGGAAGTGCGGGGGAAAGGTCTGATGCTGGGGGTTCAACTGGACATACCGGCCGTCAACGTGGTGGAGGCAGGCTATCGACATGGGCTTTTGCTTCTGAACGCGGGCGCGGATGTGTTACGGTTGGTTCCGCCGCTGATCATCACTCGCAACGAAATCGACCTGGCTGTAGAGCGCCTGGCCGCCGCTTTGCAAGACGTGGGGTGAGCTGTGAAGCCCATCATCCGCCCGGCTACCGAGGCCGATATCCAGCCCATTTGCGAGCTGGTCAATGCCTTCGCGGACCAAAACCTGATGCTGCATCGCACCCCCGAACAGGTGCGCCGCGCGTTGGGGGATTTTCTGGTCGCCGAAGCTGAAGGCAAGGTGATCGGTTGCGGATATCTGGCCTATCTTGGTCCAGACCTGGTGGAACTGCGCTCCCTGGCCGTTCACCCCGACTGGCATGGACAGGGGGTGGGCGGCCAACTGGTTGAAGCCCTGGTGACCATGGCCCGGGCCCGGGGCTTGCGTCAAATTTGCGCTTTGACCCTGGCTCCCGACTTTTTCGTCCGTCAGGGATTCCGCGTCGTCGATCGGTGGGAGATCAGCCCCAAAATCTGGAGTGAGTGCGTGTATTGTCCCAAATTCCACGCGTGTGATGAGGTGGCTGTGTTGAAGGATTTGTTCCGAAAATAGAGGCCTCACGCCAAGGTGCCAAGGGCGCAAAGGGAAAAAGGTAGGGTGTAATGCTAAATTCCCGGGACGCGCTCAGCATCCAGAAACCCATTGACAATCTGCATCTCTGAGGTTATACTTATAGCGTAAACTCAAGCGTGCGTCGTTCACGGAAACCCAAAATCCATGGCTGCGCACTCTTGAAAAACTCTACAATCAGATGAACACCTCCTTCGGGGGAGCTGGGGTGAGCCCGGCTGAGAGGGTGACCAGGATCCGTCACCGACCCCTGAACCTGATCCGGGTAATGCCGGCGTAGGGAGATGGATGCATATGCCTTGTGAAATGGCCGTCTGCTTACTCCGGCAGGCGGCTTTTTTGATTTGCTTTGAAAAGAGGACGCAGATGAATGCTGGTAGAGGCAGATTCACGCAGATAAAATCAAACACTCATTATCTGGACACTGGCGTTTTTTGATCTTGGCACGAATGAACGCGAATTTCACGAAAAAGAATAAGAAAAATTCGCCAAATTCGTTTAATTCGTGTCGAAAAATGGCGTGAAAAGCGACCGAAATAAGTTTCGCCAGACTCCAGTCATTATGAAAATGCGACATCGAAACGTCATTCCGAGGGAGCGCAGCGACTGAGGCATGTCCTGAGCGCAGTTGATGGAAACCTAGCGAAGCGCAAAAAACCACCGCATGGCGCTCGCTATGGCGCTCGCTTTGCTCGCTAGATGCTTCGCTCCCGCCGGTCGCTCAGCATGACGAACGTCTGTGAAAATCCGCGCCGCGAAGCATCTGCGTGATTCAGCGCTTCCTTTCCCCTTCGTAGACCCAACCCCTCACCATGTCCCGCATCGTGCTCTTCGCCAATGGCGAACTCCCTGACCCCGAATCGGCCCGCGCGCTGATTCAGCCCGACGACTTTATCCTGTGCGCGGATGGAGGGACGCGCCACGCCCTGGCTTTGGGCCTGACCCCACACCTGGTTATCGGTGATTTCGATAGCCTGGACCCAGCCATGGCGCAGCGCCTGGCCCAAGAGGGTGTTACATTGCAGCGCTTTCCTCGGGATAAAGACTACACCGACCTGGAATTGGCCCTTCAGGCAGCGGAAGCACGCCACCCCAAAAAGGTGCTTCTTCTGGCCGCCCTGGGGGGACGGTTGGATCAAACCCTGGCCAACGTCTTCTTGCTGGCCCACCCACGCTATCGCCACCTGCCCGTGACCCTGGTCCATGGGCCGGAGCGGGCCTGGGTGGTGGACCAAAGCATCACCCTGTATGGCCAGCCAGGGGATCTGGTCTCGGTCCTGCCCCTGACCCCCGAAGTCCACGGCCTGACCTACACGGGCCTGCGATGGCATCTCCGCCAAGCCACCCTCTTTTTGGGAAGCAGCCGTGGCGTCAGCAATCAAATGGTGGGCCATCAAGCCCACATCACCTTACGCTCAGGCGTTATTTTGGTCATCCACCGGGCAGCCCCTTCACTTATGGCTCATTTTTAACTACTGGATAGCTACGATCTTCTTCTTAGAGGCTGCTATGAAAATAGGATTCGGATCAGGATTAGGATTAAGATCGCCAGACCCACGTTGGGCGAGACGGCAAAGGTTCGTATTGCGTATTCCGTATTCCGTCCAGTCGTTACGCAATACGCAATACGGAATACGAGTCACGCCGCCCTGGCCGCGAGGCATTTTCGTCGGTATCGGCGCGGGCTGGCCCGCCGTTGGACTGCTTTGTAAATAGGATTCGGATCAGGATTAGGATTGCGGATCGCCAGGTCCACGTTGAGCGAGACGGCAACGGGCGTGATGCGTGAAACGTAAAACGTGAGAGCCTTACGCATCACGCATTACGCATCACGTTTCAGGGCCGCCAGCCTAGCCGCGAGGCGTTTTCCTCGGTATCGGCGAGCCGCCGCTCGTGGCGACTGCTTTGAAAATAGAGTAATCAGTTATCAGTTATCAGTTATCAGTAATCAGCAGCGCCCCGCGACGTCATTCCGAGGGAGCGAAGCGACCGAGGAATCTAGCGAAGCGCAAAAAACTACCGCATGGCGCTCGCTTCGCTCGCTAGATGCTTTGCTCCCTTCGGTCGCTCAGCATGACGAATATCTGCGGAAGTGGTCACGGTGTGCGTCTCAGACATTTGGCGTGGTTTAGCCGAGCGAAGTGGCGTCCACCACGCCCGCCCGGCGATGAAGTCGCCGGGCTATAAAACGGCGCCGGATGAATCCGGCTAGCCCCGCAACTGTCAAGTCCTGAAATATGTTTATATTGAAGGGATGAAGAACTTTACCATAAAGAGATAAGGTGGATAGGACGGCGCCGTCACCCATAGCCCAGTCTATCCGTCAGCCAGCCCTGTCAAGGGCTG
>JALWZT010000311.1 GCA_027002405.1 Anaerolineae bacterium | reverse complement strand
CGCAGCCCTTGACAGCCTCTGGCCGACGGATAGACTGGCCCGTGGGTGACGGCGCCTCAGCATCCAACTCTTCTTATGGTAAAGTTCCTTCCTCTTCCTGATATAAACATATTTCAGGACTTGACACGCCGATCATCCCCACTGATTACTGCCCACTGAATACTGATTACTCATCTCTCTCTGGCGCTGCCCCTTTCCATCCACACGCTCCGTCCGTCACCGGTATGAAGCTCTCAAATACAAACGCCCCGGACCGCGCTGGCTCATGGCCTTCTGCGTCCTGCGGGCGTTTTTTGTGGAGTTGAAGCGCGTATGGGCGAGGGAAGTGCCGTCAACTGGCGGCAGGTGCTGACAAGTGACGGCAATGGGGCGAAGATTGCCAGTCCACTGGGGCCAGTCCACCTCCACTATGGCCCGAGGCCCCAGTCCACCCCCTCAGTCCACCTGGTGGGCACCGTCAGGCCAGAAAATCGTCCAGCAAAATCACGTCGAGCAGGGGCTGAGCTGGGCCAGGCGGCGGTCATTGGTCAGGAACGCGGTGGCGTGATGCACGAGAGACGCAGCCACTTGCAGCGCATCCGCGGGCCGCACGCGATAGCGGGCGCGCAGCGCCGCCGCCCGTCGGGCCACGGCCCGATCCACATCGACCAGCAGCAGGTTGGGGAAGTGAGTGAGCAGGGCCTCGTAGTGCCGGGCCACTGCGGGCCGCTCAAGCTGATGCGGGCGCACGGTCAGTTCCATCAGCGTGATGACCGACGTCACGGCCTGCCGCTCGCCCTGAGCTACGCCGGTGAGGGCTGCGGTTGTCAGGGGGAGATAGCGGGGATGGGCCTCGATATGATAGATGAAGATCGAGGTGTCCAGGCCGATGATCTCATGGACCTGGAGCCTGGCCGTCAATCGCCCGATGGCGTCTGCCATGCGTCCCGCTCCTGATTCAGATAGGCGTCCGTATTCACGCCTTCCCATACCTCGCGATGCAGACCAGCCATGGCAGCCACATAGTCCTCCGGCTGGGGGATCAGCACCAACACGCCATCCTGCACCGCCACCAGCAGGCGGTCGCCCGGGTGGATGCCCAGCTTTTTGCGTGCCTCGCTGGGGAGGGCGATCTGATTGCGGCTGCTGACTTTCACGGTTTGGGGCATGATAACCTCCTGTATGTTTAGCAAATGACTATGTTCGCTAAGCATTATAGCCTGACGCCCCTCAATGCGCAAGCGCGGGGCAGGGCGGTCAAGGTCAGCCCCTATCAGGCCGCCAGTGCCGTCACGCCAACGCCCGATGAGAGCGCATAGCCAACCGCAGCCAGCCGCATCACGCGCGCCCGCGGGCCCGACAGGCCCGCCCCGCATGGCGCTGGCCGTCAGGCCGCCGCCAGTCGCCGGGGCGTGGCCATCGGGCCACGAGGCTGCCAGGCCGCCCCCAGGGCCGGGGCCAGCAGGCCCAAGGCTCGTCACGATTTCGTCTTCAGCCAGGTCTTTTCGCCATAGGTCGCCACATACCGGTCGATAAGTTTGTATGCCAGCCGTCCGCCCATGCGAGTGACGTCACTCGCCACCTGAAAGGTGATGCTGGTGGCCTCCAACACGGTGGAGCCTTTCACTTTTCGTAGCCGCCCCTGGATGCTGACGACAAAGGGCTCATCGGGATGCAGCTCCTGGTGCGCCTGATAGAAAGCCAGGGTCTCCAGCGCTCGCTGATGCTTTACCAGCACCGGCACCTCGGAGACCGCGCCATCTTCCGTCTCGATAGTAAGAAACACCCTCGCGGTGCGCCCGTTGATCTCCCGTTCGACCAGGGTCACTGCACCGTACAGATTTACGTGATTTTGAAAGGATTTGTTCATGACAGGATTGGTGTAAAGGGAGTGGGGAAGGGCGTCATCGTTGCTTCGACAATTCTAGGATAAATGTTCTAAATTCGCAAGAAAAACCCTTGACAAAAACATGCGTTCTAGTGTATAATGGAGCCACTGGATGACCGGACGCCCCTCCTGTCATCCCCTGCGAAGGACGTTCTCCCTTGTCGGAGTGCGTCCTTTTCTTTTTGCCCTGTCCCATCTGTCACCCCATGATCAGGAGTTCCATCATGCGCCGCCTTTCCGATGACGAAGCCCGCCAGACCTTCATCAAAACCCTGGCCGCCATCCTCCGCCGGATGCTGGGCCTGGAGACGCCCCAACGCAAGACCTCCTTCGCCCGGGACCTGCCCGCGCTGCCCGACAGGAAACGACGGGGGAAATAAGCCATGACGCAGCAATGGATCGCAGCCGGTCTCGCCCGCACCTCCACCATCATGCAGGTGGAGACCGGCCTCAGCATGATCACCCAGCCGGAGCGCATCAAGGATTACGCGGCCCGCAACGGCATCCGCATCGTCCACATCTACGAGGAGCCGGGCGTGTCGGGCCGCAAGGCGCAGCGCAAGGTGGTGGAGCGCATCATGCGGGACGCGCGGGCGGGCAAGTTCAACCTGCTCATCGTCACCGACGTCTCCCGCTTCTTCCGCAACCTGGAGGCCCTGATCAGCGCCATCCGGGAGCTGAAGTCCTACGAGGTGGATTTCCTCTCCATCGATGACGGCATCGACACCCGGCGCAAGGATAGTTGGGGCAATGAGCTGATCATGGTCATCTTGGGCATGCTGGCCGAACTCTATACCGTACAACTGGCCCACAACACCCGCGAGGGCAAGTATCGCCGCTTCAAGCTGGGGCTGTGGAACGGCTCCATCCCCTTCGGCTACTGCAACGGCCTCTGCTCCCAATGCACCCACCCCAACGGTCAAGGGTACTGCCCTCGCTTCGGCGGGCCCGATCTGGGCGACGGCAAGAACCTGATCCTGCATCCCATTGAATCGGAGGGGGTGCGTCTGGCCTTCGAGCTCTACGCCACGGGCGACTACTCCGATAACGACGTGGCCCAGACCCTGGCCGATCACGTCTTCCGTTTGCCCGATGGCGATGTGCGCCGCTTCCGCGTGCCCCGCAAGCGCCTGCGCAAGGGCGAGGAGAAACAGGCGTCGAAAGAAGGCCCGAATCCCTACGGCTATCGCCCGCCCTACAAGGATTTCATCCGCTTCCTGCTGCAGCGGCCCTTCTACGCCGGATACGTGACCTACGCGCACGAGCCGCCCAAGGGCGCGGCCAGCCGCAAGCCCATCATCGAGGAGAACCTGGGCGCGCATCCCGCCATCATCTCCCGCCAGCTCTTCGACCAGGTACAGGATATCCGCCGTAGCGTGGGCAACAACAGCCGCCGTCAGGGCCAGGCCCAGCGCCGGGAATATCCCCTGAGCGGGGTGTTGCGCTGTGGCCAGTGCGGCGGAGCCATGCGGGGCGCCACGGCCAACGGCGGCGTCCGCTACTATCTCTGTTCCAACCGGGCGGACAAGCATCGGCTGCCCGATGGCGGGTTCTGCACCCAGCCCATGGTGCGGGCCGAGGAGGCCGAGGCGGGCGTGCTGGCTTTCCTTCAGGGCTTCGCCCTGCCCTCGGACCTGCGGCCCGACGTCCTGGCCCACTGCTATCTGGATGACGATGTGGAGGTCATCGATCATCAGCGCAACAAGCTCATCGCCCACATCAAGCGCACCACCCAGCTCTTCGAGGTGGGCGTCATCCCCTGGGACGCGTTCCAGCAGCGCATCGCGGCCCTGCGCGCGGACATCACCGCGCTGACGCCGGAGCAGCAGGTGGACGCGCCCCAGGCCGAGGCCTGGCTCAATGACCTGGCGTCGTTGTGGCAGGCGGCCCAGCCCCATGAGCGCAAAGCCCTGGCCGGCGTCATCTTCCGCAGCATCACGGTCAAGGGCCAGGCCCTGACCCAATTCGAGCTGCGGCCTTTCCTCAAGCAGGACAACTCGGACAGACGTGGACAACCGTGACAGGTTGGACAAATCCGATACTTCTCGACAACGAAGACTATTAGGATATTCTGGATAGATAGGTTATTTTGTGACAAGTAAGACATAACTTTTACGAAAGATTTACAAACAAAACCCTTGAATTCTCCGCACTTTTATAATATAATAGAAGTCAGACGTTGTCCCCACTTTCCTTTCTTTTTCACCCACAGGAGTCCCATCATGCGCGCCGCCGCCTATATCCGCGTGTCCACCACCGGTCAGGCCGAGGAGGGCCATTCCCTGGAGGCCCAGCTCCAGGATATCCGCACCTACGCCGAGGCCCGGGGCTGGCCCCTGGTCCAGGTCTATCGGGACGAGGGCCTCTCCGGCAGCCTCTCCAACCGTCCCGGCCTCTCCCGCCTGCTACGCGATGCGGACGCGGGCCTTTTCGACGTGGTCATCGTGCACAAGGTGGACCGCTTCTTCCGCGATCTGGCCGGTTTCCTCAACGCCCTGCGCCAGCTCAATGACGCGGGCGTGGCCTTCCTCTCGGTGCGGGAGAACATCGACTTCACTTCGGCCTGGGGCAAGCTGGCCCTGGTCATCCTGGCCACCATCGCCGAGATCTTCCTGGACATCCTCAAGGAGGAGACCCAGAAGGGCAAGCGCCAGCGGGTGCGCAAGGGCTTGTGGAACGGCTCCGTCCCCACCGGCTACTGCCAGGGGCTCTGCGCCAATTGCACCGACCCCAACGGCCCCGGCTACTGCCCCTACGTGGGCCGGGAGAATGTGGGCGACGGCCAGAACCTGGTGCTGCATCCCATCGACAGCGTGGCCATCGCCAAGATGTTCGAATGGTACGCCACGGGCGAGTATTCCGATGCGGACATCGCGGACGCGCTGAACCATTACGAGTATGAGCTGCCCGACGGCGGCACGGTGACCTTCCGCACCCGCGGCCGCGGGCATGGCAGCAAGTATCCTCCTGGTCCCTACGGCAAGGACACGGTGCGCAGCATTTTGCAGCGCAAGTTCTATACCGGCGTCGTCACCTACAAGGGGGAGGAGATGCCGGGCAACCATCCGCCCATCATCGACCTGGCGCTCTTCGAGAAGGTGCAAGCGATGCGCAAGCTGCGGGGGAACAATCCCCGCCGCCGCAAGAACGGTAGCAAGCCCACCCGCGTCTTCCCCCTCACCGGCATCCTGCGCTGCGACGAATGCGGGGGCCGCATGCGGGGCCAGGCCGGCAGCAACGGCGCCCGCTACTACGCCTGCGTCAACCGCCTGCAGAAGAAGACCGCCTGCACTCAGCCCATGGTCCCCGCCGATGATATCGAGGCGCAGGTGGCGAATCTGATCCTCTCCATGCCCCAGGGCGAGGGCTGGCGGGAGGATGTGCTGGCCCATGCCTTCCCCGACGAGGACCTGCTGGCCACCGAAGAGCGGGCCGCGGCCCTCAAGGCCCGCTACGACCGCCTGGTGGAGCTGTATGTCTCCGGCAAGATCGACCGCGATCAGTTCGACCGCGAAGAAACCGACTATCGTCGGGAGATGGCGCTGTTGACAGCGGGCAAAAAGCGTGATATGTTGGAGATGGTTCAGCTTGTCCTGGACTTCCCCGACTTGTGGGACAACGCTGACGATTTACAAAAGAAAAAACTGTTGCAGCGTTTCTTTGCAACAGTGCATGTCAAGGGCAAAAAAATCGAGGGCGTTCAGCCTGTAAAAAGCTTCTACGCCCTCTTTGAGTATTGCTGCTACGGGAGCGACGGGGCTCGCCTACCGCCATGAGTAACCCAAACCTATAAATTCAAAACCCAAATCCCTTATTTTGGGCATGTAATTCTCTATGAATTGCATGCCCTTTTTTGTTGCCCTTTTTTCGTCACTTCCAAGGAGGTTTGACCATGTCACACACGAAATACCCGCAGTTCGAGGCGGATCAACTCCTGAAACCGGAGGATATCGCCCAATGGATGAACGTCTCCCGGCGCACGGTCATGCGATGGGTGCAGCGAGGCCAGCTCGGCGCCTACAAGATCGGCAACGTCACCCGCATCCGCCCGGATGACTTCCTCCGCTTCCTGCAGAGCCATGACACCGAACCGACGCCATCCAACGGCAAGTAAATTTCTTCGACAGGAGTCTCTCCTAGCCGCGCACAGCCTCAGGCTCCGGGCTCGATTCGGACAGCGTTTCCTCCGTCAACTTCGAGCGGACGCGCTGCCGAAGCTGCTGCACCTGAGGCCAGGCCATGACTTCCTCCGGCTCAGCAGGCTCTCGGGCGTCCAGGGCGCGCCGGATTTCCTCCGGAGTCCCTTCCCGAAGTTGCTCCAAGAGCCAGAAGAAGTTTTCTTCCTGTCGCCGGACCTCTTCCGCAGGCGTCTCTTCGATCTCATAGGATGACATCTGCCGCGTCAGCGCATACACGATGAACTGGTTCAGCGAGACATTTTCCTTTCTGGCGGCGGCCTTCAATTGCCGATGCAACGAGTCAGGTAGTCGTAAGGTCAGTCTGCTCATGTCGTTATTCCTCGATCAGAGTTTGCATGGCGCTCCACCAGGCGATGAATTCTGGCGGCGTCAGGATTCGCAATTGCAGGGATTGGCGCGCCTGTCGGAAATCCGCCGTATTCCAGGTAATCAGCAAGGCGCTGGCGTTCTGGACGCAGTCAACCACGTGCTCGTCGGCCGGATCGGGCGAGCTTGGTCGCCAGGAATAGTAGATGGGCACGAACTGCGCCCGCTCCAGCAAGGCCCTGAGCACCGGCTCGATGGTGCGCCAGCGTTGTGGCGACAGTTTTCGGCTGAGGACGTCGACATACTCCAGAGCCAACGCCTCGCACACGGCGACCTGCAACGCTCCGGCGAGCCAGGCTTCGATGATGAGACTGCTGGCCAGGCCCTTTTTGGTCAGGCCTTCGAAGAGCACATTGGTATCGACGACGATCTTCAACGATTGCCAATCCATGATGACACTATTATAGCACCGCTTTCAATGTCGTACAACTTCATTTTTCGCTAGCACTCACAGGAGATCCTTATGACACATCATCGCATTCTTGGCCTCGATCCCGGCTTCGGCGGCTTCAAGCTGGCGGAAGTCACCGGATCGGGCCTGCAAACCGCCTACCTGCCCGCGGTGGTGGGCATCGGCGACACCGACATCGGCCTGCTCTCCCTGGGCGGCTTGGGCAAGCGCCGCAACGGGCACACACCCCACGCGGTCTCATGGAACGGCGCCCGCTACCTGGTCGGCCCTCACGTGGCCCGCTACGCCCGCCCATTACAGCGACTTGATTTCCAGCGCCTGGCCGAGGGTCCCGAACTGCGGGCGTTGACCTACGGCGTGTTAGCCCAACAGCTCGGCCCGGGTGAGCACGACGCCAGTCTCATCCTCGGCCTGCCTGTGGAGGTCATGGCCGACCGCGAGCTGGCCACAGCTACGCTCAAGGGCCTGCGCAGGTGGCTGGTGGGCGAGCATGAATTCGTTATGGATGATGCTCATTGCCGGGTGACCGTGCATCAGGTGCGGGCGTTGGCCCAACCCGTGGGCGCGTTCTTCGCCTGGGGTCTGGATGACGCGGGCCGCTGGCGACGCTCTCCTGATGATCTGAAAGCGCCCGTGGGCGTGTGCGACATCGGCTTCAACACCCTGGACCTCTTCGCGGTGGAGGGCGGCCAGGTGGTCGCTCGTTACACCGGCGGCGAGACCCTGGGCATGCGCCGGGCCGCAGAGGCCCTGGCCGACCTGGTGCGGCGGGCGCATGGCGTGACGCTGGCCCTGCCCCAGGTCGACGCCTTGCTGCGGACGAAATCGCCGACCGTTTATGTCGCTGGTCAGGCCGTTTCCGTCCGATCGTTGGCGGCCCAAGCCCTGGACGCCACCGCGGCTTCGGCCCTGGCCTACCTCGAACGCCATTGGGGCGACGGGCGCCAGTTCGCCCACCTGCTCTTCACCGGCGGCGGCAGCCAGGCGCTTCGAAAAGCCTTGCTCCGCGCCTATCCCCACGGCGTCATCCTGCCCGATCCCCTCACTGCCAACGCCGCGGGTCTGGCCCGCTACGCCCGCCGGGTCTTCAAAGCGCCAGCACTCGCCAGCACATGACGCCAGATGCCAGCACTTTCACACGCGAATTCTCATGACAAAGCACAGGAAACTCACTCTGCGCCTGCATCCCGACCGGGATGCGGACCTCATCCGCTGGCTGGCCAGCCTCGATGATCTGTCCTTCGGGCAGAAGGGCCGGGCCATCAAGGAGGCCCTGCGCCGGGGGTTGGGCCAGCAGCCCGAGCCTATCTTCGATGCTGAGATGCTGTTGGCCGATATCCGGGCTGTCGTAGAAAGCGCCATACAGCAGGCCCTGGCCAGCGGCGTCACCATCACCCCGGCTTCAACCCCTGATGACACAGACGAAACCGACGCCCTGCTGGATCAGCTCGGCGATCAGCTCATGCTCTGAGGAATCTCA
Source organism: Anaerolineae bacterium (assembly GCA_027002405.1). Lineage (GTDB taxonomy): Bacteria > Chloroflexota > Anaerolineae > J102 > J102 > M2005. The sequence continues at coordinate 28,440 of JALWZT010000311.1, read as the reverse complement.
TGACTGTCACGACTTCCCCCCAAACAGATAAGGCCTTACACGTGGCCGCCAACAAAACCCTGGCCCTCTACTTCCATCTTTTCTTCACCCGCCACAAACGACTCAGCAGCCGCCCCGAGCATTTCGCCATCGCCTTCGTGGACATGTTGCCCGAGCGAGGCGTGCAGGCTGTCCGCCTGGCGGACCATCCCCTCATCCACCTGCTGGTGGCGGAGCGCATTCCCGTCCGCATCCTCATGCAGCGCTGGATCACCCGCCAGGAGGAGCAACGGTTTCAGCGCCTCATGGACAGGGAAGACTGGCCCATCGGGCTGCTGCTCAACTTCGGCGCTCCCACTCCCCAGCTTCGTCGCTTCTTTCTCGATGCCGCCCCATAAAAAGTGAAGACCGCTGCCTGTCACCAGCGGTCTTCGTGGAGTGCGCTACCATAAAAAGTTTGCCCTTTCCCGCTTTGGATTGCGGTGCAGCGTCACCCCATGATCCAGAGCAAATATATGGTAGCGCATCTCCTGACCTCTGTCAAATTCACCCATTTTCGCCATTCCCAACAGGAGATGCATCATGACCTCCCAACAACCCTCTACCGACATCCTCACCGACGCCCGCCGTCCCGGCTGGTTCTGGATGGATGACGACATCATCGACCGCTATGGTCGCGTCCTCGGAACCACAGGCATCGCCGTCTACGCCTACCTGGCCCGCCGCGCCGATCCCAATGGCGTTTCCTTCCCCTCCTACAGCACCATCGCCAACGACCTGGCCATCAGCCGCAAGACCGCCATCATCTACATCAAAAAGCTGCAAGACCTGGGCCTGTTGGTGGTCCAGCACCGCAATGGCCGTCGGCGCAGCAGCAATATCTATCAGCTCGTCAACATCCGCGACCGGGCGCCCCAGCCTGCAGCCCTGGCCGTATCGCCCCCACCCGATGAACAGGGCGCCGAGGCCGAGCCTGAGCCCATCACCCTGCCCCTGGCCGCCTCGACTGGTGAAATGAGTACACCAGTGCAGCAGTTGCACCAGTCACCAGAGGCGCGGACTGGTGTAACCATGACACCAGTGCAAGAAATACACCCCTCCGAGCCCGATTTCACTGGTGAAATGAGGTTACCAGTGCAATCAGGTGACCAGGGTGGTGAACTCAGTACACCAGGGGTGGTGAACTCAGTACACCAGGGTGGTGTAATCAGTTCACCCGAAGGAAACACACATAAGGAAACACAAAAGAAGGAAACACAGATGAAGGAGAAGGAGAACCTAGCGTCGCGCGCGACGCGGGTCACTGTCCCGAACTCTTCTCCTCCTCACATCACAAAAAAGGATTCTCATTTTGGTTTTCTTGCTCTGGAAAAACAGGCTCCACCGAAACAGGAGCCCGAGCCGGAAGCAAAAGAACCAGAACTTGATACTCCAACTTCGGAGGAAGATGATGCGCTGACCGCCATGCTCGACGCCCTGGCCCAGGTCACCGGCAAGAATCTGGCCTTTCTGCGCCCGCAGAAACGGGAGCAGTTCCAGATCGCGGCGCAGAAGCTGCTGGATTACGGCTTCACGCCCGAGGACGTGCGCGATTTTGAGCGTTACTGGCGGGAAGGGCATCCCATTGGCAGCAACAAGCTCAATGCCGGACGCCCCCATCTCAGCCAGGTGCTGGAAGACCTGCCCGCCTCCCGCGACTGGAACCAGCAGCGCCGGCAGGAAGAGGCCGAGAAGGCGTATGAGTATGTCCCGACGCTGATCATCCACGGCGATGAGCCCGTGGACGAAATTCTGGACCCGGCCCCGGTCATTCAGCCCGTCCCACAAGCGCCGCAGCCCGCGTTCGAGCACACCGAGGCGCACGCAGTCTGGAACAAGCTGCGCGAGGAGTTGCGGATACGACTGTTCGGTAATCCCGCGCTGCGGGCGCTGGAGCGGGCCAGAGTGCTGGGCCTGAAGGACCACCGGCTCACCGTGCTCATGCCCGACGACGCCAGCGCCGATATCTGGCGTAAACGAATGCAAATTCCCCTGGAGCGGGCCGTGATCCAGGCCTTCGATGAGCCTTTGTCCGTGCTCTTCCTCGGGCCGACAGAAATGGCCATGTTCGCCCAATGATTACCCATCCCTCACCCTTTCACGGAGGTATTCCCATGAACCACCATTTTCATTATCACCATCACCATGCCATGCACCTCAACCAGATGCACCAGCACGCCATGCAACACGCGCAAAATCAATCGATGAATCAGGCGATGAATCAGGCTCTGCGGGCGCAACAGGAGGCCACGCAACAAGGGCATCTAGGCCAGCCTCAGGCTCCTGAGCCCGCGCCGCACGCAGGCCAGCAGAACGCTGCGATGCATGTCGGGCTGTTCTTACAGGCTGTGCTGGCCAGAATTTTCCAGCGGAAGTGAAGCGTTCTCAAACTTCAGCGGCTGGTGTAGAACATTGTCAGAAAAGATATAGCTGCAAAGGAATTGCCCTGAACGACGCCGCCTTTCTGTGGCGACGCGCTGTGATATTGTTCTGATACTGTGCTCCTCCATATAAAATTGTGACGAAGATCAATTTTCGCTCATTGCTTTTTCCTCTATTGGATCACGGGTGTGCCCCAATTTTTGGCAAGATATCCGGGAGGTAGCGCTAAACGTTTCATTTTGCCCCAAACTCTGTCGCCACTCCCCAAGGTCGCCTGCGTCGCCAACTTTCTGGGACGTACCTTTGGATCACTTTTCGTTTGACAAACATACTCCATCCGGCGATGGCCTCGCGAATGATAGGAGTATCCAGTTCATGCACCTGAATCCATTTATTCTACAGCCAGCGAGCAAAGCGGCGCACCGTGCTTTGGGTATATTGCGCCCGACTGTGCGTATAATCAGCCCATTCGGTCAAACTGACCGCTTTGCTCGCCAACAGACCGGTAATCATCCAGGCTAATGTTTGGTAATGCCGTCTATTCAGCCAAATTCGGGTTTGCCCCAAAATCCTTGGATCTACTGAAAAAACTCAATTTGCGAAGGTGGATACCACTATATATAGTGCCTTGGGTGTCATTTGGTAACACATGTAGGGGATTGTCGGGCCTCATACTACCTTTTTTCAGTATATCCATCCTTACTAAGGTATGGTGGACGGTGGGAGCGCTTTCCATTTGTATCCTCCTGTAGGGAACAGGTTTGGGGATACAAATGATGCCCTCTTTCGAGAAGGTTTTGAAGGCGCTCCCTTCTTGACTCTTGCCAGTCAATCTGTGTAAATGTTAATGTTCGTTTCAACCTCACGAAATGGGAGTACTGTCGGCATCACTGTCTGAATGATCGAGAACTTTTTCTCGATCTCGATGCGCTAAGCGCCTATACAAATGATTCCAGTGCTTTTAATCGAAAGTTTCTTTTGTCTTCAGGTAAAATTGCAAGTAAATTCCTTAATTCGGATTCATTCACCCATCTGTAATCCACCACTTCTGCTTTATTAATTGTAATCTTGATCTCCCTCGGAACATAAACCTGTGCAGCAAAATATGCCTTCCCAATCATATCTTTCCTTGTAAACAATTTTGTAAGTGAGTACCGCAAGTCTCTTTCTCCATGTCGATCAGGGGGTAGTCTTTTTCTTCCCAGCCAAGTGCTGCGACGGAATTGCATATTCGATTCATGAATTCCCAGTTCAACATTTAAACATCGTGTTACAGCCTGAGAAATAGACTCGTCAATTTCTATTCCTTCCTGGGGAAATATCCAAATTGAAGGGTTTAACGCCGGCCGAATAATTAAAAAATCTTTATCATCAGCGTTAATGGCTTGAACAACACAAATCACTTCTGGACGATATCCCAATACATGACATCTGATCCCTCTGTTAAAGAAAAGTTTGAAGATAATTCTTATCCATTCAAAATCCATCATTTTAACTCCTGTTTAGTCAACAGTAATTTGATGGTAACTGCCGAGGTCGTTTTTCGCTTGAACTAACCTAACAGTGACCAGTTCTAATATGTTTATACTCACTGACAAAAGAGAGCCGTAAACATGTCCTAGAAGGGCTATCTATAATGAGGCCTTCCAAATCCTCCAAGTATGGGGGCCGTGGGCAATGCCTATGATAACGCCGTGGCGGAGCTGTTGCTAACGCCATCCTTTTGTACAACACGAAGCGGTCGCATCTCAGATAAAAGTACGCTACGTCGAAGAAAACCTACCTCGGAGGGAGAGACTTCAATAGAGGGAGGCACCGGTGTAGAATACAGAGCCTGTGCTCTGTCGGGGCAAAAGCAGTAAACTCGCAGCCTAACTACGCTTCGCTTGCGGGGCTCCTCGGTTCCGTGGCGGCAGTCGTGTCACTTCGCGGGCGATAATGTACCACCGGGTTCGCGCCCAAAGTGTACCACTGAGTCGCGACTAAAGGGTACCTGGCAAATCGCAAAGGGCCTTGGCCTTGAGGTTATTCTTCTGACAGAGTTTTCAGCCCTCTCTCGTCAGGAGAATTCCGTGACCAACAGGAAAAAATTCTCATGGATGTCCGAGCCGTCTTGGTGCAAGTGCAGCAGGGCGCTTCGAACCGCCGCATCAGTCGCAATCTGAAGATCCACCGCCAGACCGTGAAATCGTACCGGCAGTGGGCCGAGGCCCAAGGCCCGCTCACGGGCGAGCTGCCGCTCATCGAGGGGCTGCAACGCCTGGCGAAGGAAGCGCTCGCCACCTCGCCGCCGCCCCAGAACCGCTCCTCGGTGGAGCCCCACCGGGAGGTGGTGGAGAAGCTGCGAGACGAAGGCGTGGAGATCGCGGCCATCTGGCAACGGTTACAAGAACGAGGCTACCCCGGCGGCTATGCCGCAGTGTGGCCATTGTCAGGAACAAACATCCCTTGGCAAGCCGGACGGCCCCATGTGAGCAAGTCGCCCGGCTCCTGGCAACGTTCACCTGGATGGCGCTCGGGCCTGTCCTGAGCCTGTCGAAGGATCGCTCGTCAGCGTTGCCCTATCCTCCATCCTGGCACCCATTATTCTACCTGCTTCTCCTCATCATGCCAACCCCCACTCCCTCTTCAGAAGGCCACCTATCGACTCGATCCTTGTCCTTTTCCAACCCACGCTACCCATCTCTCACTCCCCCATCGCCCCCCAAATTCCTACCGACCCTTCGCGATTTTTCCAGATCCAAAGCATTATTTTTCCCGCCATAGTGCATCACTTTTTCTGGTACACTTTTACCGCGAGAAGGTGGTACACTGACGTGCGCGAATTGATAGGTCGAAAGCCACCGCCACGACAAGGGGGTGCTACACGCCCCCTTTGAAGCCCAATGAAAGGTTTCCCTACCAGAGGTGGAGGCATAGGAAGCTACTCAAGGAGCGAAGGCGATTTTTTGCCCGCGACTTGCACAGATCCTGACAACTCTGGCCGACGGATAGACCGCCCCATGGTGACGGCATCCCCTATCCATCTTTTCTTATTGTAAAGCTTTTCCTCTTTCAAGACTTAACAGGACGTGCCATGATGATTGATTTGGACAGCCGTCTGCGTGTAGCCCGAGAGATCGCCAAAGAATAAAAACACAAGCTAGCATTGAGGTCTTTTGTATGCTCAAACGACGAGGCCTTTCTTCTTCGCTTTCCTCCACCATTTTCGATGGATGGGTGGAATCGATGAGGCAGTGGTCTGGATATATGACTGGCTTTCCTGAAAAAGATCAAGACGCAATCAAAAAGGCCAAGTTCGCTGCTCAAAATGATTTAAAACTCCGTCTTTTGAAGAAGTATTTTTGCTCATCCAGACTTTTTTAGCGATCCATGACTGTGTGTTCGCATATCAAGGCCATGATCGACCATCGTCACGCAAGAAGTTTGGCAAGGATTGGATATAGGCACAAATGGTCAATCAACAGAATCAACGCTACCAGGTATGCGGAGAAAAACTTTGCGTGATTTTCTGGACGAAGGTCGAAACTCCGAAGTTTTGGGTAGCCGACACCACCTACGTCGAGCGCAGTCAACTCGCCACCCCGCGATAGCCGCAGGGTCGACCGATCACATATGTACTGTTAAAGAGCTCCTAATAACCATTTCCTTACCAAGCATTACCATTACCTCAAAAAGGAAAACTACCGTAATTGTACAATTTATATTCACATTTAATCGGAAAGGTTACTCTTATCTTCTGAATACCAATAATAACATTGTGTTATCAGATCGTCGATCAGTTGGCATTCTTCAGCGATATTGTTCATAATGGTTGTAATATATTTATTGTTGCTACCCTTATAAACTAATTTGTGGTAATTCTCAAAAACAGCCTCATCAAATATTGTTCTGATTTGCAATTCGCACCGAATCCTGTCAACAGATAACCGATCCATCAAAATAAAGTGAGTAGAACGATAAACCTTTCTTTTATCGAATTGACGAAGTGAGTAAGCAAAATCTTCACCCCATTCATAACTTTTATTAAAAATATAATAAGGTTTTTCATCTTTTATGGAATAAATACTTGAAGCGTTTCTGGTGATATCCATCGCCTTGACGATATTGATTACTTTTTGAATATCTGGCCGTTTGTAAACTATGACTCTTATCCCTCCTAAATCCTCAATGGTTTGCGTTAATGATGCTTTTGTGATGAGAAAATCATCAGGATCATATTTTGATTCTATTTTTCGCTTAAGCGACTCGCGAGACTTTATCCTAACTTTTATCAGCGGCATTAGGGCTTCCAGCTCTTCATTAGACAGTAGGTATTCCTTAACTCTATTGGTAAATGTCGTTACTCTTTTTTTTATTATTTCATCATAGTAATCTAAAATTTCATTTAATTCCTTCGGATTTAGACTTGTGTTTGTATTCATCACTCTTCTACCTCCTCCAAGATAAATTTTACTAATCGCCTTAATTCTTGGGCTGAATCCGCAATAAATGCTTCACCATGATCTTTTAATATAACAAAGCCCTTCCTCATCTCCCTTGAATAATTTTCCAATAATTTCTGAGTTACATCTGCTGCCAAACGTTGACTGCCAGACGGTACGTATACATCTGTGGAATATTTTTCAAGATTAGGGTGACGAGTTAATCTTTTCCAATGGGTGTGTAATATAAATTTTACATTTGGGAATATTTGGTATATTAATGAATGCCATGGAGAACTACTCGATGGCTTGTTATTACCGGCATAATCGAGCACATTATATGTAATGGAGTAATTTTTGACTAAAGATATATTGTCCGGTTTGATATTCCTTTTGTTTGTACGGCTCGATGTTACATAGAATTGATCACCACTGGCCCGCATAGATAATGACCCACTGATGTTTGGACCGTCATATCCCAATGCGTCAATAAAGCTTACAATATCTCGAAATAAAGTTGCAACTGTGTCCAATCTCTCGCTGTCAAGTCTTTCCTCTACACGTCTCGCGAGATATTTGGTTCGGTAACTACTACATATTATGTGATCAATCAGTTTGGTAACACTAAAATTATCTTGACGCGATGTTGGATACATACAATCTACACCACGATTTTGCAGGCTACTTAATTCTTCCTTTGATAGAGCTCTGACATCACTATTCAATACAAGAAGAGCGAGGCGATTCTTTTTGCCTATTAATTCCTCCCAGATTGATAACCATTTTTGAGTCATGAATGTATTCAGCATTTCATTATCTACTGGGGAAATAATAACCAAATCGCGGTCACTTAAATCCTCTGCAAGTAAGACTTCTTCTAATTTCTCCAAATTATTCACTGGAGGAATAAATTTTGTATCAATCCCTGCATCTTCTAAATAGAAGGGAATTTGCCACGGGCCAACTTTAGCATTATCAAGACATTCAAAAACAATATCACGATGCAATGAAAATAGCGCAACACGATGTGCGGAAAGTTTAGAGTATTCGGACTTAGGCATAACGATACTAAAATCACCATTAAAATAATATCCTGTATCTCTACCGGTTCGCTTGTTTTTATACGAAACAAGAATAGATTTTGCACTGATTTGCTCGTAGGTTTTCATTACATTGAGTGCACCTTGAATCTCATTACGTATATTTACAATATAGTCTAAAATTGCCCCCTGTCTCGATAATTGAGTTAATCTTTCAATAATAGGAATACCAGTTTGAGAATCTGGCCATTTTAGCAAATTGTTTCTTACATAAGGTTGCGATTTCAATTGCTCAATGTTATTAAGAGCAGCACCTAACTCCCGAAGTGAAACTGCCCACCCTTCATCGACAGACTGCATCGGTTCAGAAGCATACGCCAAATAAGTTAGAAGAGATCTTTCAATAAGACGTGTAGTAATTGACATATCTTCAGGAATCGGATCTGGTCCTATTAAGACACCAAATCCTACGCGATGCGTACTTGTATACTTCATAAGTTTTTTTTGACTTTCATATCTTCCATGTCCCCGTTTTATTCGCAATGAGATAGCAAGGTCTATGTTAGGATTCATCAAAATTCTGTCACGAAGAATTGACCAATCTTCATAAAGTGCCGAATAGGGATAATGCTCATTAGCCTTACTGCTATAAAGAAAGGAACACAAATATGGATCATTTGTTGGATCTACTTCAAGAATTAATTCTCCAGCTATTCCCGCGATAAGTGGTTGTACATCTAAAGGATCAAGTCCCATGTTTTGCCTAATGCGACGTATCCTCATTAATCTAAGATCTTTAACGAGTGCCCTTACTTCCACGGCAATAGGTTCTAATGAAGTTAAATCAGGATAAATATTTCTACCAATTTCATTGAATAAACTCCTAAAAAATTCATTAATCGTATTCGAAAGGTCCACCGAATCCGTAGATCGAATTTTGGGAATCACTGATAATGACCTATCGCTGCCGTAACGGATCATTCGTAAAATCCGTTTAAATCCTACCAAATCATCAAACCAACTAATAACTACAATTGCGGTATCTTTATTATAGCTCTCAATTCTATTACGAGCTCGTCTAATTAACTCTACCCCACCTCTTTCAACAACATATTTATTCCAATCCGCAGAAGAAAATCGCTTAGCGTTATGGCCGCAAACCAACATTGAGTTATGAATCTTACAGTTTCTAGGGAGTAGAAGTAAATCGGTGAAAATAACGTCAAACTTTTTGTTCCGAATTTTATTCCACGCCGCATCAAAGCTAGCTGCTGTTTCAATGCTGTATGAGCCTCGTGGCAGTACTTTTTCGATTTCTTGTGCCAATAGTCTGGCGCTATTTTTTTCGTCTTCGATTATTAGTATTCTCATTATTACCTCACGTGTCAGAGTAATTACAATCAGATTGTGCCTTAGAAAATTGCAGAGAAAATGTCTTGTCGTGAAGGCTTAAAGGGACGAAAGCACAAAGAAACCCGTGTTTACCATACTTCATGCCTTCTTATCTTCATTGACAGCAAGACACTACGATATTCTTCCTATGACCTAGTATGCCGTCAACTGTAACTGGTTTTTAGGAGAGATTTCGGTCGTAAGTCTAGAGAAGTTCTGGGATTATGCACCGAAGGATATTTAGGCCATCCATCATTCTACGATTAACTGAGTACTAGTGCACCGACAGGTAACTCGCAGCCCCACCACGCTTCGCTTGCGGGGCTCCTCAGTTCCGTGGCGGTTGCTTTCGACCACCGCCACGACAAGGAGGTGCTACACGTCCCCCTTTGAACCCTTATGTGTAAGGGTTCCCTACCAGCAGAAATACTTCAGCGGTGGTGGGCCGGAGGAAGTGCTGGTCGATAATCCGAAAAGCTCTGTGCTTAAGGCCTCATATCGGGGCAAATCGGTGTTCGACGAACGATTTCTGAGCTTGGCCGAACTAAGCTACTTGCTGGACAAACTGAAAATGGAGCATCTCGAGTTGCAACTGGACACCGTGTACAGAAGCCTCTGTTCCAAGCTTTGCAGGTGGCGAGGAAGGGCCACAATCTCATGGGCGTGGGCCCCGTTGTAGGGGCCCATAAAATGGTCATTACCGAATCACTCCCAAAGATTTGATTCATTTGTCAAAAATTTTTGGCTCTCTGAGGAATTATTGGGTAAGTCCCCACATTCTGGCCATTTTCGCCTGGAGAGCATTGCCTTTTGCGGCTATCCCCCCCACAAAGCTCAGAGCGTCTGGGGGACACCCCACAAAAGCTCAGAGAACCAAATTTTTCTGGTAACAGACGCAAGCTCTAGTGTTGTAATAAAGTCACAAGGCCGATGTCTGAATCTGCATTCAACTCGATCAGATCGCCATCCTGGAGACTCTTAGTTGCCTTATTCGTTCCAATTACACAAGGAATATTTAATTCTCTACTAATAATTGCAGCATGACAAAGGATACCACCTTCATCAGTAATGATAGCAGCAGCCTTTTCAATTGCAAGCATTAGATCCGGCGTTGTCATTGAAGTGACCAGAATATCACCTTCATGAACTTTATGTATGTCAGCGACACTTCGTACAATTTTCACTGTTCCTTTTACATGCCCTTGGCATGCCGTTGTACCCTCTAGTCCTACATCAAACACTGATTGCCGTAAATCTGGATCTATTGTGAAATCAATCGGCCGTCCTAATTCGAAACGATGCTTTCCATCCGTGACATAATAATTTATTCCAAGCTGCTTTCGTAGAAGCCGTTCACTTTCTTCTGGAATACTCGATTCTCCATCAAACCAGTCCAACAACTCTTGATAAACAAGCAAGGGGATTTCGTTTCTAGCAATGCCCATCTCTCTGGCTATCTGTTCCTGAAGACCGCGTGTAAGCACCTCTGCCTTGAAAAAGGCATCAACTCGTTCAAACCGCCAAAAAAGATATTCACGTGCATAATGCAACAATTTGCGAAGCTCCGAATCGCTTATAGTTTCAATCGCCCTATCAGCAAGCGAAAGGGCTGTTTGCTCTCGTGAAATTGTCTCATTCAAAATACGTGAAGGGTCTCTTTTTAGATTTAAATTAATGCGGGTAATGATATCTTCACGAGAATAAGGATCATTAAAAAATGTAAATGTCCCTAACCATCCGAATTCAAAAATATGTTGATCAATTTCTTGTTGTAACGACAAAGGTAACTGATCAAATGTAACCGTCTTACTCCCAGTTATCTTTTGCACTTCTGCAGCTAATCTAAGTACATTTCGACTTTCCTTAACAAAATTGGATTGCTTTGGTGCCACCATCACAACACCCAAAAACTCATTGACCTTGCGGCTATCTGGCTCAACATTAAATTCCGCAGCTAAATTCTGCCGCAGTTCCGTTTCTAACCGATTTTGGATTAGAACCAATGAGGCAAGAAATGGCATATTCTCCAGCATTAGTTGAAAAACATCATTAAGTGGAGAGAATAAACTGCCACGTTTTTCTGGAAACTCAGATAAGGAAAGCTGAAATACATTCTCAGCGCGATTCAATAGTGCATGCACTCCTCTTTCGCATCTTTCAAGATAGAAACCATAAAAGTCACCTTCTCGCGCAAATTCATCAATAACATCAACTAACCGAATTGCATCGGGCTTACCAATTTGATGGGTACGGTTTTCATATTTATAATTATCAATAGAAAAATCCCAACCCAAAGCCTTCTGATAATATTTCTTCTCCCCTCCTGTACAAACTAAAGAAACCCATAATGGCGACTCAAGTCGTGATACCAGAGGGAAATACTCCATTTCATTATTGGAATTTGCATTCATTGAAAAACCTCTCTTTTAATAAATGATATAATCATAGATTGGAAATGCTCAATTCATTATAAAATCACAGGGTAGTAATAGGGCGAGCTTGGAGAAATCGAAATTTTAATGAATCGTCTTCCGACGTAGCCACCCATTCGACATCAACAGGATAACCAATTCGTTTTTCAAGATCGTTAATGAGTTTTGCTAAATTAATTGCTTCTTCATCATTTAAGCAATATTCTGTATTCGATCTTTTTTGTTCTACACGTTTATTATGCTGGGTATCAACTGTATGAATTTTTTGCTTAGTACCCCTATGTTTTGCAAGTATCTGAGATTTCCGAACATCTATTACATATTCATCAGGTTGAACTTCTCCTCCCACAATCAAATCTCCTAGTCCCCAGCTGGCGTTGATAACCACAGAATCATAACTCTCCCTTGTGATAGGATTCTTAGAAAAAGCAATTCCAGAAATTAATGCGGGAATCATTTCTTGAATAACTACGGACATTTCGAGTGCGTGCGTGAGCCCATGAGCAGAACGATAACGAATTGCACGGATTGTGAAGTACGATGATTGAATCTCACGCACTGCACCTAACAAGTCACTAAGAGAAGATATGCCCAATGCTGTCTCGTATTGCCCCGCAGAAGAACCTCTTAGGCTATCTTCTGTCTTTGCCGAAGAACGAACTGCGACAGTTGTTCCGAAAAAGCCACTTTTCCAAGCGTGAGAAATTTTATTGATAATTTCAATATCCAAAGGAGTATTCCTGATTTCGTCGCGTAATTTCTCTGCAATGAAATTGATAATCATCGATCTCGTATCAAAAAAATCGGAACTATCGTTATTTGACACCAGTGCGCTTTCAAGGCGCGCTATCAATTGAGCGATATGTCTCATATCCAGATTTCGGTTTAATTCACGATAAGGCAAAATAATAAAGTTTGGGGGATTGAATCCATTGGCTTTCAACCATACAAGACTGGCAGCTTTGCCCCCATATATGTCTGCATTTAGTTCATCAATCATTGTATTTAATTACGGAGAATAATAAGGGGTGATAGAAAAATTGTTCAGTCAATCTCTAATAGACTTTTGGCAAAACATAAAGACATACAGTATGCTATGTGATTTTACTATGTTTGCACTTTTAAATATGGTCAACCTGTATGTCGATAATACTCTCGTAAGGTAGTGTGATTTCCTGGCTACTAAATATTGCACCAAAATTCAATTTCAGTAATTCACGATTCCTGCTGGCCCGTCGATGAAAATCAGGACTAGGCGGCCAAACGGGCGAAAAATGTTCCCGAAGGGAGACATGCAGCGGAACGCCCTCAGATCTGAATTCATTCGGGTGCGTTTGCAGACGCAATCGTGATCTACTGCAATTCGACTCATGTTCCAAATGTGCGCATCTTTGATTTTTTACCCATGAGAGATGTATTGATACAACGATACTTGATTCGTACGGAGGGTAACTGCAATATCTTTTTCGGAATGAGACTAATAACATTGTATGAAAAATAATAATACATGTCAAATAAGGGTGGTCTCTCTTTTGGGTGTTGACAATGCAATTCGATACTCGAAAGCCATCCAGAATATGCCGATCGAGTTGGCTGATGAATTTTGGTTCCGGTCCTGGCATGAGTTTGCCCGCGCCACTTAAACCCGACTTGATAACTTTCTCGCGCAGAACGAGTAAAGCGATCATCACTTTCAGGTCCTCTGGCAGGACTTCGTACTTATGTGAGTTGCCAATTTTTTGAACCCAGCCCTTGGCCCGCAATTTGCGCAGATCATAGGAGGCTTGCCAGGAATGGTACGCCTAATCCTTCCACCCCAACAAGGATCTCACCCTTTCAGTGACTACGGAGGTGCGAATCCAATCCCTCCAGGCGTTGCCGCCAAGCGGATAACAGTCTCCATCACAGCTCGCAATCGCGGCTCGGAAAGATGGATGCCAGAAATTTTTCTGTCGCCAATGAAGCCAAGTTGTTCCAGTTGATGCAGGATGCCATCAGGCAGAAAGGTGACGTCCACACCACACAATGTAAGGCGTCCAGAAAACGCACCAGGATTTGCTCCAGTTCGGTCACGATGTCTTGGAAATAAGGCGGAGACCGTTTGATGGGTAAAGCTTTGGTGTTATGGATGATGGCCTCGCTGCGAAGGACGCGTTCGCCTTTAGCGATCGTCCATAAATAACTTCCCCTTTTGCCGCGACACTGACCGAGTAAACTCGATCTCCTTAGGCGCTTCTCGCCGGTGGTTGACCTTATATGATAAAAGAGGACTGAAGTAGTATGATGCTCAGACCCCATACTGCCTTGGCCATCTGGCCAGAAGGAGAGTGAATCCGTGATAGGCATAAGGTTCTGGAGGCGGAGAGGAAATCTATGACGGCTGGATATAGGCCGTTGAAGGAGACTGCGTCTTGCCTCTCACGGTAAAGGATTGCACAGCCACGAGCAGAGAGAGCAAAGCCACGCCCTCGGTGGGCTGGAAGGGGGCCAGGGCAACAGCCAGAACCAGCCCTGCCAGCGCAGCCAGGCCCGTCAGCCAGGCGATGCCATGCAACCCCTGCCCATCTGTGTAAGCAGCCAGGCGCGCCAGAATCGGTTCATAGTGATAGACCTGCAACAAGCGGAATGCGAGGGCGATCATCAGGTTGATGACAACGTATGCGGCTGCGAGAACTGCCACCGCGCTCAGCTCCAGATGCACGATCAGCGGGCTGGGCAGGCCCGCCAGGCCAAATGTGGGGACTGCAAACACCCACGGTTCCATAGCGTGCATCACCCAGAGATGGCCTGGGATGACGAAGAACAGGATGACGAAGATTGTCAAAGCGATGAGAGAGCGATTGGGTTTCACGATAACCTCCTGTCGTCTGAAAGCAATCGAGGATGCGAGGACGGGTCGTCCCGCCCTCGCCAGAATGGATTGAATACGGCTACCAGCCGCTACCGATATCCCAGACGTACCAGTGGCCGTCATAACGGCGCAGCTCGATGGTTTCGTCCACATCGGTGATGGAGCCGAGTTTGGTGCTGGCCTTGCCGGTGACATGCACCATGGCCATATCACCATCTTTCGCCACCACCTCATACTGCATGTCGAAGTAGGTGGCGCCAGCCAGCCCCGTCAGGTTGAGCAAACTGGTGATGGGATTGTCCAGAGTTCGCTGCAACGTCTCCCGCTGTTCAGGATGGGTGAGCTGGTACATGCGGGCGGTATCAAACGCGCCCAGCGCCTCGTACCAGTCCGCCGCCACCTTCTCCGGGCCAGGGGGCAGAAGCTTTCCGCAGCCCGACAGCACGGCGGCCAGGATCAGCAGAAGAAACAACAGGGCAATGCCTCGGGTTTTCATGGTGACACTCCTTTTGTGAATGGGTGAGAAAATGTGGATCATGGGGGATGTAGAATGTGGGTGGCGCTATATGGATTCCTCCCGGATGGCGGTCGGAATAGCCCGGTGTTGGACAGCCTCCAGTGACGCCAGGGGCAGCAGATGTCGCACCCGTAAGGCAATGAGAAGGCGAGGATGAATGCCCTCAACCACTTCCCAGTTCTCGTCGAGAATCTGACCACGAATCGGCGTTCCTCCTGGGGGCAGGATGATGATCTGGTTGAGTTGCGCATATCGGCCGCCGCCGAGGCTGTCGAAGTTGGGGCGCAATAACGGCGTGGAGCTGCGCTTCAGAACGGAAATCGCTTTGGTCCCTTCATCCTGACGGTGACGCAGCGCCTCGGTCAGGGTCAGAGAGCGGATGGCGGCGAACTGTTGACGACTGAATGTCAGCAGACGATCCCGAAGAGCGGATGCTTCCAGTGATTGCCATCCCCTCAGCAAGCGCTGCTCCGCCAGCAGAGGACGGCGCATCTCCGCAGTGGATGACCGCCAGCGCTGGTATGCCCAGTCAGTAACCGCTTCATCCGCCGCCCGTAGCCGGAAGGGAGAAGTGGGCTGTGAAGGGAGTGACGCCGCTTCAGCGGTCAACTCCCGCAACGACGCCTCCAGATCACCGAGGCGTTGCTGGCTTTCAAGGACCTTGTTGCGCAAATCGCGCACAAGATCAGCCAGCTTCCTCCGCAAATGGGTTTCCAGGTCGCGGGCATGTCGGGCTTCGGAGGTGCGAATGCATGCCTCACGCAGGGCCACCAGATGCCGCTCCTTGCGGTGCAACCAGAACACGCTGGCGAGCATCGCTATCAGGGCGGCAGCCCCGCCCGCAAGCCAGCCCGCTACGGCGCTCAGGGCGACAACATCTCCCAGTGTCGAAACGGACATCTCCACCAGATAGAAGACCATCACGCCGAGTAAGAACAACCTGAGGGCGAAGGGACGGAGGTCAGGGATGCCCTGCGCTTCTTTCGCCAGATGCGCCAGTTGTCTTTCGAAATCCGGGGATGCCCCGGCGTCAATCGATTCGACTTCTGTCAGGCGCTCCTCCAGCCAGTCGTCCAGCCTGCGCAGGAGCTGACGGGAGGCGTTCAGCCCACCGGGATAGAGGTCTGGACGCTGCGGCAGTTCATCCACAGCCGCATCAAGTCGTTGCCTGGTGCGTTGACGTAGCTTCTCGATGTTTTCGTTCAATGTATCCTGGATTTTGGGAGCCTGACTTTGGGCGAACATGGCGTCATGGGTGGCGATGACCTTCGCCCAGCGCTGAGGTGAGACATGATCGAAGTCGAAACCGGAGAAATGCAGGCCCAGCCACATCCGGCGGTCATGGGCATGAAGCTCCAGCGGCGTATCCTCCAGAGCGGCGATCATCCATTCCTGGACAGCGCCCGTTTCCTCTTTCAAGCCGGTCAGCCAGTCGTTGAAGACCCGTCCTGGAGGTTGGGCTTCGGCCACCAGCTCCTCAGTGATGAACTCCCGGCTCAACCGGGCGGCGCACTGCTCGATGACAGGCTGCGGGTCGAAGAAAATCATCGCCGCACCTGCACTGTGAAAGGGCGCTTCCAGCTCGATGACCGTGGTTCTGGACACGCGGGACGCCATCTCCTGGGCGAGGCCCGCGGACATGAACGCCATCAGGACATTGCCCATGATGGTGCGAATCTCATCTATATCCCGGACTTCGCGTCGCCCCTCCTTGGCCCGGTCGAACAGATAGATGTGGGCATCGATGGGGCGTAAGACATCATTGTTCACCCAGGATTTCAATGACTCCCTGGCAGCCGCAATATGGCCTGATCGCAATGCGCCCAACCCTTTCAACAGGGATATCAACCCGTCAGCATCGACATCATCATGTTCATCATCGCTGGCAAACCGGGCAATGTTCAGGAACAAATGCGCCTCACCATAGGGATCGGACGCCAGCAACTGATCCACCAGCGCAAGCGCCGGGAAGAGAGCCTGCGCCGTCTCGCGATGGCGCAAATCACCCAGGATGAAAACGTCCAGGGGAGGATTCCTCAATTCCGCCAGACCGGCTCGCGCCAGGACCTCATCGGTGCGCAGCAATCTCATTGCCTCCTCAAGGAGGACGGGCAAGGGTGCCTGCTCCGAGATCAATTTGTCCAGCACGCTGTTTGTGGACGCGGGCGTCAGCAGGCTCAAATTCCCGGAGCCATCAAGCGCCAGCCCCAGAGTGACGGTTTGTCGCGCAGCGTCTTCCTGGACGAAGACCCGTTGCACATCCCCCATCACCTCGATGGCGAATGTATCCAGCGCCAGCAGAATGGTTGGAGTTGGTTTGGATTGAAACAGTGAGGAGCCAGTCATGGCAATACTCCGGTCAGATGGGGATGGATGGGGCGGGGGCGCCGCCCCATCCTGCGTGTGGGTGAAGGGTGGGTCAGGCTGCCATCAGCATGTCTTCGGGAGAGATGAGGCCCAACTGGCGCTGTTTGGCCTCAAGGGCCTCGATCTCTTTCCGATACTGCCTGCGCAGCTCGTTGTCGATGGGCATTTTGGACAGCGCCTGCCTGTGCGACTGGATGCGCTCCTGTAGCCTGGCGATGGCGGCCTGGTTGCCCATGTTTTCGATATCGCGTTCCACCAGGCGCTCGGCCATTTGCACGAACTCGTCGTTTTGCACGAACTCGCCCTCGGCCTTCTCCCGGCCCTGGGCCAGCCGCTGGCTGCGTCCGGGATGGATTTTGTTGGCCAGGTACTCCTTCTTGGGGTCGAAGTAGTACCAGGCGCCGATCTGGACGATGTAATCGAAGGCCGCGGCCACGGCGAAGATCTCTCGCGCTTCCTGCCGTTCATCGGGGATGACCTCACGGAAATCCGCGACGTCGGGGATGACGTGCAGCGGGTCGATGCCCTTCCGTTTCATGTCGTAGTAGACCTTGTATTCGTCCATGCCTCGCAGCAGGAAGGCGGGAAGACCATGCTGTACCCGGGCCACGTCGATGCGATGCCGGAATCCGGTGGACTTGAGCTCATACTGGATGTTGTCCCGGTATTTGGGCGGGATCAGCGGACTGTGTTCATCCTCCACGCCCATGATGCTCTTGCCTTCCTGGCCGTTGATGCCGCTATCCGCATCATAATGCCAGAAGGGATGCGTGTATCTCACCAGGCGATCCAGCAGCGATTCGACCTTTTGCAAGGTGTTATCGCCGTAATGCTCGGCCAGCGCCTCCAGCAGGGAGGTTTGCTCCAGCTCGGCCCGGAAGACTTCGGCGGCATGCTCCTGAATCTGTTGGGCCAGATCATCTTCCTTCCACTGCCGCAGATCCGCCACCTTGCCGATGGATTGCGTCGCGGTATAGGAGCGGTAGATATCCAGCGGGCTGAGATTGCGGGAATGCCGGTGGTAGTAGGCCTGGATGTACTCCGCATCCACCGCCTCGATGACCATCTCGAAGACGCCATCCCGTGAGGTGGCGGGCTCCAGCCGTTCCTGCGCACTTTGCTCCAGGTTGTCGAGTGCTCGCAACGCCGTGCGTTCCGCCAGCGCCAGGTCGTCCTTGAGCATCTGCACCCGTTCGATCAACTGGTTGTAGATGTCATCGGCGGCTCGTTGCGCAGCCAGTTGCAGGCTGATGCGATTGGCCTCGTCCATGGCCTGCAGGGCATCGTTGCGATACCGATCCAGGTCCTTTTTCCAGGCCTTGCCTCGCACCTTCTTGCGCATTCCTTTCAGGAAGCCGCCCTCCAGGGAGCGAAGTTTCTCGCGGGCCTGACGGTACTTCTCTTCCTCCTCCCGCAGGTCCGCCTCACTCACGCCCTGTTGCACCAGCCGCTGCCGGAGACCCAGGAGGGAATTCGTGTCTTCGGGAATGAAGCCATCCACCGCAGGCAGCATCAGCAGTTGGCCGATCACGGTGCGGGCGAAGGGAAAGCCTTTGGCCTGCGCCAGGGAAGCCAGCTCGGAGTCCAGGCTGGTGAGGAGCTTTTGGCCCAGAGCCTTGCCCTCCTCGGTAATGCGTTTTTCCAGATGACGGCGGTCCCGCTCATTGGTCTGTTCCTGCGTGGCCAGCAGCTTGCGGATTTTTTCCACGTCGTCGCTCTTGCGAATCGCCGGTGCATTGTTGTTTACGATGCGGTGCTCGTCCAACAGGATGTCCAGCAGCCGGGTGTCTTTCAATTCCAGGCGACTCAACAGCGCAGCCGTGGCCTGGGTAACTTCCTGGCCATCGGGTTGGGCCAACATTCCCTGCTGCACCATCTCCATTCCCAGTTTTGCGCCGCAATAGGCGCTGATCTTTTCCACCGGGAAAATCAGGGAGGCGGCGGCCAGGGAACTGTAGGCCCGGCGGCGGCCATGGAATTCTTCCAGCAGCACGCCGGTGTTGGCGGTGAAGCCTCGAATCGCACCGGCAATGGAGGAGCCGGTGTCCAGGAACAGGGCCAGGGCGATCATCCGATAGACGTCGTCATCGGCATTCAGCCGATCACCCGCCTGGTTGGCGATATCCACCAGGAAGCGGAGATTGAAGGGAGGCGCCTGGATGTTCAGGGGAGCGCCCTCGGGATAGGCCTGCCGCCAGTGAGGATGCTCCAGCAGGTACTCGTGCTCCTTCAGCCAGGCGTAGGCGTTGGCCCGAATCTTCTCCCGTTGCACCTGAATCTCGTTCTTCAGGGCCGTGTCCACCACCGGGGGCAGAACCCCCACATGGATGATGGTGGGATTCCGCCCTTTCAGAAGCTGGCGGACAAGATAGGCCACATCCCAGGTGACGCCACTGCCGGTGCCGCCGCAAAGCGTATTGACGATGACCACGCGCACGCTGTTGCGTTCCACGATGAAGCGCATCTGCTCGTTGCTCATGGCCTCCACCGCATCGTAGTTGCTAATCTGCTGCAACGCATCGGTGGCGGCGCGCAGACGGTCGATCAAGGCTGGACCGTTGGTGCGGTCAGCGAACATCCGGTGCAGCGCCAGCCGTCCTTGCAGCCGGATCTGGCCAGCGCCATCCTTGACGAAGCCGGGACGCAGGCGACTGCCGCGGGGCCAGAAGGATTTGATGGTGGGGTAGTTGTTCAGATTGGCCAGTACAGCGTCGGCGTTGAATCCGGTCAGAAGCGACCGCTCTTCGGCCTTGTACCAGCGCAGCACTTCCGAATCGGGATTGCTGTCTGTGTCGATCCACAGATGCTGGAGGATGGGCAGATCGGCTCCATAACTCTCCTTGAAGAGTTGTTTCAGATACATACCCACCTTGCCAGCGCTGGTGCCGTCGTACATGAACAGCGTGGGTTCGATGTGCAGTTCAGCAGGCATTCTCGCACCTCCTTGTGCGGTTACGTGAGTGTTGTGGTTGGTTCCGTTGACAGGCTTGTCAGTCATGATTGTCCTCCTTCATCACTGAGAAATTGAAAGGTGTATGAACCCACCGTAAAGGTGTCTTCGTGCGTCAATGGCTCGCGGGTCGCCATCTTGCGGTTGCGCCAGAGCACATTGTCGCGAGGTTCCAGAATTGGATGGGCGTCTTCCCTGCTCTCCGGAGCATGAATGACGAAGTGATTCGGGTTGAGGCCAGGCAGATTCAGCGTGATGTCATCATCGGTGCTGCTGCCTACCGAGATCTCCGTCTTGTCGTAGTCAGTCAGATCGATCTCGTTGAAACGCCCTGCTCCGCCGCTGGGCCAGTATCGCAATGTGCCCCGCACGACTGGCGGTTTCATGGCCGCCAGCCATCGACGCGTCAGCACGACGCCGGTGATGAGCAGCACAGCTACGAAAGCCATCCCGCCAAAAATGGGGACAGGGCATCGGCCCCACAGAGACGTCACCTGTACAGTGGCCGTCTCGCGATCCGAGGGGTCGAACGTCAGCCCATCCCGGCCACTGAAAAAGATGCGATAGGTGTGCTCACCAGAGGGAAAGCCCCCTTCTCGCATCAGCTCAATGACGGCCTGACTCTCTCCTGGCGGAACGGTCAGAGTGGCGGGCGTGATATGGAGGCCCTCGTCAGGTGTGGCCATGTGGATGGTCTCGGTGTAGGCGCTGTCAGAAGCAATGTTAAGGTGCAGGGTGACTGTTGTGGGGAAACAGCCGCCTTCAGGGGTGAGTTGATCGCTTTCCGGTTTGAGATGAATTACCGGGGCGTAGAGACGACCATGAAGATCGATCTGCTGAGGCCGAATTTCAGGGCCATCCCGACCGCCGAAGCGAAGGTGCCCCGCAATCTCTCCTGGCGTCAGGTCGGTATTGGGTTTGAGCTGCAGGGTGATCTGAGTCTCGCCATCCGGCAGCAGCGTGAGAGGAAGTTCATTGACGAGCGTGAATTGCGGGAGCGCCTCCAACTGAATGGTAAGGGGCTCAGGCCGGATGCTGGTGGAAGTGATGGTGATGGGCACATTCACCAGGTCCGGCATTCGGGTGATATCCATCAGGCCAAGGCCCTGTTCGGGGGGAGACACATCCAGAGTCGCTCGTATGGCGATCTTCAGAGGGATGCGATCTCCCACCAGATCCACAGCCTCATCCGCATCGAGCAGAATCTGGCCGCTTTGGGGACCAAGAGGCGCATCCGCGTCCGCCGCCAGCTTCAGGTGAATCTGATTCTCCTGGCCCGGGCGGATGGTGAATTCATCCGGGCCTTCCATCCGTATCCCCACCAGTCCGGTAATGGCTAAGGATAGTTTCTCTGGCCTGACGCTGGTGCTGGTCACAGTCAGGGGGATATCGATGCCCCTGGCCGCTTCTGAAGCATCCAGCATGCCCAGGTCGATGGGGGCGGATGCCACCCGAATGGCGGGGATGATCCTCACCCGAATGGTTTTTGACTGTTGATGGTCATAGGGAATGCCTTTGTAAGTGGCGTTTCTGGGGAGGAAGGTGATCTGGTAACTGCCATCCCGGCCCGGCAGGAATGAGCCTGAGTAGACGCCTCCTTCCTTTTTCAGCAAGATGGTCTGGCTCTCGCCAGTCGGGTCGGTGATGATGGCCGTGAAGTCGCCCCGGTCCAGCTCCGGGGGATTGCCATCTTTCAGGGTGACGGCCAGGGGGATGCGTTCTCCACGGATGTCATAGTGGTTGTGAGCGGGCTCCTGGATGACCATCCTGGGGAATGGGACAACCTCGACCTGAACGCTTTGCTCCACCGGAGCCGCTCCCTTGGAGCCGTGGATGGCGATGTGGTATGAGCCAGGCTGTTCGGTGTTCATGTACTGGCGGGTATAGACGCCATCTCCGGCCGTAGCATCCCCGTGAGTGCCATCGTCGTAGAACTGATCCAGGCTTTCCTGGCTGCCGTCAGGCCGGGTGATCAGGGCGGAAAACCTGGCCTGGCCCACAATGGTTGTGGTGGAGCCATCCGCCTGTTCCTGGATGAGCCTGACCTGAATGGGCATGGGTGCGCCCGCCTCGTGGTATCGTTGCGGCGTCAGCACCTCAATCCGGAGATGAGACCAGAGGATGAGCCGGACCCGGACGGGCTGCGCTCCCTCCACCTGGTACCGCCATGCTCCGCCCATGGGAGCCTGAAGGGTCAGGAGCCGAAACTGGGGTTCCTGCGTCTCGGCATAGATGATCGATGAGGCGTCTGCCGCCATGGGCTCACCATCAGGCCTCAGGAGTTGAAAGCTCTGGATATGGGGTGAGCTGACGATGAAACTGGCCTTTTCCACATAGGGGCTCAGATCCGGACTGATGACCACCGCCGCCTGGCCGCTACTTTCATCCACCTCGGCCTGCAGGATGATGCGATCCTTGATCTGCCCCAGCACTTCCAGATAGGCGTCGAGCAAATCGGAAGCGTCATGGGCGGGGATGACCATTCCCTGGCTCTGCATGGCCACCTGGTTCAGAAAGGGCGTTTCTGCATCTTGCGTCAGAGCGATGGCCATCACCGGAGCATCCATCTCCTCGACAACGTCCAGGATGTCCTGCTCGAAGCCGGGGGGCGTGTTCTCGATTTCCGGCTGGCCATCGGTCAGCAGAAGTATCTGAACCTGATAGCCATCCCTCTCCGCCGCCTCGATCATCTCCCGAGCGTCTCGAAAGGCGTCCAGCATGTTGGTCCATCCCTCTGCCTGCCGGGGTTGAAGCCGCTGATTGATGGTATGCTTCGCATCCTGGGTGGTGATGGGAACCACGCCGTCGGTCAGGGGTTGACTGTGGGTGCTGAACCGAATCACGCCCACCGCATCCCCCTCATCCAGCAGAGATACGAAAAGCCGGGCCGCGGTGTAGCGCACGTCGTGCGGGTCGTTGTCGGCCATGCTTCCGGAGTCGTCCAACAGAATGATGACCATGGCGTGTTCCGATGGGGCGTTCTGCGCTTGAGATGCCATGGGGGCGGCGATGAAGAGGCTTATCAGCAGAATCATGGTGCCGATGGTGATCTGTTTGTTAATGTGCGTCATGGTGAGAACCTCTTCAATCGGAATGGGAAAGGAAAAATCAATAGGACGATGGCGGATGAACCGTCACCCACCATTGCGCCAGTATCTCCAAAGCGTTGCGGGCGTCCTCAATGACTTTCGTCAGAAAGAGGCTGCCCCAGTGCGGCGTGATGGGCGTCACCTGCGGATGGGCTGCGGTCACGCAAACGCCGACGTACAACAGATACAAGAAGAAAAGCATGGTAAGGAATCGGGTCAGGTTTTTCATGGTTCGCACCTCCAAACGATCCATGAGTGCGGGATTACAGGTGGTGCAGGAAGAAGACAAGCAGGAATCCCACGAAGATCAGCAGGAAAGCCACGGCTGTCAGAAACAGGATATTGCTCAGGGAGCCGTCCTCCTCATATCTCACCACCCACATACTGGTTATCCAGAACAGGGAGCCAACACCGGCAAAGGCGCCGGCTGCCACCAGTTCCACAATTTCTGTCATTGTGATGCTCATGGCGTCCTCCTCTGGGGTGGGCGTGAATGAGAAGTTGAAATCGCTCCTTTTGAAACGAGTGGATTTGCTTTCTTGTTTTCAGCATACACCCAAAATAAGGGGAATTCGGGACGAGATATGTGACATTTTTCTGTCACACGTCGTCACATTTGTCACACTTTTCGGTTTCTCCCCATATCCCTGGCGTCCCCAGAAAGACATCATCCCTGCGAAGAATTACCTCAAAATTTCCCCTGTACGTTTTCCCCTTCCCCACTTCACCTCATTTTTATCGTAATCAGCGCGATGAAATATCCTCATCACGAGACTGGCAACTCAATTCATCGTACGCTAGAGTAATTTGAGCCTGTGGGTTTGGGTTTAGCAGATATCCTTTACCACGTATGTTAATGAGATAAATATATTTTCGTGAAGAATAAAAAGGTTCGATGACCTCACGCGCTCGTTTGATTGCTTGCCGAACATTCGCGTCCGCCTTGGCTCTGCCCCAAAGACGGTAACTTATGGCATCTATTGTTCTGGGCGTCCGCTTATTTTCCCATAGATACAATATCAATGCCTTCGCATTAGTCCCTAATTGGTCTGTGATGTTGTCATTGTCTATATAGACATTGTCACCGATAACTTTAAGCCCATTGCTTTTCGAGATACGGTTGACAATATACCTGGCAAAAACAGGGCTGAAAACACAATAGTGCCCATTTTCCTTCCGAAGGATGCCTGCCTCCAGTAGATATTCCAATGACTCGGTATCAGACAGGGGTGCTTGTTTTGCCAAAGTAAGTAACAAATTCCGTTCGCTCTGATCGAGTTCTTCCCAAAGTCTGCGACATTCTTCTTTCAATCTCTCATCATGGCATAGTTCTTCTACCACGTCCTTCGCTTCGGGCGACACCTCCCCTCTGGCCCACAAGGTCAAAATGCGTTCCATCAGGCCAGGATGCCCACCAGATAAAGAGATAATTCTATCTTTCAACTCATCATCAAGATTGTAATCATTCGATGTGGCTACATAATGCAAAAACCGCTCGGAATCAGCTCTATCCAGAGGTCGAAGAACCAGCGTATTCATCTTGAACACTTCACGGAATTCAAAGAGCGCATCATCAGGTCGAATTCGGCTTAATCGACGGGTCAATCCCAATACACAAAGGATCCTCGACCCGGACGTATCACGAATCGCTCTGAATTTCTTAAACGTCCTGCCCGGAAGCCGTTCAAAAATCTGTTCGAATTCATCCCAGATAAAAACGATCTTGAGGTTTGTTTGACGAAGCAATCTTTGCAAAGCCCGATCAATCAATAATAGCGCAGCTTTGCCATCTTCAATCGTCATAAGTTCATTTGCATCTTTCTGCAACCTTGTAAGCGCTCTTAAAGGGAAGTTGATATTGATCTCCTGTTTGGGAACACCCGCCCGGTCTACAACACTTTCTAGTTTCAGAATCAGGTCGTTCAATATCTGCTGATAAAAACCTGTCTCCGTCTCGATTGGAAGGCAATCGGTGAACACCATAATCACCGGTTTATTATCCTTTCCCACGCAAAACGATTTCACTTCCTCCGTCTGTAAAGAATACAAGAGTTTTGATTTCCCCATATTACTGGGCGCAACCACAGCACAACATTTGTCATGACTGATGGCATTTACAATATAGCGTAAATCATTTTCTCGCACAGGTGCGCCAGAAAAGGCGTTTTGCGAGAAGATTATCTGAGAAGACATCAATAACCTCACCAGATAAAAAACGAAAGATGATAATATCACGAGCATACACCAAAAACCCGTAGGGCAGCAAAAACCATTGCCGTCACTTGCCAGCACCTGCCGCCAGTTGACGGCACTTCGCCTGCCCATACCCACTTCAGGCTCCACAAAAAACGCCCGCAGGACGCAGAAGGCCATGAGCCAGCGCAGTCCGGGGCGTTTGGTGGGAGAGAGAACTTCATACCGGTTGGATGCAAGTTTGCACGTCGCAAGTGGCAGGTCGGCGCACTTGCTACCTGCACACCTGCTACTTGCCGCTCTTCTTCTCGCTCTTCCGTCGATCGGGGCAGGCGGCCTTGTAGAGGCAGTAGCGGCATTGCCAGTCCTCCCGCGGGTCGCCCTTCGGCCCCAGGGTGGGGTCGGCCTTGACGATGGCCCTGGCCTTGGCCACAATCCGAGCCTCGACGAACTGCCGTCCCTCGGGCGTGGGCAGCGGCACGGGCACGGTGCGAATGTCGCCCATGGTCATGTAGGTGATGGCCATGGCCCGAGGGTAGCCCAGGCCCGCCTTCTCCAGCAGCCAGCCGTAAATCCACACCTGCGCGATGTGATGCTCTCGCGGCAGGTCGGGGTAACTGGCCAGCCGCTTCCACGCGTTCATGGTCTTGAGGTCGGTGAGCACGCCCGTGGCGGGGTCATAGTGGTCCACCATGCCCGCGATCCAGGCGTCCACGCCAAAGGCCCGCAGGTCCACCACGAAGCGCTGTTCGGCCAGCACCGACTTCTCGGCCATGCTCTCCAGGGCCTTGTGGAAGATGGTTCCCCGCAGCCGCGCCCAGTGGCGGCTCGGCGTCTCCAGGGGCGTGCCCTGGGTGAGGCGATACCAGGCCTGACGGGTGCAGCCGGTGAGGCTGCTCACCCGCAGGACGGTGACGCCCTGCTGTGCGGCCAGGGAGTGGATGGCCTTGAGCGCAGGGTCGCTCTTCATGGAGGCGCGCAGGGCTTCGAGGATGGGTGGGGTGAAGGAGCAGGCGTTGGGCCGTCCGTTGCGGCTGCAGGCCAGGCAGTCGTCGGTAGCGACCGGCTGTTTGGTAACGTCGCACAGCCACAGGGGCGCAGGGGCCTGCGTGGCGGGAACGGGAGCGGCGTCGTTGCCGTTGGGTTTCGTGTGAGGGGATTTGGGTTGAGTGATCGTCTGAGACATGATGGGAACTCCTGTGGGGGTGTGTCCAACGTCCAATGTCGGACGCGGCGTTGCGGATGGATTCGCGTGAAATAGTGGGGAGTCAGTCGGGCGGCATGAGGGTGATGAGGTCGATGGCGCGGTGGAGGAGCAGGACGGCGATATCCTCGGGATGGCCTGTGGCCAGGCCCGAGTGAACCAGGAATTCGGCCGCAGCCAGGGCCTTGGCCACGGCCTGGTTGTCATCGGCGCTGGCGATGGGCAGCTCCAGCCGCTGGATGAGCGTGCCGGTGCTGTCCCACACGGCGATGGCGAACTCGAAGACCTCGCTGTGTTCCTGGGCATCCAGGGCGAAGTCGTGGAAGGCCAGGGCGTCACCGTCGTAGAATAGGGTGAGCACGTGTTGGTAGAGGTGAGGTCCGAAGACCTGCTGGAGGTCGATGGTGGGCATCGTGTGCATGATGAGGCTCCTGTGGGGGGCAGTCCGAAGTCCGAAGTCCAATGTCGGACGCGGCGTTGCGGATGGATGCGTGTGGGTGGGGACGAAGATGGACGAAAAAGACGAATATAGACGATGGGGTTCGTCCACATTCGTCCCTTCGTCTATGTTCGTCCTGGTGAAAAAGGTAAGTGAGGTGGTGTGGGGTGAGTCTCACTACAAGGGTTTCTGTGACGAGGCGCAGGGGAGCTGGCCATTGCGGTAGCGATGGAGGTCGTCGCAGAGGGAGTCGCTGCCCGACCAGTCCCTGAGCCACTGACCGAAGCCCGCGCCGCCGGCGCTGATCCAGGCGTCATACATTTGCGCAAACTCGGGCGTGGCTTTCTCGCCTTGCGCCAGCTCCAGCTCCTCCTGGAGTTTGTCCAGGGCCACGGCCGCGATGATGGCCTTGGCCCGCTGCGGCGTGAGCCGGGGATGGGCGGTCAGCAGCGCCCGCACCTGGGTGTCCAGGAAATGGGCGTAAGTGTCGGGCCGCTCCAGGAAGGCCAGCAGGTTCTTGTAGACGCGGCGCACGCGGGCCTGCTCCTCCATGAGCCGCTCCACCTCCTCCCATTCGGGCAGGGCCTCGTCGGGATGGGCGGAGGTCTGGCAGAGGGCCTGACGGAAGGCTTCGTAGAGCTGTCCCACGGGCCAATCGGTGTGGGCCAGGTCCACCAGGGTGCGGAGGGCGAAGGCCCAGTCAGTAACCGTGCGGGCGGCGCCATCGCCGTCGATGTTGAGCTCAATGTAGGCGATGTCGTCGGTGTCCACGCAGGCGTGGCATTCCAGCGGCCCGCAGTCGAGGTCGGCGACGAGCTGTTGGAGCTGTTGGGCGGCGGTGAGTAGTTTCGTCAGTTCATCGATTTGGTTGCGTGACATGAGGGGTTCTCCTGTGGGAATGAAGAGAGGACACGGATACACACGGACTTCGTACACGGATTCTTTCTGAAAATCATCCGTGTTTTTCCGTGTTCATCCGCGTCCTGATCAAAGGCGTCGATCGGGGATGAGCAGTGCAAAGACCGACGCCAGCTTGTCCAAACTGGCCAGGGGCACGGCGCGGGCGGCGATGGGGGAGACGTCCAGGTCGGAGTCGATGAGCAGCACCGCGGTGCGCTCCCGGTCTGCGGGCAGGGCGTGGG